>NZ_JAGSOG010000389.1 GCF_018139695.1 Actinospica durhamensis | reverse complement strand
CTGCTGCGCCGTGAACCGGCGCGGCTTCACCTTCACCGCAGACCTACGCCGCTCCCGCCATCCCGCCGCTCCCGCCAACCCGCCAACCCGCCAACCCGCCATCCGCCGGCTTCGGGCCGGTGGCCGGGTCAGGCCACTGCCGTGAGCCGACGCGTCCGGCTCGGAGACCAGTCCAGATCGGCGGACGCGGCGGCCGGGGCGGATATCGACTCGGCGGACGCGGGGGCGAGGCCACCTTCGTCGGCCGGAAGCCAGACCCGGGCAGTACGCACACGTCTAGTGCGGTCCTCGGCGGTCACGACCGCTTCGCCGGCGAGCAGATGGCCGGTGCCGGTGCCGAGGCCGCTCCAGCCGAGGCGGTCCACCCGCAACACCGCGCGGGCGCTCGGCCAGGGGCCGAGGACGAGCAGGGCGGCGCGGTGCCGCTCCCCCGCCGTGGCGCCTTGCCGCAGCCGGGCATCCACTCTTCGGGCCACCTGGGGTGAGACCGCTCCGGGCGGACTGAGCAGCACCAGGTCGACCCCGTCGGCCAACACTGCGGACACCTCCGCCCAGCGCTCGCCCGGCTCCGGCACCACCAGCAGCCGCTGCAGGGCTCCGGCCCGCACCGCGTGGGCGCCGAGCAGCCCGGCCAACGCCGCACCGCCCAGCGCTCTCGCGCCCACCGCCGCGCACCAAAGGCCCTGCCGCAGCGCACCGGCCAGCAGCGCGAGGGCGAGGTAGTCGACCGTCACAGCGCCACCTTCACCGATTGCGCCACCTGGGTGACGCGCCCCGGCCAGCGACAGCGCCTCACCGCGGCGAACCCCGCCGGGGACGAGCGCGGCCAGAGGCTCGAGCAGGGCGATCGGATCGCGGCCGTCGGAAGAAGCGAAAGAGGTGGGGGAAGTGGAGTCGGTGGACGAGGCGTGAGGCATGGAGGGAACAGGGCGGACGATGGGGGTAAGAGCAGTGGGTGCGACCGGCGCGTCAGCGGGCACCGCAGCCAAAGACGCGGGGAGCGCAATAGCGCTTTGGCCTGCGACGAAGCTCGAATCCGGGGCGTCGGGAGCACCGTCGTCCGACAGGAGGTCGTCCGACGGGGTGGCCGCCGGGTCCTGGCCCGAAGTGAGCGGGCGGACATGGTGCGTCCGGGTGGCCAGCCGCTCGACCGCGGCCGCCAACGCGGCGCGGCGACCGGTGGGGTCTACCGGCCGTTCTTCGAACAAATGAGCGACAGGCACAGCGCCAGTATCACCCGACCCCCGGAGTGTGTCAAAGCCTGGAGAACACTGACGGCGGATCAGGTCCAGACCCGGACGAATGCGCCGGAACACGTGCTTCGGGACCTGACCACGGCGTCGGCGGGCTACCGGAACCGGGTCGCGGTTCGGACGAGGTCGGCGACGGCTTTGGATCGGCTGTGCGGTGGCCAGGCGATCACCGTGGTGACTTTCGGCGCGTCGAGTACGGGCACGGCGGCGAGGTCGCCGTGTAGTTGGGCGCGGCAGGACTCCGGTGAGACCGCACAGGCCCGGCCGAGTGCGACGAGTTGCAGCAACTGCGCGTGGTCGCGGACCTGCGGGCCGGGGCCGGGTGGGTAGGTGCCGTCGGGGTTGGGCCAGCGTGGCAGGGGCAGGCCCGGCAGTCCGGTGATGTCTTCCATGTGTACATGGGTCCGAGCGGTGAGCGGATGTCCGGCCGGCAGGACTGCCACTTGGCCCTCCGTGCTGAGGTCTTCGGTGTGGAGCCCGGCCGTCGAGTCGAAGGGTCGGTGTAGCAGCGCCACGTCGGCCCGGCCCTCGTGCAGGAGGCGTTCCTGCTCGGCCGGGCCGCACAGGATGACGTCGACGGGGACCGCGACGGGTTCGGCGGCGTACGCGTCGAGGAGTTTCGCCAGCAGTTCGCTGGACGCGTTGGCTTTGGTGACCAGGACGAGGCCGGGACGGCCGGTCGCGCAGAGGGCGGCGCGGCGGGTGCGGCGCTCGGCGGCGGCAACCGCGTCGAGGGCCGCGCGGCCCTCGGTCAGCAGCACCGAGCCGGCCTCGGTCAGCGTGACGGTGCGGCTGGTCCGGTCCAGCAGTACCGCACCGAGTCGGCGTTCGAGCTGCTGGATCGCCCGGGACAGCGGCGGCTGCGCGATCCCGAGCCGCTGCGCGGCGCGCCCGAAGTGCAGCTCTTCGGCGACGGCGACGAAGTAACGCAGTTCCCTGGTCTCCATCCGGCCACGGTACCCCGAATCCATACCCTGACGGTATCGTCGCCCACCCGATCGGTCTTGGACACCTCCCTGAGTCCACGGGCAGCATGGTCCTTATGAGCGAACGAACGATTGCGCTGGTCACCGGCGCGAACAAGGGAATCGGCTACGAGATCGCCGCGGGCCTCGGCGCCCTCGGCTGGAGTGTCGGCGTCGGCGCCCGCGACGATCAGCGCCGTAAGGACGCGGTGGAGCGACTGCGCGCGGCCGGCGTCGACGCCTTCGGCGTACCGCTGGACGTGACCGACGACTCGAGCGCGACCGCCGCCGCACGGCTGATCGAGGATCAGGCCGGGCGCCTCGACGTGCTCGTCAACAACGCCGCCATCAGCGGCGAGATGCCGCAGGAGCCCACCCGCGTCGACCCCGCCACCATCCGAACGGTCGTGGAGACCAACGTCATCGGAGTCATCCGCGTCACCAACGCGATGCTGCCGCTGCTGCGCCGCTCCGCCTCACCACGGATCGTGAACATGTCCAGCAGCGTCGGCTCCCTCACCCGGCAGTCAGGACCCGCTGCCGAGCAGACGGCGGGCCCGTTGGCCGTGGCTTACGCGCCGTCGAAGACGTTCCTGAACGCCGTCACCCTCCAGTTCGTTCGGGAACTGAGCGGCACGAACATCCTGATCAACGTCGGCTGCCCCGGCTACGTCGCGACCGATCTCAACGGCTTCCGCGGCCTGCGCACCCCCGCGCAGGGCGCGGCGATCGCCATCAAGCTCGCGACCCTGCCCGACGACGGCCCGACCGGCCAGTTCTTCGATGACGCGGGCGTCGTGCCCTGGTGAGCTCGCCGAGACTGTCGGTGGGCAGTCGTATGCTCCGAGTCGTGGCCACACTCGACCAGGAGGAGTTCATGGCGACCTTCAGTCAGTCCGACGACCTGCGGAAAGCTGAATTCCGTGGCGTGAACCTCAGGGGCGCCCGGTTCAGCGAGTCCGATCTCTCCGGTGTGGTGATGCGCGGGGTCGACATCGCAGGGGCGGACATCGACGCCCCGTGGCTCTTCGAGGACGGGACCGTGCTCCTGGTCAACGGCGTCGACGTGGCGCCTTTCGTCGATACCGAACTCAACCGGCGCTTCCCCGGCCGGGCCGAGCGGCGGGCCAAGGATCCCGACGGCCTGCGGGCAGCCTGGGCCGCGCTCGAGCGCACTTGGGCGGCCACGCTCGAACGTGCTGCGGCGCTGCCGGCCGGCGCCGTGGACGTCTCGGTCGACGGAGAGTGGTCGTTCGCGCAGACGCTCCGGCACCTGGTGCTGGCCACGGACATATGGCTGGGTCGGGCGATCCGGGAGCTCGAGCAGCCGTTCCATCCTCTCGGGCTGATGGACGTCGGCAGCGGCGAGGGCTTCGACTTGTCGGTCTTCACCGCTGACACGCCGACCTACGCCGAGGTGCTCCAGGCCCGGGCCGACCGGGTGGCGCTGGTGCGTGATTTCCTGGCCACGGTGACACCGCAGGAGCTGGCCGCCGCGCGTCAGAACCCGCACAACCCGCAGCACCCGGAAACCGTCCGCTCGTGTCTGCACGTGATTCTCGAGGAGGAGTGGGAGCATCATCGGTTCGCCGTTCGCGACCTCGATGCCGTCGAGGCGAGGCTCGGCGACTGAGCCTTCGTGTTCCGCCGCAGGCCGGCGGCGCCGACGACCACGGCCGGCCGCGGTCGGTGCCGATAATCCCGCGCCACCCCCGCTCATCTCTGTCAGGATTCGCGGGTGGAGATATCCGACGTCAAACGTGCGGTCGCGGCTGCGACTTCGATCGCCGCATCGCTCAATCTGTCCGCCGACGACGCGATCGTCCTACACAACTCGAACAAGCTGGCGCTGCGGCTGACGCCGTGCGACGTCTTCGCCCGGGTCGCGCCGGTGGGGCAGGAGGTCGCACAGTTCGAAGTCGAGCTCGCCGAGCGGCTTACCGGGGCCGGATGGCCGGTGGCCGCTTTGGAGCCTCGGGTGGAGCCGCGTGCGTACACGAGCGATGGCTTCGTGGTGACGCTGTGGACGTACTACGAGCCCGTGACGCCTCAGGTCTCGCCGGCCGACTACGCCAAGGCGCTGGAGCAGTTGCACGCGGGCATGCGCGAGGTCGACGTGCCGAGTCCGCGGTTCACGGATCGCATCGCGGAGGCGCAGGAGATCGTTGCCAACCCCGATCTCTCGCCGGAACTCGCCGAGGCGGACCGCGTGTTCCTCGGCGGCAGGCTGAGCAGCCTGCGACAGGCGATCGAGGAGCGCGGCGCGGTGGAGCAGCTGCTTCACGGCGAGCCGCATCCGGGCAACGTGCTCAGCACGAAGAACGGCCCGTTGTTCATCGACCTCGAGACGTGCTGCCGTGGACCCGTCGAGTTCGATCTCGCCCATGTCACCGAGGAGGTCTGCGAGCACTACCCGAACATCGACCGAGAACTGCTGGACGAGTGCCGCGAGCTCGTTCTCGCGATGGTCGCGGCGTGGCGTTGGGACGTCAGCGACCAGTTTCCGAACGGGATGCTGTTCGGCAAGGGACTCCTGCGCCTGCTGCGCGAGGGCCCTCCGTGGCCGACGCTCGACACGGTGGCCACGAAGCTCGGACTCTAGGGGCAGACCCGCGTCGAGCGCCGACGAAGGGGCCTGAGTCAGCTCACCTCGGGGAAACAGGACACTGCCGGGTCCGGCGGCGTCCTAACCGAGGATGACGGGATCCGGTCAGGCGTTCGGCGGTCGGCTGCGGGGAGCCAGCGGAGCGCGGCGAGTCCGGCTGCCAGCCAGATCGCGCCCTGGATCGAGATCACCGGGATGATGCCGAGGGGCCGGCTGAGCCAGCCGGCGGCGAGCGTGCCCACCAAAACTGCCGCGCCCTGGATGGCGCCGAGCGTTCCGAACAGCCGGCCTCGGTAGGCGTCCTGGACGCCGCGCTGGAGCAGTGCCGTCATGCCCGCGGCGCCCAGTGCGCCGGGCACGCCGACGAGGATCATGCCGACGACGGCGGGCCACAGGGCGACGTAGCCGAGGGGGTAGAGGAAGATCGCCAGGTCCGTCGCGCCGAAGGCGAGCGCCCCGTAGCCGAGCAAGCGGGCCGCCGGCATGCGGTGGCTCGCTCCCGCGGCCAAGAGGCCGCCGACGATTCCGCCTACCGCCTGCGCCGCTGCGAACAGGCCGAACTGTCGGCTGGTGCCGTGCAGGGTGTGTTCGACGAACGGGGTGATCAGCGTGGCGAACACGCCTTCGCCCACGCTCGTGGCCAGCGCGAAAAGCATCAGTGCCCGTAGCGTCCGGTCGTGCGCGATCAGCCGCGACCCGGCTCGCAGGTCCGTCAGCAGGACGTTCAGCCGCCGACCGGTCGGCACCGTACGCGCCGGGCGGCCGTCGGCGCGGATCGGGACCAGCAGGAGCGCGGAGATCGCGAAACTGGCGGCGTCGGCGAGCGTCACCGCGCTCAGGCCGCCGAGCGCGGCCAGCACGCCGCCGAGAGCGGACCCGGTCAGCCGGGCCACGGCGCCGATCTGCCCGCTGAGCGCGTTGGCGGTGACGAGCCGGTCATCCGCCACGAGCCGGGGAATCATCGCCTGCTGCGACGGGGTGAAGAACTGTTGGACCGCGCCCTCCCAGACGAGGACGAGGCACACGATCCAGAGGTCTGACGGCCGATGCACGGCCAGCAGCGGGAGCAGCCCGACCGCGAGCAGCCCGTCGGTGTAGATCATGGCCTTCTTGCGGTCCCATCGGTCGGCCAGCACACCGGCGACCGGGCCGAGCAGCACCTGCGGCACTCCGGCCGACAGGAGGGTGAGCGCGGACGCGACGGTCGAGCCGGTCATCGCGTACACCCGGTAGAGCAGCCCGATCAGCAGAATCCAGTCGCCGCAGGCCGAGACGAGCCCGGCGGACATCACCAGCCGCAGATCGCGGTGCGTGGATAGGACGCGCCACGCGGTACGCATCTCAGCCCTGAGCCTGTCTCTTATACACATCT
>NZ_JAGSOG010000388.1 GCF_018139695.1 Actinospica durhamensis | reverse complement strand
GCCCCGTACTCCCCGCCCTCCAGGCCGCTCGCCTCGGACCGCAGCGCGCGCACGAGCTCCACCCGCTCCGTGTCGGCGGTGGCCAGCGCCTGCACGGTCCACTCGCGCAGCACCTTGGCCCGCTCGTCGCGCAGGAAGCTCAGCTCCTGCGTCAGCACCAGGCTCTCCACGATCGAACTCACGGACGCGCCGATCAGCTCCAGCGACTGGACCTCGTCGGCCGAGAACACCCGCGGCTCCCGATCGAAGACCTCGATGATCCCGAGACGCCGCTGCCCGCGCAGCAGCGGGACGCACAGGTATCCGCGCAGACGCTCGGCGTGCACGACGTCCCTGGCCACGGCGCTGTTGGTGCTCAGGTCGACGATCGTGAGCGGCTCGCGCAGCCCGAACGACTCCCCGGCCAGCCCCTCGTGCAGGTTCCAGGTGTCGATACCGCGGACGTAGGCGGGCGAGAGCCCACGCTGAGCCGCCAGCACGTAGCGCTGAGTGGAGATGTCGGCGTACGACAACGCCCCGATCTCCGCGTCCACCATCCCCAGCGCACTCTCCAGCGCGGTGCCGAGCACATGCCCGAGGTCGTCGACGTGCCTGATCGCGTGCGCCAGCCGCCGCAGGATCCGCATCCTGCGCGCCTCTACCGCGCCCGACGCGCGCTCCTGCCGGCCCGGCGCGGCCGGCGTCACTATGTCCTGAGTCGCCGTCTCGCGCGTCGACCTCTGATCCGCCGTCGCCGCGAACACCCCGAGCCGGTTCGTGCTGCTCGACGCCTCACGCAACTCGACCGCCCGGCGTATGTCCGCCGAGGAGTAGAGCCGGTACCCCGCCGCGGACCGGGCCGGCGTCAGCAGCCCCGAAGCCTCCCAGGACCGCAGCCGCCACTCGGGCACCCCCGCGGCCGCCGCGGCGCTGCCGATGCTCACCAGCCCGAGGTTGTTCACAGGTCCGCCTTGAAGGTTCGGCTAAGGTTCCGTGAACCTACCACGGCCCCCGGAAACCGTCGAGGTCACCCACCGGAAAAGCCCCCGCGCTGTGCCCGGCCGCTCAGAGCTCTGGAAGACGTTCACCGCGGACGGGGTAGTGGCCTTGGTCGAGCCGGAACAGGTACCTGCGCAGGTCGGCTTCGAGCTCGCCGCCGAGATAGTCGAGGTAGACGCGTGCGCCGAGCGCGGCCTCGGCGCTCGCGCTGCCGTCCTCGCTCTCGAGCACGGACACGGTCGCGAGCACGCTCTGCCTCACCTCGTCACGATCGCGCCACCACGTGCGCACCGCCTGCGGGCTCCAGTGCGCGTCGCCGTCATACCCGTAGCCGGCGAAGGGATCCTCGAAGGCGGCCATCGCGATCGCGGTGACCGCGGCCGGGTCGTGCGGCTGGCGATAGACGTACTCGGAGAAGTAGGTGCCGCCGTACATGATGTGGTCCGGAGCGTGGATCCTGCCGGTCCAGCAGTTGTCCGTCTCGCCCGTGTAGAACGGGCCGGGGACATTGAGCGGACACAGCTGCGGCCACGGATTCGAGAAGGTGACGCGGTCGGCCTCGGTCAGCGCGTCGAGCGGATCCCACCTGGGCTCATCCTGTATCGGCATGTACCGCATGCTACTGACAAAGCCGGTGGGCCGGGCCGCCACGAGGCCCGGCCCCAGGTCAGGTGGCGCCCACCGTCGCGGGCGAAGTCGCTGGCGAGGTCTCGGGCGAAGCCGCGGACGAGTTCTCCGGCGAGGTCTCCGGCGATTCGGTGAGGAAGCCGCCCGACTGGTGCTGCCAGAGCCGCGCGTAGGCGCCCTTCGCGGCGAGCAGTTCGTGGTGCGTGCCCTGCTCGACGATCCGGCCGCGGTCGAGCACCACGAGTCGGTCCATGCCGGCGACGGTGCTCAGGCGGTGCGCCACCACGAGGGCGGTGCGCCCTTCCATCAATCGCCACAGTGCTTCCTGGACCAGGATCTCGCTCTCGGAGTCCAGGGCGCTGGTCGCCTCGTCGAGCAGCAGGATCGGAGCGTCGCGCAGGATGGCCCGGGCCAGGGCGACGCGCTGGCGTTGTCCGCCGGACAACTTCACGCCGCGTTCGCCCACCATCGTGTCGTAACCCTCCGGCAGGCCGTCGACGAACTCGGCGACGTGCGCGGCCTCGGCGGCGCGGCGGATCTCGGCCTCGGTGGCCCCCGGCCGGGCGAACGCGATGTTCTCGCGCAGCGACCGGTGGAACATCGCAGGGTCCTGGGGTACGTAGGCGATCTGGCCGCGCAGGTCGGCCTGGCGCAGCTCGCGGATGTCCTGGCCGCCGATCAGGATCCGTCCGGCGTCGATGTCGGTCATCCGCAGCAGCAGCCTGGTCAGCGTGCTCTTGCCCCCGCCGGACCGGCCCACCAAGCCGATTCTGGCCCCGCTCGGCACTGCCAGGTCGAGCTCCTCGAACAGGGGCACGGCACTGCTGTAGCCGAACGTCACCCGCTCGAACCGGACCTCGGCGGGCCGGGACCGCAGCGGCTGCGGCGTCACCGGGTCGAGCACCTTCGCGGGCGTGCGCATGAGCGAGGTGAACTGCGCGGCCTCGGTCATCGCGCTTTCCAGATTGCGGTAGATCCGGCTGAACTCGAACATGACCCGGGTCGCGTTCGAATAGTAGGAGAAGACCACCACGATCGCCGCCACCCCCTGGCCTCCGGCCGTGGCCAGCGTGACCGCCAGCAGCAGGCCGAGGCCGTTGGTCAGCACCGACATCGGCGCGATCAACGTGTCGACGCGCAGGTTGCTGTAGTCCCAGGAGCGCACCGACAGCCGCTTGGCCTGCGCGACCCGGGTGCGGTGCTCGGCGGCCTCCCGCCCCTCGGCGGCGAACGCCCGGACCGTGTCCATGTTCGTCAGGCTGTCCGCCACATGCCCCGCGACCCGCGCGATGGCCGCCTCGCGCAGGTTCACCAGCGCCTGGCGGCGGCGAATGATCGGGACCACGGCCAGCGCCGTCACCGCGATCATCCCCAACAGCACGATCACGAGCCACGGGTCGTAGCGCCACAGCACCACCGAGCCGAAGGCCAGGGGAATGAAGTTGCCCACGACCTCGAACACCAGCGTGTCCGCGGTCTGCTCGAACCGGGACGCGAAGCTCAGCACCCGCTTCGTGAGCGAGCCGGCGAAGTTGTCGTGGAAGAACGCGGAGTCCTTGGCGAACAACTCGTCCAGGCCCACCACGTACAGATGCTCGATGCCGAGCGCGTCGAGCCGGTTCAGATAGTACATACCGATGCGCCAGAACACTTCCGCGACCAGCAGAATGCCGGTGAAGCCGAGCACATAGGGAAATGCCGCACCGAGCGTGAGATGAGCGTTGCCGGCGATCCGGGTGACGAGCATCGCGACGAGCAGCGGCGCGAGGTAGAGGATGCCGATGTTGCCCACCGCCGTCCCCAGCATGGCCGGCACCGTGAACCGCCACAGCCGGGCGAGCTCGCGCAGGTAATAGCGCACCGCGAGCATCACCGAACCCTTGTCCGGTTTCTCCTCGCCCTCGTCTTCGCGGGAAACACCCATCACCGCCCCCTCCTCACCGTGCCCAGGGATTTGAGCGGTAGTCCGCCGTCAGAACTCTCAGTGTCGCGTGACGGCCCCGGCATCGTCCAAAGGTTTTCGGGCGGGCCGCGGCATCAGGGCCCTGCTCAAGTACTCTTGCCGACCAGCAGACACGCCAACCCCCAACTCGCCAGGCCGAAGGGGACGAAAGCCGGCAACAGCCACAGGACGCCCAGCATCAACCGCGCGGTCCTCACACCGCGGCGACGGGGGCGCAGGCCGAGGCGGCACTGTGCGGGCCGGGAGACCTTGATCGATCCGGGAGGCGCTATCAGGACGGCGCGGCGTACCGCTGCGTCAGCGTAGGTTGCGTCGAGGGCGAGGCACAGTCCGTGGCGGTCACGCAGACGCAGCTCGTCCGTCGATCCGCCCCGCGAGGCCGCCTCGAAACGCCGCACCGAGACCAGTTCGTCCGGGGCGATGGTGCGCACCCCGGTGAGGGTCCTGGCCGAGACGAGCGTCCGGCCGTCCTGCGCGGCGACCTGCGGCGCACCGCAGATTCCGTGCCAGATCGGCAGGGCTATGGCGGGTGTCAGGAAACCTGCGGCGGTCGCGATTGCGGTGTAGGTCGGCGGCAGCACCCCGGTTCGAATCGCGATCACGTCCGCGGCCATGACCGCCGCCCAGCTTCCACCGACGATCGCCATCGCCCGCCACATGCGGCGGTGCGCGACCTGCGGGGCGACGGGCACCAACGTCTTCTCAGGCTCCCGATCACGGCTGACCGGGGCGGGCTTGAAGGACACGCGCGGTGGCGCGCCCGCCTTGACACGAATACTCGACCTTCCTCGCCCCTGCATGGCAACAGGTTAGCGTCGGCAGTCGCAGCGCAGGCCCGCGCACGCAACCTGCCCCCGCACCGGAAGCCAAATGCCTTGGCAACCCGGCCGCCCAGGCGGCAGGATGCATGCGATGTCTGATCAGCCGCCACTCCTGCGCGAGACCTTCCCCGCCTTCGCCGCCGAACTCGTCTCGCTCCTCACCAGCGATGGACACACCGACCTCGCCGTCTGCGCCCACGACCTGCGCATCGTCGCCCAATGCGGGTGCGGGGACGACTTCTGCCAGAGCTTCTACACCGCGCCCAAACCCGATGGCGCATACGGTCCCGGCCACCGCAACATCCCCCTGCTCCGCGACGGCGACCGCAGCGGCATGATCGTGCTCGACGTCGTGAACGGCCGCATCATGTACGTCGAGGTGCTCTACTATCCGCCGCTCACACCTCAGCCGGCCAATCCCGCTACATAAGACTCCGCGCGGATCGCATGCTCCTGCGACATACTCGGCACGGCCGAGTGGCGAGCAGAGGGGCGGACCGACTACTCCGGCTGCGACGGCGGGAGAGCCCGGCGCTGCGCGGAGGCGCGGGACGCCAGCGATCGAGTCGCGAACACGATGGTCGCGACGGCGGCGAGCATCCCGACCGCGAACACCGTCGTCATGCCAGGGCCGGTCCATCCACGTAAATTTGCCGCGCTGCGGCTGGTGAACATGACGCCCATGCACAGCAACATCGGCACCTGCCCGCCACCCCTACGACGACTCGCGCTCTCCGGCCGATGGCGCAGCACGAAGATCACGGCGGCTTCGACAACGAGCGCGATGCCCAAAGCCAGACCGAACCAGGCGAAGCCCGTTGAGAACATGCTCGCCATGATCAGTCCGTCATTGCTGGGAGCGCAAGACCTGGGAGCGCCCGACCGACGGGGCGTGGACTCACGTCTCGGTGTCGGTCGACTCCGCCCGCTCGGTAACGCGGGCCGGAGTACCGTTTCGCCGCAGGATGCGCCCCAACGCCTCATCGCCGATCTCGGCGACGGCCGCGAGCAACTCCTCGCCGAAGACGCACAGGCTGGGCTCCCACGGGTGTCCGAACGTGCCGAATCGGAAGTCCTCGGCCAGCCAGACGTAGTAGTCGTGATCGGGATGGATCTCGATCGGCCACGTCTCGTGGGGCGGCTCCTTGTCTCGGATTCTGTGCGGTCGGCACCGGTAGCCCTGGTGCCGCCAGTCCAGCACGACCACGCTGTCGTCGACGCCTGTGACGCGGCGCAGTGCGGCGAGGACGACGCGGTTCACCCACACCGGCTCGACGCGCGTTCCGTCTTCGTAGGTGAGGTCATACGTGATCGACGGTGTCGGCTCGTCGATCCCTGGGACGTCATACAGACTCGAGCGGATCCGGAACGCGGCGTCGAACCGGTCCCAGAGCAGGTCGGCTTCGTCGCCCCTGACCTGTGCCCAGGCTGCCGAATCGTACCGATGGCTTGCCACCCACGTGTCCCAGTTGCCCACGTCAGAACTCCGCCGCGGTGGCAGCGGCCCGCCCACCCCGAGCCCTCACGCCCGGCCGTAGGCGAGCAGGGCGGCGTGGGGTAGGGCGAGGCGGCCGGCGGGGGTGGTGAATTCGGCGCTCAGCGCGAGGTAATGCCGGTGGATGTCGGCGATCGTCTCGGTTGTCTGGCCGGTGATGATCTGACCGATCGTCGCGACGCCGGCGGCCGGGCCGCTCCACCACTCCTCGTGGTCGGTGTCGTGGTCCCACTGCAGGGTGGTGCAGTGGACGTCGGTGAATCCCGCGGCGAGGAGCAGTTCGGTCAGTCCCGCTTCGGTGCGGGGGAAGTCGTCTTCTTTGGCGAGTGGTGCCAGGTGCGGGGGGTTCACGGCGCCGGCGGCTTGGACGGCTCGGGTGAGGAGCGC
>NZ_JAGSOG010000387.1 GCF_018139695.1 Actinospica durhamensis | reverse complement strand
AGACGGGGGAGGGTCAGACGGCGATGCCGGCCGCGGCCAGGTCCGCGCGCAGCGTGGCCAGGCCGGCCGCGTCCAGCTCCACCAGCGGCAGCCGCACCGGGCCGCCGGGCCGACGCAGGGCGCGCAGCGCCGCCTTGATGGTGATTACCCCCTGGGTGCGGAACACACCCGTGTACACCGGAAGCAGCATCCGATGGATGTCGCGGGCCTTGGCCACGTCCCCGGCGAAGTAGGCCTCGTACATCGAGGTCAGCTCGCCGCCGACGAGGTGGGAGACGACGGAGACGGTGCCGACCGCGCCGATCGAGGCGAAGGGCAGGTTGAGCATGTCGTCGCCGCAGTAGTAGACGAGGCCGGTCTCGGCCATGACCCGGCTCGAGGCGCCCAGGTCGCCCTTGGCGTCCTTGACCGCGACGATCCTCGGGTGCTCGGCCAGCCGCAGCAGCGTCTCGGTCTCGATCGGGGTGGCGGTGCGGCCCGGGATGTCGTAGAGCATGACCGGCAGTCCGGTGGCGTCGGCCACGGTCTCGAAGTGGGCCTGCACCCCGGCCTGCGGCGGCCTGCTGTAGTACGGCGTGACCACGAGCAGCGCGTGCGCGCCGGCGCCCTCGGCGGCCAGGGCCTGCTCGACCGTGTGCCGGGTGTCGTTGGTGCCCACGCCCGCGATGACCCGGGCCCGGTCGCCCACGGCCTCGAGTACCGCGCGCACCAGCGCGCTCTTCTCGGCATCGGTGGTCGTCGGGGCCTCGCCGGTGGTGCCGTTGACGACCAGTCCGGTACTGCCCGCGTCCACCAGTTGCCGAGCCAGCTGCTGTGCGCCGTCGAGGTCGAGACCGCCGTCTGCGGTGAAGGGGGTGACCATCGCGGTGACGACGCGACCGAAGGGCACGGAGCTGGTGAAGGACGCCATGGGATAAAGCTACCGGACGGGCCGATGGCAGCACACCGTCGAAAGCCCGGCGGGAGCGGTGGCGGGAGTGTCGGGGCGAAGGACGGCCGCAGCTCGCGCGTGCGCACGCGCGAGCCGTGACGGGTCCGCCGGGTCCGGACGGGGTCCACGAGGGCTGGAGGGACACCCGCCGCGCCGAGTTCGGGGGGTCTCGACGCGGCGGGGTCCTGCCCATAACTACGACCGGGGCAGGCGGCGGTCACGGTTGCGACCGCCCAGTTCATCCGATGGGGTGGACGTCGCATGAACCGGTTGCGATCAACCGGGCGTACGTGGGCGAACGGCCGGCTACGGCTCGGCTACGGCGCGACCCGGCCGTTGCGGTTCCAGGCGGCGTGGGTGAGCGGCATGGTGCGGGCGAAGTGCTCCTCCATCCGCTCGGCCACCATCTCGATCTCGCGCTGCGGGAACGAGGGGAAGGTCGAGTCCTCGCGCTTGGTGCGCAGCGACAGGAAGTGCATCAGTGCCCTGGCGTTACAGGTCGCGTACATGGAGGAGTAGATGGACACCGGCAGCACGCCGCGGGCCACCTCGCGCGCCACGCCGGCCTCGAGCATCTCCAGGTACGCGTGGTACGCCTCGGTGCACACCCGGCGGGTGGCCGTCTCGACCAGCGCGTGCTGCTCGGCGCTGCCGTCGACGAACACGTAGCGGCCGGGCTTGCCCTCCTGGACCAGCTTGCGCTCCGGGCCGGGCAGGTAGAAGACCGGCTCGAGCCGGCGGTAGCGGCCGGACTCCTCGTTGTAGCTGAACGTGCGGTGGCGCATGAACTCGCGGAACACGAAGATCGGCGCCGAGACGTAGAAGGTGAACTGGTTGTGCTCGAACGGCGAGCCGTGCCGGTCGCGCATCAGATAGTTGATGAGGCCGGCGGAGCGCTCGGCGTCCGTGCCGACCTCGTCCAGGGACTTCTCGCCGGCGGTGGACACGCGCGCGGCGAAGAGCACGTCCGCGTCGGCGGCGCTGGACTTGACCAGCTCGACCGCGACGTCCGAGCGGAAGCGCACGTCCCGCTCCGGCGCGTCGGCCCCGTCCGCGCCCGGGTCGGCCGCCGCGGGTGCGGTGAAGGTGGCGGTCGGCTGCGTCGACATGCGGCGGCTCCTCGAAATGCTGTCAACCACGATGACGGTTGACACTGAACGGTCGAGGCTCAGATTAGCCGCCGGGCCCGACACCGCCGGAGACGACGAGGGCCCCGCGTCGCCGCGGGGCCCTCGGTGCTCGTCCGGCTCGTGCCGGAGTGTCAGCTCGTGACGGTGGTGCCGCTGCTGGTGAGCGTGCCGGAGGAGAGCGTGCCGGTGGACAGGCCGGCGCCGTTCATCAGCGTGAGCACGTTGTCGATCGTGGCCGGGACCACCGTGCTCGGGAAGTTGCCGAACTGCACGGTCACCGCGAGGTCGTTGGTCATCGACTGCGTCTCGAGCGCGTCCTCGACGGCCACCCGCGAGGAGCCGGCCGTCTGAGCCTGCGCCAGGGCGGCGTCGAAGGTGGCGATCGTGTTCGGGTTCTGCTCGGTGAACTTCGTCAGCGCGAAGTAGCCGCTGATGGGCATGTCGGCCGCGGTGCCCGAGGACAGGTTGGCCAGTTCCACGACCTTGCCCGTCTCGAGCGCCTGGGTCAGGTAGGGCTCCTGGAGCACTCCGGTGGAGTACGCGCCGGAGGAGACGGCGCTGATGATCTGCTTGGCCGTGTCGGCCGGGTCCGGGTCGCCGGTGACCGGGTGCACCGTGCCGATCTTGTACTGCAGCGGCGTCTGCTCGGACATGGCCCACGCGGCCAGGGCCACGTACTCGGGGCTGTCGTAGGTGGGCACGCCCACCGAGACGTGCGCGTTGGCGATCCCCGCCGCGACGGTCGTGGCCGGCTCGTTGGCCAGGCCGGAATTCGCACGGGCGATCAGGCCGATGGTGTCGTCGCCGGAGCTGTAGGCCTCGCCGACGACCTGCACCGAGCCGGCGATGGATCCGGACGCCTGGGTGTCGAGGACGGAGGTGTAGTCACCGAGGCCGATCTGGACCGAACCGTCCTTGAGCGCCTTCGACAGGTCCACGTCGGAGTTGTACTCCTGGTACGAGACGTTCAGGCCGTTCTGGTTGAAGTAGCCGGCCTTCATACCGATCAGGAACGTCGCGGCGCCCATGCCGTTGACGTAGCCGACCTTCAGATCAGGGGTCTCCACCGAGCCGGAGCTGCTGCTGCACGCGCTGACCGTGACGGCCGCGAGAGCCAACGACAGGCCGAGAGCGCCGAGGCTTCTGCGCCGGGCACGCGGGCGGGTCGGCCGCGCCGGGCTCCACGGGGCTCCGATGGGCTGGGGCATGTCAAACCTCTCGGGTCGGGCTCGTCGTCGCGTATGAGCGGCGTCATGCTAATCCACTTCCGGGTGACCATGAATACTGGCCCGGAAACAGCACGGATTGGTTTCGGAACGGTACGCGCTTCGTCGGGGATTGTGTCGAGCGTAATTAACTCGGGTATATAGCTACAGACCCTGGCTACGCTTTGTCGTGATGCGGCGACTTTCCGTCAGCGCTATAACGTCCCTGGTCCGCGAGATCGGTCAGGACCAGGTGCAGTCTTCCACCGGGTGTCGGTAATTCGCCAGGCGCGTCGGTGAAATCCTGGTAAAGTCGTCCGTTTTATCCCTGAATATGAACTCTGTTCCCACGTTGATTCCGAATTGTGGCATCCCCGTCTTGGCTGGGGCACCGAGACTGTGCTGGAATGCGTTTCCTGAACGGACCGTCGAGCGCTGCGCTCGAACGGTCGAGCGATGCCGCACCGCGGCGCGTGCGGGCAGCCGGGAAGGCCGCCCCGTGCCGTAGGACACGGCCAGAATCTGGTGAGGGCAAGTGCAGACACGACCCGTGACCCCGCGCCGCGAGTCCGCCACCGGCGGTACCCGCAGCGCCGGAGTCGACACGGCCGCGTCGGAGCGGCGGCGCGGTCGCCCCCAGGGACCGACACCGCCCGCGCCGAACGCCCGCGACGCCTCCCCCGCTCAGCCGGGACGCTTCTCCCTGCGCAGTTGGCGCGTGCGCAACAGGCTCTTCCTGCTCGTGTGTTTCCCGCTGATCATCGCCATCGGAGTAGCGGCAACCCGAGTCAATACGCTGTATCAGGATCGCTCGCACTACCAGCACGCCCGGTTCCAGGCCGGCACGGCAAGCCAGGTCGAGCTCCTCCTGCTGACGATTCAGCAGGAGCGCGAGGACGCGGCGATCTGTCTGGCCAACGCGAAGGACAACGGCGCCTGCACCGGGGCCGACGACAACTCCTTCTACGCGCAGTACGAGGACGCGGTCAACGCCACCAGCCAGGCCGCCCTGGCCCTGACGCCGATCGCCGAGTCGGTCGCCCAGGACACCTCGTACTCCGAGCAGCTGCGCACCGCAGCGGCCGAGGCCCTCGGCCGCGCCCAGGACCTCGCCTCGATCCGGGACGTGGTCACGAAGGACTCGGCCGTCTTCACGGTCACCTTCAACGCCTACACGAGCGTGATCGACGACGTCATCGCGGTCATCTCGGCCACCTCGGCCGGTACCTCGGACCAGTCGATCACCCAGGACAACCAGACGCTCCAGGCGCTCAACTCGATGATCGAGTCCGAGTCCATCGCCGAGGTCATCACCGACCAGGTCAACTACGTCCAGGGCGCGCTGAGCCCGGAGCTGGTGCAGAGCGACCAGGTCTCCCTGCTCCAGGACGCGCAGGCCTCGTACCAGTCCGCCTACCAGAACTTCCAGGCGACCGCGACCCCGTCGCTGGTGCAGTCCTTCAACTCCACCGTCTCCGGGCCGCTGGTCTCCGGCGCCTCGGCCGGTGTGAGCGCCGCGCTGAACGTGGTGGAGAACTCGACGTCGGGCACCACCGGGAACAACAACCAGGCCTGGGTGAACAACACCAGCAACCTGAGCGACACGCTGATCAACGAGGACCTGCCGGGCACCATCGGTGACCTGCGCTCGGTCCAGGCCCTGGCCATCACGCAGATGATGAACGACTCGCAGAACCTGCTGAACTCGGCCGACAGCGACCTGTACCTCAACATCGGCATCATCATCGCGGCGCTGCTGCTCTCCTTCCTCGGCACGCTGCTGGTGGCCCGGTCGCTGACCCGGCCGCTGGGTCTGCTGCGGGCCGCCGCACTGGAGATCGCCGCCACCCGACTGCCGGAGATGGTCCGCCGGCTGCGTGACGCCGACGCGGCCACCGCCGACGCGAACAGCCGGGTCGAACCGATCCCGATCTCCTCCTCCGACGAGATCGGCGAGGTGGCGCGTTCGTTCGACGAGGTCCACCAGCAGGCCGTGCGCCTGGCGTCCGAGCAGGCGATGCTCCGTGCGAACGTCAACTCGATGTTCGTCAACCTCTCCCGCCGTTCGCAGTCCCTCGTCCAGCGCCAGCTGCGCCTGATCGACGAACTCGAGAACAGCGAGCAGGACCCGGACCAGCTGGCGAGCCTGTTCAAGCTGGACCACCTCGCCACCCGTATGCGCCGCAACGGTGAGAACCTGCTGGTCCTCGCGGGTGAGGAGCCGGGCCGCAAGTGGAGCCAGGCGGTGCGCCTGCTCGACGTGCTGCGCGCCGGTGCGTCCGAGGTGGAGCAGTACGAGCGGGTCGCCCTGCACGACCTGCCCGACACCAACGTCGTCGGCCGCGTCGTCAACGACCTCGTGCACCTGGTGGCCGAGCTGCTGGAGAACGCGACCTCGTTCTCCGCGCCGGAGACCAAGGTCACCGTCACCGCCAACACGCTCAACACCGGCGGCGTCATGCTCGAGATCGAGGACTCCGGCATCGGCATGACGCCGGAGGAACTCGACGACGCGAACGAGCGGCTGGCCAACCCGCCGGTCATCGACGTCGCCATCTCCCGCCGCATGGGCCTGTACGTGGTCGGTCGGCTGGCCACCCGCCACGGCATCCAGGTACGCCTGCGCCGTTCGGCCGGCGGCGGCATCACCGCCCTCGTGCTCGTGCCCAGCTCTCTGCTCGCGGGTGTCGAGGGGGAGCAGGTTCCGGCGACGGAGCTGTCCGCCACCGGTGTCCGCAACCTCGGCGCGCTGCCCCGTCGCGGGGTGCTCCCCTCCGAGTCGCTGCCCACCTACGGTGACCCGCTGGCCAGTTCGCTCGGCGGCGCCCGCACCCTGGCCGACGCCCCGCCGTCCGGTCTCGGCAGCGCCGGGCCGAGCGAGTTCGACAGCGAGCCCAGCGGCTCAGAGCCGGGCCGGCGCGCCCTCGGCCAGACCGGCTCCATCCCCAGTGCCCGAGCAGGCGATGCTCCGTGCGAACGGCAACTCGATGTTCGTCAACCTCTCCCGCCGTTCGCAGTCCCTCGTCCAGCGCC
>NZ_JAGSOG010000386.1 GCF_018139695.1 Actinospica durhamensis | reverse complement strand
GTGCGGCGCCCCGCGGTGATCGCCGCCGGGGTCGCGCTGTGCGGGATCGCGTTGCTGGTCCTCGGATTCTTCGCCTACCTCTACGGCCTGTCCGGCCTGAGCGAGCAGCGCGCGCAGAGCGTGCTGTACAAGACCTTCGCGGGCGAACTCGGCCAGGCCACCGCGCCGGTCGCGGCCACCGCCGACGGCGCGCCGGTGGCGATCCTGACCATCCCGCGCCTCGGCGTGTCCGACCTCGTCGTGGTGGAGGGGACGAGTCCCAGGGACCTGACCCACGGACCCGGGCACCTGCCCTCCACCGTGCTGCCGGGCCAGGCCGGGGTGAGCGTGCTCTACGGCCGGGTGGCCACCTACGGCGCGCCGTTCGCGCACCTGATGCGGCTGCAGCGCGGCGACCGGATCACGGTGATCACCGGCCAGGGCGTCTCGACGTACGTGGTCGAGTCCTTCGGCACCGACTCCACCCCGCCGCCCGACAAGACCGCCGACCGGCTGCTGCTCGAGGCCGGCGGCAGCTCCGCCTTCCCCGACAGCGCCGTCGAGGTCAGCGCGGACCTCACCTCCCACCCGCAGCCCACACCGCCCGCCACCGGCTCGGCCACCGCGGACGAGAACGCCCTGGCCGGAGACCCGGGCGCGGTGGTGCCGCTGGTGTTCTGGGCGCAAGGACTGCTGCTGGTGCTGCTCGCCGGGGGCTTCGCGGCCCGCCGCTGGTCGCGCGGGCCCGCCCTGCTGTGCACCGCCCCGGTGGCGTTCGCACTGGTGTGGGCCGTGTACGAGAACCTCTCGCTGCTGTTGCCGAACCTCTACTGAGAGGACTGATATGAGTACGCTGCATGAGACGGCGCTGCTCGGCCCGGTGCCGGCCGCCTCCCCGGCCGCCGGCGCTACCCCGGCGGGACTCGAGACCCGCGGGGTCTCGGCCTGGTTCGGCGACCACAAGGTGCTCGAGCGGGTCTCGCTGAGCATGGCCCCCGGCTCGGTCACCGCGCTGATCGGCCCCTCCGGCTGCGGCAAGTCCACCTACCTGCGCATCCTCAACCGGATGCACGAGATGGTGCGCGGCGCCGCGCTGGCCGGGGAGGTGCTGCTCGGCGGCCAGGACGTCTACGACCCGGCCGCCCGGCCCGCCGACGTGCGCAAACGCATCGGCATGGTGTTCCAGAAGCCCAACCCGTTCCCGGCCATGACCGTCTACGAGAACGTGGCCAGCGGGCTGCGGCTGGCCGGGATCAAGGGCGTGGACAAGGACGAGGTGGTCGAGGACGCGCTGCGCCGGGCCGGACTGTGGAACGAGGTCCAGGGCCGGCTGCGCAGCCCCGGCGGCGCGCTGTCCGGCGGCCAGCAGCAGCGGCTGTGCATCGCCCGCTCGCTCGCGGTCTCCCCGGACGTGCTGCTGATGGACGAGCCGTGCTCGGCCCTTGACCCGACCTCGACCCGGCGGATCGAGGAGACCATCGCGCAGCTCGAGCAGCAGGTCACCATCGTGATCGTGACCCACAACATGCAGCAGGCGGCCCGGGTCAGCCGGCACTGCGCGTTCTTCCTGGCCGGAGAGGACCAGCCGGGCCGGGTGGTCGAGGCGGGCCCGACCGAGCAGATCTTCGAGCACCCGGTCGACCCGCGCACCGCCGACTACGTGCACGGCCGCTTCGGCTGAGCCCGTGCGGGCGCGCCGCCGGGTCCGTATGCGGCCCCGCGACGGCCCGCACACATGGCGAGAGCCTCCCCCGACCCCACCGCGCTGGGGGTGGGTCCGGGGGAGGCTCTCGCGTGTCGTGTGCGGGCCGCTGCGCCGCTCGTCACGCGATGATCACTGCTGGTGCATGATCGTGTACACCATGTACGCGGCCTGGTCCTGCCACTGGGAGTACAGGGAGCCGTTGAACGAGCGCTGCACGTCCTGCGCCGCGGTGTGCAGCGACATGTTCTCGTAGTTCGACGGCAGCGAGTTCAGGAACGCCTTGGACGCGTAGACCGTGTCGGTCAGCTCGGACGGGCTGCCCCAGCCGGTCGACGGACGCTGCTGGAACAGGCCCAGCGAGTCGTGGTCCACCGCGACGTGCAGGTTCTCCAGCTTGGACTCCTGCAGGGCGGTGGCCACCGCGATGGTCGCCGCGTACGGCTTCAGGCCCAGGTTCTCCGAGGCCTGCACGATCACGGCCGCGTTGGACCACTGGGTGGAGCTGGTGTGGAACCGGGTCTGCGAGCCCTGCGACGAGGTCGGGGATATCTCGCCCATCGACACGCTGGCGTACGGGCTCGCGGCCTTGGTCTCGGTCGTGGCCGCGGCCTGCGGGGCGGCGGACTCGGTCTTGGTGGTGGTGGTCGTGCTGTCGGTGGTGGCCGGGGCCTTCGACGCGGCGGCGCCGGGGTTCGCGGTCGAGGTGACGGCGGTCGGCTTCACGGCGGCGGCGGCCTGCGCGTCGCCCGCGCCCGAGGTGGCCAGCGGTGCCACGGCCACGCCGACGGCGGCGAGCGCGAGGACCACGGCCGGAACACGCTGCGCGGCCGGGCCCCTACCCTGCGCCAGCGCCGACGCGGTGGAACGCGCGTGGGCGGCGAGGAACGGAATACGGGAGATCGAAAGGCGCGAGACCGGAATCTTGGAGACCGGAATGCGCGAGATCAGGTTGCGGGTGAACGCACGGGGGTTGTTCGTCGACACGATGAGCTGCCTCTCCTTCAGGCCGCCTACCGGGTTAGCTGACGGGTTCGGGCGGAAGGTGAGACTCGCCCTACGGCCCGCATCGGGACGTCACGCGGCGTGCGGACTCGGTGTCCGTGCGTACGTTTCGCGAGATGCTGGGGCCGATTCACCCCGGGGGACCTGGCGCACGGTGCGCCACGGAGATTTGGGTCCCCGGCTCCGAGGGCGGAAGCGGCCGAGATGAGATCTCAGCCCGCTGCCTCCGTCCTGTCGGACTCGGCGGGTACCTCCGGTGCCGGTTCGGATTCCTCGGCGTCGGCCGGAAGTACAACGTCGACCATAGCGACCTTCCGGACAGTTGTCACAAATCGCCCGAAATATCGGCGGAGCGTGATCACGGCGCCACGCTGCGCCGAGGAAACCGGGGGTGGGGGCCGGAATCCGGGCCGCCGGATCAGGCCGGTGCCATGCCGTCGGCGACGTCGTAGATCAAGATCGTGGGCTGCGACGGCCACGTTCCGTAGGCGCACCGGCACGCAGGGCGCGAAAAAGGGCGGAGCGTGACCGTCAGGCCACGCTCCGCCCCGAAGTCCGCGGAAGGGGGTCGATCAGACCGGCGCCTTGCCGTTCACGATGTCGAAGACCATCGTCGTGGCCTGGGACTGCCACTGTGCGTAGGCGGTCGGATACCCGGAGCGCTGCACGTCCTGCGCCGCCTCCCACAGGTAGATGCCCATGTAGTCGGGGGCGTCCTCCTGCAGCGCGGCGAGGAAGGCGTTGGCGGCGTAGCTCGGGGTGGTCAGCTGGTCCGTGGTGCCCCAGCCCTGCGAGGGCCGCTGCTGGAACAGGCCGAGGGAGTCCGCGTTGGTCGCGGTGGTCAGGTTGATCAGCCGCGACTCCTGGATCGCGGTGGCCACCGCGATCACGGCCGAGTACAGCGGCATCCCGCGGTTCTCCGCCACCTGGACTATCGTCTTCGCGTTCTCCCACTGGTCCGTGCTCGGGGTGAACGTGCCCTGCGATCCGTAGAAGGCCACCGGCTCCAGCGTGCCCCAGCTCACCGAGGCGTACGGGTTGGTCTTCTCGACCACCGGCGTCACCGCGTGCGCGGTGGAGGTGGCCGAGGCCTTGGCGGAGGCGCTGGCGGAGGTCTTCACGCTCGAGGCGGCCACGGTGGTGGAGGTGGTGGTGGCCGGCGTGGTGACGGCCGTGGCCGGGACCAGGTCCGCGGTGGCCGTGTTCGGGGTGGTCGAGACGGGCTGGTCGCCCAGTGCCATGGCGGCGGCCACGCCGCCGGGTCCGCCGACCACCGTGCCCGCGAGCGCCGCGACGGTGATCGCGGGGTACTTGCGCATCCACGAGTTGTTGGCGTCGGAGCGGGTGATCGGACTCTGACGCCCGTGCTTCGACTTACTGTGACTGCCCACGGTCCCTTACAGCCCTCTCCCTCGTCCGCCTACCGGGTTAGCTGACGGGTTCGGGCGGAAAGAGACGCCCTACGCTCCGGGGCCGGAGCGATTCACCCCGCGGCGGGGAACTACCGAAGTGGGTCCCCGGCTCCACGTGTGTGGACTCGGCGGTCGCATCCGGTGTCGCACGGGTGGCGACATCCGCCGGATGTGTTGGCCCCAGAACCTAACAGATCCAGCGGCCCGATGTCACCGTTTCGTCTCGGCCTTGCCACCGCTTTGACTCGGCGTGAGATCCGCCTTACCGCGGGTGGATGCGCGCCGGGCCGCGGGTGCGCCGACGGCACCTCCCGTTAACCTGGGTGACGTGAACGCCGAACCGACCGGGGCCGCCGCGAGCAGCCCGAGCCAGGCCGACCCCCAGGAGATCGCGCGTCTGCGGGTGGCCATCGGCCGCCTGCACCGCCGCATGGTCCAGCACACGGCCGGGGATCTGACGTTCTCTCAGACCTCCGCGCTGGTGGCGGTGGACAAGCTCGGCCCGATCCGGCTCGGCGAACTCGCCGCCCGGGAACGGGTCGCCGCGCCCTCGATGACCCGCACCGTCTCCGGCCTGGTGGAGGCCGGGCTGCTGCACCGGGCCGGGGACCCGCAGGACGGGCGCTCCTACCTGCTGAGCATCACCGAGCAGGGCCGCGGCTTCATCGAGGCGCTGCGCACCGAGCGCTCGGCGGTACTCGCCGCCGGCATCGCGCAGCTGGGCGAGGAGGAGATCGCGATCCTGCGCAAGGCCCTGCCCGTGCTCGAACACCTGGCCGAACAAGAGTCCTGAGGCCCCGGCGGCGCGGGACACGCCCGCCGCGCCCGCAGCGCACTGGCGCGACCGTGGCGCGGAGCGCGGCCGCCGCTCGCCCCACCCCGGGCGCGGCGGGCCGGGACCCCGGTGGCAGGATGGCCCGCATGGACGTGCAGGACCAGACCCCCGCCACCGCCGACTCCGCCGCAGACGCGCCGGCCGTCGAGGACGCCGCGCCGAAGCCCGTCGAGGAGTGGCCGCCGCGCGAATGGCGCGAGACCACCCGCTCCGCCGGCCACCGCCAGGCGGCGATCGTGGCGGGCGCCATGCTGGTGATGTTCGCCGCGCTGGTCGTGCTGGCCATCTGGGCCTCGCACAACGGCTGACGGCCGACTCGCGGAGCCGGTGCGGGCCGCGGGTGACGTACCCCGGGCCCCGGGCGTCGGCCCCCGCTAGGCGCGCGCCCCGGCCGCCGTCGCCGTACGCGGGCCCGCGGTCTGCTCGGTCAGCTCCTCGATCTCGTCGCCCGGGATGCCGAGCAGGAACAGGATCGTGTCGAGGAACGGCACGTTCACCGCCGTGTCGGCCTGCTGGCGCACCACCGGCTTGGCGTTGAACGCCACGCCGAGCCCGGCCGCGGCCAGCATGTCCAGGTCGTTCGCGCCGTCGCCGATGGCCACCGTCTCGCTCAGCGCCACCCCGGCCGCCTGCGCGAACTCGCGCAGCGCCGCCGCCTTGCCCGGCCGGTCCACGATCGGGCCGACCACCCGGCCGGTGAGCCGTCCGTCCACCACCTCGAGCGTGTTCGCCGCCGCGTAGTCCAGTTCCAGGTCGGCCGCGAGCAGGTCGGTGATCTGGGTGAACCCGCCGGAGACGATGCCCACCTGGTAGCCCAGCCGCTTGAGCGTACGCACCAGCGTGCGTGCGCCCGGGGTGTAGCGCACCTGGGCGCGGACCTTCGTGAACACCTCGGCGGACAGGCCCTCGAGCAGGGCCACCCGGGCCCGCAGCGAGGCGGCGAAGTCCAGCTCCCCGCGCATCGCCTCGGCGGTGACCCGGGCCACCTCGTCCAGGCAGCCGGCGTGCCCGGCCAGCAGCTCGATCACCTCGTCCTGGATCAGCGTGGAGTCCACGTCCATCACCACCAGGTGCTTGGCCCGGCGGGCCAGCCCGGCCCGCTGTACGGCCACGTCCGCGCCGCACGCCGCGGCCACCGGCGCCAGCCGCCGGCGCAGCTCGAGCGGGTCCACCCCGGACACGTCGAGCTCGATGGCGGTCACCGGGTACTTCGCCAGCCGCACGATCCGGTCGATGTTGCCGCCCGCGTCCGCCAGCGCCCGCGCCATCCGGCTCATCGCGTCCGGACCCAGCGGCGCGCCGAGCAGGGTCACCCGGCTGCGCCCCAC
Source organism: Actinospica durhamensis (assembly GCF_018139695.1). Classification (GTDB taxonomy): domain Bacteria; phylum Actinomycetota; class Actinomycetes; order Streptomycetales; family Catenulisporaceae; genus Actinospica; species Actinospica durhamensis. The sequence goes on along the minus strand of NZ_JAGSOG010000386.1, from coordinate 74 downwards.
CCCGCGTCGCCCGCTATCGCGAGGAGCTGCACAACTACGAGGACAAGCACGACGCGATGCGGATCGCCCTGGTC
>NZ_JAGSOG010000385.1 GCF_018139695.1 Actinospica durhamensis | reverse complement strand
GGCGGGTCGGCGCTCTCGTGCGTCGGGCTGTGTCGTGCGTCGTGCGCCGGGCGTACCCGGGTAGGTCAGGCGTCGATGGCCGAGCGGTCGAGCAGGGCGGCCGAGTTGATGATGTAGTCGCGGCGCGGGGCCACGTCCGAGCCCATCAGCAGGTCGAAGATGCGGTCCGCGGCCTCGGCGTCGGAGAGCGTGATCCGGCGCAGCATCCGGTGGCGCGGGTCCATCGTGGTCTCCGCCAGCTGGTCCGCGTCCATCTCGCCGAGGCCCTTGTAGCGCTGCACCGGGTCCTTGATCCGCTTGCCGCGCTTGGCCAGGTCGGCGGTGACCGTCTTCATCTCCTGGTCGGTGTAGGTGTAGATGTACTCGTTCTTGGCCCGGCCCTGCCCGATCACCTCGATCCGGTGCAGCGGCGGCACGGCCGCGAACACCCGGCCCGCCTCCACCATCGGCCGCATGTACCGGAAGAACAGGGTCAGCAGCAGGGTCCGGATGTGCGAGCCGTCCACGTCCGCGTCCGCCATCATGATCACCCGGCCGTAGCGGGCCGCGTCGATGTCGAACGAGCGGCCGGTGCCCGCGCCGAGCACCTGGATTATCGCGGCGCACTCGGCGTTCTTGAGCATGTCCGCGACCGAGGACTTCTGCACGTTCAGGATCTTGCCGCGGATCGGCAGCAGCGCCTGGAACTCGGAGTCGCGGGCCAGCTTGGCCGTGCCGAGGGCGGAGTCCCCCTCGACGATGAACAGTTCGGAGCGCTCCACGTCGTCGGAGCGGCAGTCCGCGAGCTTGGCCGGCAGCGCCGAGGTCTCCAGCGCGTTCTTGCGGCGCTGGGTCTCCTTGTGCTGGCGGGCCGCGATCCGGGTCCTGGCCGCGGCCACGATCTTCTCGAGCACGGTGCGCGCCTGCGGCTTGCGGTTCTTGTCGGTGGCCGTGAGGAAGGCCTTGAGCTGGTCGGAGACCACGTTGGTCACGATCCGGGCGGCGGCCGGGGTGCCGAGCACCTCCTTGGTCTGGCCCTCGAACTGCGGCTCGGACAGACGCACCGTGATCACCGAGGTCAGGCCCTCGAGGATGTCGTCCTTGGTGACCGGGTCGTCGTTCACCCGCAGCAGCTTGGCCGCGCGCAGCTGCTCGTTGACCGTCTTGACCAGCGCCCGCTCGAAGCCGGTGACGTGGGTGCCGCCCTTGGGCGTGATGATGATGTTGACGAAGGACTTGAGCACCGTGTCGTACTCGGTGCCCCAGCGCATCGCCACGTCCACCTCGAGCAGCCGCTCCACGTCGGTGGGCACCATGTGGCCGGACTCGTCGAGCACCGGCACGGTCTCGGTGAAGGTGCCGTTGCCGGTCAGCCGCAGCGTGTCGGTCACCGGCCGGTCCGGGGCCAGGTACTCGCAGAACTCGGAGATGCCGCCGGCGTAGTGGAAGGACTCGACGGTGACCTCGTCGGTGCGCTCGTCGTGCACCTCGATGGTCAGGCCGGGCACCAGGAAGGCGGTCTGCCTGGCCCGGCCGTAGAGCTCCTCCAGCGAGATCTTCGCGTCCTTCAGGAAGATCTGCCGGTCCGCCCAGTACCGGATGCGGGTGCCGCTGATCCCGGCTTCGGCCTTCTTCGCCGAGCGGCGGGTCTTGTCCATGCCGTTGCGCGGCTCGAAGGGCGCGTCCGGCCCCTCGCCGTCGAACACGCCGGGCACGCCGCGGCGGAAGGAGATGGAGTGGGTCGCCCCGTCCCGGTCCACCTCGACGTCGAGCCGCTGCGAGAGCGCGTTGACCACGGAGGCGCCCACGCCGTGCAGGCCGCCGGAGGCCGCGTAGGAGCCGCCGCCGAACTTGCCGCCCGCGTGCAGCTTGGTCATGACGACCTCGACGCCGGACAGGCCGGTCTTGGGCTCCACGTCCACCGGGATGCCGCGGGCGTGGTCGTGCACCGCCACCGAGCCGTCCCGGTGCAGGTAGACCTCGATGTGCTCGCCGTAGCCGGCCAGCGCCTCGTCCACGGCGTTGTCGATGATCTCCCACACGCAGTGCATGAGGCCGCGGCTGTCCGTCGAGCCGATGTACATACCGGGCCGCTTGCGCACCGCCTCCAACCCCTCCAGCACCAGCAGGTGCCGTGCGGTGTATTCGGGACTCGCGGCCACGTCATCCTCCCTCGGGGCGGACGCCTCGTCGGCGTTCTCTGCGCTGCCCAGCGTAGCGGCTGTGTGAGACAGTCCCGCCACGCGTCTTACCCCCGCCAACCCCGCCCAGATGCCGACAAGGACGTCGGAAAAACCCGTTTCGGACTGCACCCAGAGCGATGCTCCGGTGCCCTACGGTAGCGGTCAGGCGTATTCCGTGCCGCAGCCCGTACGCCCTGAGCGAACGAGGCCGGAAATCGCCCTCGGGGCAGGGCGCTCGGCGCCGCGGGATGGTTTGATGTTGATCCGGGTAGCAATACCGCCGACGCAGCAAGAAGGAGCTGACGTGACCGCTGTCCTCACTCCCACGGCCGAACCCCTGACCGCGCTCGATCGTTGCGATCGCTGTGGCGCCCAGGCGTACCTCCGCGTCACCCTGGCCTCCGGCGGAGAGCTGCTGTTCTGCGCCCACCACGGTAAGAAGTACGAGGAGAGCCTCCGCTCCATCGCGGCGGACATCCACGACGAGACCGACAAGCTCACCGAGGCTCACTAAGCCTCCCGCTCGCCAGAACACCGACAACTGCTACCTCCCCGACGACCGTTCGCCCCGCAGCCCGTACCGGGCCGCGGGGCGGCGTGTTTTCCGGACCCGCGACGGGCCCGCTGCTCATCGCATTACCCGACGATCCCCGGACCATTCTGAAGTCTCGGAGCGTCCGGCCGGACCATCGAGACCCCACCGGCCCGGCCAGGGCCGTACAGCAGCCCGCGGGGCCCTCTCTCGAGGGCCCCGCGGGCTGTCCGCTCGTGCTGCTTTTCTGCGGTTTTAGTCGAGGTAGTCGCGCAGCACCTGCGAGCGCGACGGGTGGCGCAGCTTGGACATGGTCTTCGACTCGATCTGCCGGATCCGCTCGCGCGTGACGCCGTAGACCTTGCCGATCTCGTCCAGCGTCTTGGGCTGGCCGTCGGTCAGGCCGAAGCGCATCGAGACCACGCCGGCCTCGCGCTCGGAGAGCGTGTCGAGCACCGAGTGCAGCTGCTCCTGCAGCAGCGTGAAGGAGACCGCGTCGGCCGGCACGACCGCCTCGGAGTCCTCGATCAGGTCGCCGAACTCGCTGTCGCCGTCCTCGCCGAGCGGGGTGTGCAGCGAGATCGGCTCACGGCCGTACTTCTGCACCTCGATGACCTTCTCCGGGGTCATGTCGAGTTCCTTGGCCAGCTCCTCCGGGGTGGGCTCGCGCCCGAGGTCCTGGAGCATCTGGCGCTGCACGCGGGCGAGCTTGTTGATGACCTCGACCATGTGCACCGGGATACGGATGGTGCGGGCCTGGTCGGCCATCGCGCGGGTGATCGCCTGCCGGATCCACCAGGTGGCATACGTGGAGAACTTGTAGCCCTTGGTGTAGTCGAACTTCTCCACCGCGCGGATCAGACCCAGGTTGCCCTCCTGGATCAGGTCGAGGAAGAGCATGCCGCGGCCGGTGTAGCGCTTGGCCAGCGACACCACCAGGCGCAGGTTCGCCTCGAGCAGGTGGTTCTTGGCGCGGCGCCCGTCCTCGGCGATGATCTCCAGCTCGTGCCGGAAGCGCGGGTCCATCTGGTCGCCGGAGTTGAGCTTCTCCTCCGCGAACAGCCCGGCCTCGATCCGCTTGGCGAGCTCGACCTCCTGCTCCGCGTTCAGCAGCGGAACCTTGCCGATCTGCTTGAGGTAGTCCTTGACCGGGTCGGCCGTGGCACCGGCCGAGGCCACCTGCTGCGCCGGGGCGTCGTCCTCGTCGTCGTCGGAGAGCACGAAGCCCTCCTCGGTGTCCTCTTCGCTCTTGGCGGCGGCCGCGGGGTCCGCGGTCTCGTCGACCTCTTCGGCTTCGGCCTCGGCCTCCGCCTCGTCGGCCGCCTCGAGCAGCTCGTCGGCGGCGAGCTCGAGATCGATCTCGCCCTCTTCGCCCTCGATCGCCTCGTCCGGCTCGTCTTCGGCCGACTTCGACCCCTGCTTCGCGGCGACGGCCTTGCCCGCGGTCTTCTTGGCCACGGTCTTCTTCGCGGCATCGCCCTCGCCGCCGGCGGGCTTGGCCGCGACGGTCTTCTTGGCGGCCGCCTTCTTCGCCGGGGCGGCCTTGGCGGCCGCGTCACCGGACTCGGACTCGGACTTGCGTACGGAACTGGTCGCGGTGCGGCTCGGCGAGGTGGCCGCGGCCACCTGCTTGCGTGCCTTGGTCCGACCGATCGGCGCGGCTGCGTCGCCCACCACGGCGACCACGACGCCCTTCTCGATCAGTGCGCGGACGACCTTCTTCAGGTCGCCCTCCGGCACCTTGGCGCCTTCGCAGGCGCGCCGCACGTCATCGCTGGAAACGGCTTGGTCCTGGGATTTGGCCAGCAGGGACTGGACCGCGGCGGCCACGGGCGTGGCCGGGGTCTCGTCGACGGTCGCGGAAGTGGTGGGAGCCGACACTCACATACCCTTCGGAACGGTGCTCGAATACTCGAATATGATCTGCGCTGGCGGTGCTCGCGGTGAAGCCGATGCGGGGCGCCTGAACAGGCCCCATGTGCATGTCTCGCCCACATTGGACAGCGTCCATCGGGCCCCGCATATTCCCCCCGGACAACCGGGCGGTCGCGTCCGCCTTCGTCGTGCCTGGTGTGAATCATCCACCGGCCGCGGCTTGTGGGCGGCGCATCGCCGCCGAGCCGCCGTTCACCGCTTCGCAAACGCAGGTCACGCACTCGGGGAGACAGTCTAGCAGCGCCCACGCGGCAGTTGCGCACGAGGGGTCGGTTTCACCGGATCCGCACCCCCCGCCCGCTGTGGATACGCCGCCTTCACGCACCGATCCGCACTGCCAGCAGGGTGACGTCGTCGTCCTGCTCCTGATCGCGCAGCATCTCGTCGACCATGTGGTCGAGCAGGGCGTCGAGGTCCCCGACCGGCGCACCGAGCACCGCGCGCACCAGCCGCTCGAAGCCCTCGCTCAGGGACGCCTCGCGGGTCTCCACCAGCCCGTCGGAGAAGCCGATCACCACGTCCCCCGCGTTGAGCGCGACCTCGAACTCGATCCGCTGCTCGCTCAGCCCGAGCGGGGTGGCGGCCGGAGCGGTCTCGCTCTCCAGGAAGAACACCTCCCCCGCCGCCGTACGCACCAGCAGCGGCAGGTGCCCGGCGTCGGAGAGCACCAGGCTGCGGGTGGTCGGATCCAGCACCGCGTAGACCACGGTGGTGAGCGACTCGGCGTTCTCGGTGGCGTCGAAGAGCCGGTCGAGGCCGGTGAGCACGGAGCGCGGCGAGGGGTCGGTGAACGCCAGCGCGCGCAGGGCGGCGCGCACCCGCCCCATCCCGGCCGCCGCCGTGATCCCCTTGCCGATGACGTCGCCCACGACCAGGCCGATCCGCCCGTCCGGGAAGCCGAACAGGTCGTACCAGTCGCCGCCCACCTCGGTGTCGAGAGACCCGGGGATGTAGCGGAACGCCGCGTCCACCCCGGTCAGCTCCGGCAGCCGCTTGGGCAGGATCGCCTCCTGCAGCGAGACCACCTGCCGGTGCTCGCGCTCGTGCATCCGCGCCCGGGCCACCGCCATGGTGCACTGCCCGGCCAGCGCCTGCAGATAGGCCCGGTCGTCCTCGTCGAACCCGCGCGGGGCGTCGTAGACCAGGTAGAGCCCGCCGACCGGCCCGACCGAGGTGGACAGCGGCAGCACCGCCCAGGCGTGCTCCCCCGGGCCCGGCGCGGTGGTGCTCGGCCACTGCGCGGCCTCCGGGTAGCGCAGGTCGAGGGCGTCGCGGTCGGACAGGTAGCACGGCTGCCCGTCCCGCACCGCCGCGGCCAACAGCGCGGGCCAGGTGAGCGTGCGCCACTCCCAGCGCTCCTCCTCGGCCCGCTCCCGCGGCCGGCGCCGCCGCGGCGCGGGCAACAACGGAGTCGGCCAGGGCGAGCGGCCCACCGGATCGAGCAGCCGCAGGTCCACGTGCGTGGACCCGGTGATCTGCCCCAGCTTCGCCACCGCCGCGCGCACCTCGCTGATCGTCAGCGCCCCCGCCATCTCCCGCGCCACCGTCTGCAGCTTGCCGATGCGCCACTGCGTGGAGCCGAGCAGATCGGCGATGCGGTGCCGGTCGGTGACGTCGTTGACCACGGCCAGCGCCGCGACCACGGCCCCGGTCTCGTCCCGCACCGGAGTCCAGCAGGAGTCGAGGTAGCGCACCGCGCCGGCGCTCTCGGAGCTCAGCCGGTCCGCGGTGCTGAGGCGGTCGGGGGTGGTGCGTCGGTCCGGGGGGCTCGGGTGGCC
>NZ_JAGSOG010000384.1 GCF_018139695.1 Actinospica durhamensis | reverse complement strand
GCCCCCACTCCCGCCGTCCCCGCGCCGCCGCGGCGGCCCTGCTGCTGACGTTCGCCTGCGCGGTGACCGGCTGTTCCAGCGGCAACGCGGCCCCCGAGGTGTCCGGCTCCGGCAGCGGATCCAGTTCAGGCTCCGGCTCCGGCGCCGGCACGGGGGCCGGTCAGAGCTCGAACGCGGCGAGTTCCACGGCCGCGAAGTCCGGCTCCGCCTCGCCCTCGGCCTCGAGTCTGACGCCGATGCAGCTGGCCGGACAGCGGGTGATCTACTCGTACGCCGGGCTCACTCCGCCCTCGTCCCTGCTCAAACTGATCCGCGAGGGCGAGGTGGGCGGGGTGATCTTCTTCAGCCCGAACATCTCCAGCGCGAGCCAGCTCGCCGGCGTCGTCAAGACGCTGGAGGCCGCGCAGGAGCAGAGCCCGGTGCACCTGCCGCTGCTGCTGATGACCGATCAGGAGGGCGGCGAGATCCGCCGGATCGCCGGCGGCCAGCCGACCGATTCGGAGAAGCAGATCGGCGCGTCCTCCGACGTGGTCCAGGCGGCCTCCCAGGCGGGCAGCGGCGCCGCCGGGACGCTCAAGTCCGCGGGCCTGAACATGAACCTGGCCCCGGTGCTCGACGTCTTCTCCTCGCCGGGCGACTTCGACGACCAGTTCGGCCGTTCCTACAGCAGCGACCCGACCGTGGTCTCCGCCGCGGGCTCCGCGTTCATCACGGCGCAGCAGGCGGACGGGGTGGCCGCGACCGCGAAGCACTTCCCCGGCCTCGGCACCGCGCCCACGAGCGCCGACACCGACTTCGAGCCGGTCACCCTGAACGCCTCGCTGGACCGGCTGCGCTCCGTCGACGAGGAGCCCTACAAGGCGGCCATCGCGGCGGGCGTGGACGTGGTGATGGTGTCCTGGGCGGTCTATCCGGTGCTGGACGACCGCCCGGCCGGCCTGTCCTCGGTCGTGGTGCAGCAGGAGCTGCGCGACCGGCTCGGCTTCAAGGGCGTGACGGTCACCGACGCGCTCGAGGCGGGGGCGCTCAAGGCCTACGGCGGCCCGGGCACCCGCGCGGTGGACGCCGCGCTGGCCGGCATGGATCTGATCATGTGCTCGGAGCAGAACCCGACCCAGGGCGAGCAGGCCACGGAGGCGCTGGCCGCCGCGCTGCAGGACGGCAAGCTCGGCTCCTCCGGCTTCGACGCCGCCGTGAACCGGCTCTGGGCGCTGCGGCAGAAGCTGAGCTAAGCGGCAGAAGCCGAGTTCGACGCGTCCGCCCGCCCGACGCACTCCGAGATCTGATCTCAGGTCCCGGGTGTGTGTCGGGCGGGCGGAGGTGTCAGGGCTGGTCGAGGTGGGTCAGGCTCGCCGGGGTGAGGCTGACCACGTTGCGCCGCCGGTCGTCCGGATCAGGCGTGCGAACGTGCGGGACGGTCATTTCGGTCTGGGCGGTCGGCGAGCCGCACGGCGCCCCTGTGGCCGCAGCGGCGTCCACGGCCGCCACGGCCCCGACGGCGAGCGCGCAGGCCGCGCGCTCCACCTCCACGCACGTCTAGCGCGAGCCGAGTTCCAGCGCCGCGTCGCCGTCCACGGCCGGGGCCGGCGGCGTGGCCGGGTCCCGCTGCACGTCGCGCTTGGTCACGGCCAGGTAGGCGACCAGGACCACGATCAGGGCGGAGAGCGCCACCGCCACCGGGCCGTCGCCCAGGCCCATGCCGCTCACGTCCTTGGCCTTGCCCAGGCCGTCCGCGATCGACGCGCCGAGCGGCCGGGTGACCACGTAGGCCGACCAGAAGCACAGCACCGGGTTCCAGTGCAGCAGCCGCCAGCCGAGCAGCGGGATCAGGATCAGCCCGGCGAACAGCGCGGCCGAGGGGAAGTAGCCCAGCTTCAGCGTGGTGGCGGTGAAGTCGCCGAGCGCGGTGCCCATCGCGAACGTGGAGACGACCGCGGCCCAGTAGAACGCCTCGCGGCGCGGGGTGTCGATGCTGTGGATCGAGAGCGTCCGCTCGGTCCGGCCCCAGGTGATGAACACCGCCCCGAGCACACACGCGTAGAAGATCGTGGACGCGGTGTAGGGCACGTGCAGCGCCACGTGCATCACGTCCGCCGCCATGGTGCCGAACACGCCCACCATGCAGACCGTCAGCCAGTACGTCCACGCCCGGTACCGACCGGTGCGGAACTGCAGCACCAGCGCCGCGGCGAACACCACGAACCCGAGCAGGACCGAGACCGTCGCCCCGAGCGAGGAGTTGACCAGCGCGTCCGAGGTGGCCTCGCCCATCGCGGTGGACAGGCCCTTCACGATCCAGAACGCGAGGGCCACTTCGGGCACTCGCAGTGCGCCGGAGGTGGTCAGTGCGGAACGGCCGTGGGAATGACGAGATGCTGCGCTCACGGCACCGAAGTATGCCAGCGCGATCGAGGCCCGGACGCGCCCGAACGGGCAATCCCGGCTCTTCTTAACCGCTTCTTTGGAGGTTTTTCCCGGGCGCGCACGCTGCGTCCCGCGCCCTGGCGCAGCGTACCCGGTACCGGTTAGAACGCCGGGCCGAGCCCGGAGAAATCCCGGGTGACGGCGTGGTTACGGTCGGCCGTCGTCCCGAGCGTGTACGCCGGGTAGAGCCCGAGGTACTCGCCGCTGCTGACCTGGCTCCACTGCCGGGCCAGGTCGGTCGAGGACTTGTGGAAGTTCACCGTGTACCCGCCCTCGTACACCTTCAGCAGCGCGAACCCGCCCGGGTACTCCTTGGTCGCCGCGACCTCGAGGAACTCCACCCCGGTGGCCACCGGCGACGCGGTGCGCTGGTTGCGGTGGGTGTGGCCGCTGTGGTGGATGAAGACGCCGGGAGTGGCCGCGTACAGGGCCTCGAGCCGCGCCGCGTCGGCCCGGTCCAGGTCGAAGGAGGGTCCCGAGATGGTCGAGAGGGCCGAGGCGTCGGTGACCGGATGGTGCCCGAACACCAGCGTCGGGCGGTGCGGGTCCTCGGCGAGCAGATCGGTCAGCTCGGCGAACTGCGCGTCCGAGATCGCCCCGCTCGGCAGCGCGAGCGTGCTCGTGTCGAGGCCGAGCAGCCGCAGCCCGCCGAACTCGGTGTGCGTCAAGGTGCCCTGCGGCAGGTCGTAGACCGCGGGCAGGCAGTCGAAGTAGCCCGTCGCGCCGACCGGGGCGCAGCCGTCGTAGGCCGCTCCGGTCTTCGGCTGGTCGTGGTTGCCGCGCGCGACGACGTAGCTGCCGGGAGCGAGCCGGCCGTCCAGCCTCAGCGTGCCGAAGCCGTCGAGCAGCTGCCGGGACTCGGCCAGCTCGGTGGGCAGCGCGGCCGAGCTGACGTCCCCGGCCACCAGCAGCGCGTGCGCTCCGAGCCGGGCTGCCTCGGCCGTCATGGCCCGCGTCATCAGCTCCGGGTACGGCGGCAGCCCGGGCGCCTGGGAGAAGCCGGGCGGGAAGGTGGAGGTGGCCAGGCCGCTCACGGTCTCGCCGATGTGCAGGTCGTTGGCCAGCGCGAGCGTGAACAGGTGCCGTCCGCGCGGCGGGACGAGCGTGGTGACCGAGCCGGGCGCGGCCGAGAGCACCACGCCGGAGGAGAGCAGCTCGGCCAGGATCGCCAGCAGCTGCGCGTCGGTCGGCGCGGGCGGGATCACCACGCCGCCCGCCGGGTACGTCAGCTGCGGCACCATCCGCGCGCTCGCCTGCACCCCGCCCGAGTACGCCGCGTAGTAATAGGTCCGCCCGGGCTCGAGCCCGGTGACCGTGACGTGGTGGTAGGCAGTCTCCCCGCCGTGCTCGACGGCGACGCGGTCGAGCCGGGCCGGGTCGGTGCCGTAGCGCACGTACCCGTCCGTGGCCAGCGGAGCGGGCTCCTGGGCGGGCTGATAAGGGATCGAAGGGTTCGGCGCGGAGGCCGTGTACCAGGTCAGGACGAAGCCGTCGTCGGTGACGGTCACCAGCTCCAGGTCCTGCGGGTAGACGCCCGCGCTCGCGGCGGCGGCCGAGGGTGCGGCGAGCGTGAGCCCCGGCAGGGTGACCCCGGCGGCCGCCCCCACCGCCCCCAGGCGCAGCAACTGACGACGACTCAGATCGCAGCAGTCATGCATGGCGCCCAGGCTAGGACGCCGGGGTGAATTGCCCCCGCCGCCGCGACGAACTGCGTCGGAACTTCAGCCCGGAGGGTCACCCGCGCACCCGGTCGAGTCAGCATGCTGATGGTGGCGCGCCCGTGCTTGCGAACCGGGGTTTCCTCGTCATACCGTCTGCTGAACGTGACGGTGCGTCAGGGGAGGGTGGCTGAGTGGATTTCAAGCTGGCGGTGGTGCAGGGACCGGATCCGGCCGAGGTGTTCGCCGGACTCGTCCAGTGGCTCGGGGACGAGGAGGAGCTGCGCGGCGCGCTGCGCACCGAGTCCGCCCCGATCGAGCCCGGGCACCTCGGTTTCCTGGCCGACACCCTGGTGGTGATGCTGGGCGGCGGGGCGGCCGTCGGCGCGGTGATCGGCTCGCTCCGCGGCTTCTTCAGCCGGCCTCAGCACCGCGACGCGCTGATGGTGTTCGAGCGGCCCGACGGGCAGCAGCTCGAGTTCGGCGCCGGGCAGATCGACCACGCCGAGGCCTTCCTGCGCCGGGCGCTGGAGCAGCAGGAGTGAGCGTCCAACCGGTCGACCCCGCCCGTTCCCGGATCGTGCTGGTCGGCGCGTCCGTGTACGAAGACCCCACGCTGCCGGACGTGCCCGAGATCACCCGGAACCTGGCCGACCTGACCGAGGTGCTCACCGACGCCGGCCTCGGCGCCTTCCCGGCCGAGCACTGTCTCGTCGTACCCGAGGACGCGACCGTCCCCCAGGTCGGCGACGTGCTGCACGACGCCGCCGACAAGGCCGAGGACCTGCTGCTGTTCTACTTCGCCGGCCACGGCCTGATCGGCGAGGACGGCGAATTGCTCCTCGCGCTGCGCGGCACCCGCGAGCGCAACCCGGACTTCAACGCTCTGCCGTTCGAGACCGTCCGCAAGACCTTCCTGAACATCCGCACCAAGGCCAGGAACCGCGTCGTCGTCATCGACAGCTGCTTCAGCGGCCGCGCGACCGGAAAGGCCCTGGCCGGCGAGGCGAAGGCTCTGCTCAACGGCCTGACGATCTCCGGCTCCTACACCCTCGCCTCGGCACCGCCCAACAAACAGGCCCTGGTCCGACCCGGCGAGCAGCACACCGCGTTCACCGGCCGGCTGCTCGACCTGCTGCGTACCGGCTCCGAAGAGCCGGACGAGTACCTGAGCTTCGGCCTGATCTACCGTCACCTGCTCGCCCGGATGACGGCGGAGGGCCTGCCGCACCCCCAGGCCCGCAGCATGGCCCTGACCGACCAGCTCGGCCTCGTCCGCAACCTCGCCTGGCACATCGAGCCCGCCCCGATCCCCGAAGAAATCCGTGAACTGCTCGCGAGCCGCTCCGCGCGAGGCAAGCGCGCGGGCGTCGACGAGCTGCGCGACTGGGTGCAGGACGCCGACCCCCGCAAGGTCCGGGCGGCACGTCAGCAGCTCGCCCAGATCGTCGAGCACGAGATCCCGCAGATCGCCGAGGCGGCCCGGCAGCTGTTGGCCGAGCTGCCAGAGCAGGCGGAGCGGGCACCGCGTGCGGAGGCCCGGCAGGAGGCGCCGGCCCCGCCGGAGCCGGCCGGTTCGACGCCCCTGGAGTTCCGGAGCCCCAGCCGTGCACGCGCCGCCGCGCTCCTCAACGCGGCCGAGGACATCGCCTACTCCATCGAGTACCCCGTGGAGAAAGCCGAGACGCTGGCCAACATCGCCGAAGTTCTCACCGCGCTCGATCCCAACCGGGCCAAGGTGCTCGTGAACGGAGTCGAAGCCCAGTTGAACGTCATCGACAGCTTGCCCGGCCGGGCTCTCGTCCTCGCCAGCCTGGCCAGGGCCGTGTACCCGGTCAGCGTCGTGCGCGCGGAACGGCTCGTCGACCGGGCCCTGTACACGGTCGACGGTCTCACCCCGGCCGATGTGCAGTGGCATCAGCTGTCCTACCTTGCGCAGGCCAGCGCCGCGTTGATCGGGATCGATTCCGACCGGGAGGCGGACATGTACGCCCTCGCGGAGCAATTAGCCCGGGGCGTCGGCGACCGAGACAAGTACGGCATGGTCCTCGCGGCGATGAGCGAGGCCTTCGCGCACACCCACGGCGCTCGAGCGTTGAGCCTGGCCGAGCAGGCCGAGGGCATCTTGGACAAAGCGGAGGATGCGGCGGTCAAGGCGAACATACGCACCAAGATAGTCAGCGCGTACGCCAGAACCGATCATCGCAGGGCCGTGAGGATCGCCGATGGGTGCAGGTCCTGGGCGGGCTTGATCAGCTGGGGAGTTTCCGGATTCTCGAGACAGACCTGTGGCGTATGGCCCTAGCGTGGTGTCGAGGCCCGCAGTGAATGTGGGTTCTGATGCACCGTGCT
>NZ_JAGSOG010000383.1 GCF_018139695.1 Actinospica durhamensis | reverse complement strand
CCCCCACCGTTCCCCCGCGCCCGACGCACCCACCACGCAGGCAAAGGAGCCGCGCATGGCAAGGACGTTCTACCGCAGCCTCAAGGCCGCCCGCAGACGCAAGGACCTGCTCGCGCTGACCACCGTGCACGTGCGGCGCGAACAAGGCCGCGTGCGCGAGGCCGCGACCGATCCCCTGGCCGCGCCGCTCGGCCGCGGGTCCCTGGCCGACATACCCTTCGACAACGCCCGGCAGATGCCCAGACACGTGGCCCTGCGCCGCCGCACCGCGCAGGGCTGGGTCCCGGTGACGGCGGCCGAGTTCGCCAAGCAGGTGGCCGAGACCGCCAAGGGCCTGATCCAGGCCGGGTTGCAGCCCGGCGGCCGGGTGGCGCTGATGTCGCGCACCCGGTACGAGTGGGCCGTGCTGGACTTCGCCATCTGGGCGGCGGGCGGGCAGACCGTGCCGGTCTACCCCACCTCCTCCGCCGTGCAGCTGGAATGGATCCTGGAGGACTCCGGCGCGCAGCTCGCGGTGGCCGAGGACGCGGCGAACGCGGACGTGATCAAGCAGGCGACGATGGTGCTGGACCGGGAGCTGCCGGTCTGGGTGCTGGAGGAGGACGGGCTGGCGCGGCTGGCCGAGCTGAGCCTGGGCGTGCCGGACGAGGTGCTGGCCGAACGACGGGCCCGGCTGACGCCGGAGACGATCGCCACGCTCGTCTACACCTCGGGCACCACCGGCCGGCCCAAGGGCTGCGTGATCACCCACGGCGCGCTGCACGCGGAGGCGGCCAACCTGGTCGCGCTGCTGGTCCCGGCCTTTCAGGCGGCCTCGCGTCAGGACCCTTCGACGCTGATGTTCCTGCCGCTCGCGCACGTGCTCGGGCGGGTGCTGGAGATCGCCTGCCTGCAGGGCCGGATGACGATCGGGCTGTGGCCCTCGATCAAGCCGGACGAGGTGCGGCCCGAGCTCGAGGCCTTCAAGCCCACCTTCCTGTGCGCGGTGCCCTACTTCTTCGAGCGGATCCACGACATCGCGCGCGCGACGGCCGAGAAGATCGGGCGCGCCTCCTCCTTCGACCGGGCCGACCGGATCGCGGTGCGCTACGGCGACGCGCAGATGGACGCGCTGCTCGGCCGGGGCAAGGGCCCCGGGTTCGGGCTGCGGTTCGCGCACGGGCTCTACGACCTGCTGGTCTACCGGCGGGTGCGCGCCGCGATGGGCGGCAACGTGCGCTACGTCATCAGCGGCAGCTCCCGGCTGGACGCGCGCCTTGCCTCCTTCTTCTTCGGCTGCGGGGTGCTGGTCTACGAGGGCTACGGGCTGACCGAGACCAGCGCGGCCGCGACGGTGAACCCGCCGCTCGAGCCGCGGGCCGGGACGGTGGGCGTGCCGATCCCGGGCGGCGGGGTGCGGATCGAGGAGGACGGCGAGATCCTGCTCCGGGGCCCGATCCTGTTCTCCGGATACTGGCTCAACGACGCCGCGACCGCCGCCGCGATGCACGGGGAGTGGTTCGCCACCGGCGACCTCGGCGACCTGGACGAGGACGGGTACCTGACCATCACCGGGCGCAAGAAGGACATCCTGATCACCAGCGGCGGCAAGAACGTCTCGCCCAGCCTGCTCGAGGACCGGCTGCGCAGCCGTCCGCCGGTGGGCCAGTGCATGGTGGTGGGCGACGGGCGGCACTACGTGGTCGCGCTGGTCACGCTGGAGCTGGAGGAGATGGAACACTGGCTCTCGGTGCGCAAACGCCCGCTGGACACCCCGTTCGCGGACCTCGCGCGGGACCCGGAGCTGCTGCGCCAGGTGCAGGCGGCGGTGGACTACGCCAACGAGGCCGTCTCGCGGGCCGAGTCCATCCGCGCGTTCACCGTGGTCGAGGGTGAGTTCACCGAGGAGAACGGGCTGCTGACGCCGTCGCTGAAGGTCAAGCGGCACGCGGTGGCCGATGCCTACGCGCAGGAGATCGAGGACTTGTATGCCCACTGATATGCCCACGGAGAACGCAGGCGCTCGCGGCGCCGGCAACGACTACGACGTGGTCGTGGTCGGATCAGGCTTCGGCGGCTCGGTGGCCGCGCTGCGGCTGAGCGAGAAGGGCTACCGGGTCCTGGTGCTCGAGGCCGGGCGCCGGTTCACCCGGGAGTCGCTGCCCAAGACCTCGTGGTCGCTCAAGGACTATCTGTGGGCGCCCCGGCTCGGGCTCTACGGCATCCAGCGCATCCACGTGCTGGGCAACGTGATGGTGCTGGCCGGCGCGGGCGTGGGCGGGGGCTCGCTCAACTACGCCAACACGCTCTACGTCCCGCCCAAGGCCTTCTTCCAGGACCCGCAGTGGGGCGCGATCACGGACTGGGAGGCCGAGCTCAAGCCGTACTACGCGCAGGCGAGGCGGATGCTCGGGGTACGGCAGAACCCGACGACGACCGAGGCGGACGAGTACCTGCGCACCACGGCCGAGGCGATGGGCGTGGGCCCGAGCTTCACCCTGACGCCGGTGGGCGTGTTCTTCGGCGACGGCAAGGACGCCGACGGCGCGACCAAGGCGTCGCCCGGCGAGGAGGCCGAGGACCCGTACTTCGGCGGCGCCGGACCGAAGCGCCGGGCGTGCGTGGAGTGCGGCGAGTGCATGACCGGCTGCCGCCACGGCGCGAAGAACACGCTGCCGGAGAACTACCTGTACCTGGCCGAGCGCGCGGGCGCGGAGATCCGGCCGATGACCACGGTCGTGGACATCCGGGCGCGGGCGGCCGCGGGCGGCTCGGGCGATGGTTCCGACGCCGGCTACGAGGTGCACGTGGTGCCGACCGATCGGCGGCGTAAGGCCAAGCCGACGGTGATCCGGTGCGAGAAGGTGGTGGTCGCGGCCGGCACCTACGGCACGCAGACGCTGCTGCACAAGGTCAGCGGACGCGGCGGCCTGCCGCGGATCTCGGCGCGGCTCGGGGTGCTCACCCGCACCAACTCCGAGGCCCTGGTCGGTGCGCTCACCTTCCCGCGGCCGTATCGGCGCAGGCGCGGCACGGGCGCGGCCCCCGACTTCACCCAGGGCGTCGCGATCACGTCCTCGATCCACCCGAACGCGACCACGCACATCGAGAACGTCCGGTACGGCAAGGGTTCGAACACCATGGCCCTGATGTGCGTGCCGCAGTACCGGGCCGGGGGCCGGATGCCGAAGGCGCTCGCCGCGGCGTTCGCCTACCTGGCGCATCCGGTCATGGTCGCGCGCACCGCCGCCACCCGGCACTGGTCCGAACGCACGATCATCGGGCTGGTGATGCAGACGCACGACAACTCGCTCACCACGTACCTGCGCTCAAAGCGGCCGGGCCGCGGCCTGCTGACGGCGCGGCAGGGGCACGGCGCGCCGAACCCGGTGCACATCCCGGAGGGCGCCGAGGCGGCGCGGATGCTGGCCGAGCAGATCGGCGGCCTGGCCGGGACCAACCTCGGCGAGCTGCTCGGGATGCCGCTCACGGCCCACTTCCTCGGCGGCTGCCCGATCGCGGCCGACCCGGAGCACGGGGTGATCGACCCCTACCAGCGGCTCTACGGCCACCCGGGCATCAGTGTGGTGGACGGCTCGGCGGTCTCGGCCAACCTCGGCGTCAACCCGTCGCTGACCATCACGGCGCAGGCCGAGCGGGCGATGGCACTGTGGCCGAACCGGGGCGAGCCCGACCCTCGCCCGGCCCAGGACGCCGGGTATCGGCGCCTGGATCCGGTCGAGCCGCTCGCCCCGGCCGTACCCGCCTCGGCCTTCGGGCGGCTGGACTACGTGAACTTCGAGAACTGACGCGCCTGCGTGAGCACGTCCACCAGTTCGCGGTACCGGCGCACCGCGAGCCGCAGCTGCTCGGTGGCCGGTGGCGCTCCGTCGGCCGCGCCGCCGAGCTCGCGGCGGCGCCGGGCCAGGTCGACGGTCAGCGCCCGCACGAGGTCCTCGAGCAGCCGGTCCGCGTCCTGGGCGCAGCCGAGCGGATCGTCCACGAATCCGGTCTGGATCTCGCGGATCCGCGCGCGGTAGTCCAGCTCGGCGGACGAGCCGGCGGAAACCCCGTCCGGCAGGCCCGCGGGCGGCCGGACCAGCACCGCCTGTGTCGTCGAGGTCTCACTCATACGAGCGCCTCCTGGTCCTGCTGCTCGCCGCCCGAGTCCGCCCCGGCGATCGCAGCGGGCTGACGACGGGAGGAGCCGGAGTCCGCGTTGGTGTCGCCGGTCAGTTCCTCGAAGAAGACGCGGAAGTGCAGCATGGCCTGGCGCAGCTGTTCGGTGCTGTCCACGCCCGGGGCGCCCGAGTGCGAGCGCGTGAGCAGGTCGTGGCCGTCGCGGAACTCGGCGAGGCTGTGCGCGTGGTCCACCGAGGCGAGGGCGAGCTGCTGCTCCGGGTCCCCTACCGGGTAGCCGCGGGAGGAGAGCGCGTCGCCGATCAGCTGCTCGGCGCTGCGGGCGGAGGCGCCCGGGTCGTCCACGAAGCCGGACTGGGCGGCCTGCCAGGAGGTCGTCAGCCGGGTCCGTTCGTCCGGATCCAGCGGGTTGATCATCAGCGCCTGACGCTCGCGTTCCCGGCGCTCGATCTCTCGCTCCACCGCGGCGTGGTCCGCACCGTGGTAGGCGAGCATGCGGTCGTATTCGCGCCCGTACTTGCGTTGCAGCTTCTCCCGGTCGCGGCCGGAGCGCGAGAAGCGGGTCGCGAGCCGCGCGTTGACGGTGCTGTAGGTGGAATTGAGCCACTGCTCGGCCTGGCTGTTCCACGGCGAGTACCGCACCAGCCAGAAGCCGGCGGCGGCCAGGACGAGTATGACGACGATGGCCACGATCAGGCCCATGATCCCCTTCCCTCCACACGCGTACACGATGCTCGAGTCCTGATCGGTCAGGACTTTCGGCACGGGTTGCCGCGCGGGAGGGATTCAAACGGTCCCGCCGCCGCGCCTTCGAGCGGCGGCGGGACGGTCGGTGCCGACCCGGAGAGGGTCGAGCTCAGCCTGCCCGGCTCAGCTCGTCAGCTCGCCGAGGCCGAGTAGGAGTTGATGGTGAAGTCCTCCTGGACGTTGCCGGTGCCGCTGATCTCGAACCCGTACTGGATGGTGGAGAGCGTCGGGTTGGAGAAGTAGCCCTTGGTGTTCTCCATCCACTTGAGCAGGTCGAGGATGTTGACCGAGCCGCTGGTCTCGTTCGAGGTGCGCACGAACGAGTAGACCTCGTTGGAGCCGTTGCTGCCGACGTACACGGTCCAGGTGTTCGAGTCCAGCGTCAGGTTGCCGATCGAGGAGCCGAGCGGGCCGACGTTGCCGACCTTGTCGGTCCAGATCATGACCTCGTACGTGCTCGAGTTGAGCCAGATGTCGTAGGCCGACTCGAAGTTGCCGGAGGACGGGATCGTCTCGTTGAACGAGCTGGTGGCGCTCGACAGGGAGTTGATCGCCTTGCCGATGGAGAGCGAGGCGTTGGGGTACGCCTTGACTCCGGAGGTGCTCGGCTGGGTCGAGTAAACCCCCCAGTTGCTGGCCGAGTTCACCCAGAGGGTCTGGGAGCCGTAGCCGCTGCCCCACTCGTCGTTGTAGATCGTGTAGGACCCGCTGGTGCACGAACCGTACTGGGCCGAGGTGGTGCAGGTGGCGGCCTGAGCGGGGCCGACGGCCAGCATCGTGGCGGAACCGGCGACGGCAGCGGCCGCGACGGAGCGCCACAGACGGTTGCGATTGCGCGTCATTGCGCTTCCCTTCTGTGTGGGTAGCCTCGAGAACGTCGAAGCGCTTCGAATTCTGCGACTCCTCATATGAGCTGTCAATATGCGGCCCAGGAAATTTAAATTCGACACCTGTTCGACGAAAGCATCGAAGCGCTTCGATGAGGTGGGACGGACGTATACTGCGATAGTGATCACCGCAGGACATGTCATCGTGTTCAGTCAGGACCCCGAGGCGGACCGTGCGTTCTTCGACAAGGTCCTGAAATATCCGCATGTGGACGCGGGCGGAGGCTGGCTGATCTTCAAACTGCCGCCGTCCGAACTCGCCGTCCACCCGGCCGAGGAGACCGACGCCGGGCGCGTCGAGCTCTACCTCCAGTGCGACGACCTGGAGGGGACCATGGCGGAGCTCACCGGCAAGCACGTCCGCTTCACCCGCCCGCTGACCGTGCAGCGCTGGGGCCGGGTGACCGCCTTCCGGCTGCCCGGCGGCGGCGAGGTGGGGCTCTACCAGCCGTCCCACCCGGTGGCGGCGACACTGTAGGCGGCCGTGGGCGGCCGGATCACCGGCCGCCCACCCGTGACGCAGGCCTCTGCCTACATCCACCCCTCCAGCGCGGTCAGGAACCCCGCCAGGTTGTCGCGGTGGATGGTGTGGCCGGCGTCGGGGACGGTGCGGATGGTGAAGCCGGCGGAGCGCAGGGCGGCGGCGTCCAGGGCGCCGACGAGGGGGGTGCGGCTGGGGAGCAGTATGAGGGC
>NZ_JAGSOG010000382.1 GCF_018139695.1 Actinospica durhamensis | reverse complement strand
GGTGGGTACGGCGACCCCGAGGCGTGGGTGCGTACCGTCGTGTACCGGATCCGGATCAGCCGCTGGCGCCGGGCCAAGACGGGGCTCACCGCCTACCGGCGGCACGGCGCCGCGCCGGACACCCCGGAGCTGAGCGTCGACTACGTCGCCATCGTCAGTGCCCTGAAGAAGATCCCGGCGGCGCAGCGCCGCGCGATCGTCCTGTTCTACCTGATGGGCCTGAGCGTGGAGGAGATCTCCCGGGAGACGGGCGTGGCGGCGGGGACGGTCAAGTCCCAGCTCTCCCGCGCCCGGACCCGGCTGGCCACGCTGCTCACCGAGTCCCCTGATTACCACGGCAACCCGTTGGCTTTCGCCAGGGAGGCGTCGAGTCATGCCTGACTACTTCGAATCCGAACTGCGCTCCGGCACGGCGCAGGTGGTCGAGACGTTCACACCGCCCACGGCCGAGCACGTACGGGCGCGGGCCGCACAGCGCACCCGGCAGCACCGGGCCGGCGCCCTCGCGCTGGTCCTAGTCCTCGGCGGCACGGCTTTCGGGGCGAGCAGGCCCCTGTTCGAGCGCTCCACCGGCCCAGCCGCCGCGTCGGGGACCACGGCGACGTCCCGGCCCGCCGCCACCTCGAGTGCGCACGCCACGGCGTCACCCTCGAACGCGGACGGCGCGGTGAGCGTGCGGCTGGCCCCGCCGGCCCGGTACGGGGCCGCGACCTCGAACAAGGTGGTGCTGACGATCGAGAACGCCGGGGCCGCGCGCCACGTCGTGGTCGAGTTCGACGCGGCGGGCACCAAGTCCCTCTACTGGGTCGAGCCCTGCGACAGCGGTGTGGGCGGCGGCTGCTCGCCGACGTCCTACGCGGCCAACCCGCTCAAGGTCGCCAAGGACGTGGGCCCGGGCCGTCCCGGCGTGGTCAGCTTCGACCTGGCGCTGCCCGCCGGCACGAGCGAGTACGACGCCTACGTGGACCCGCCCACCGGCATCAGCTCCTACACGACGCGGGTGCTGGACGGTAAGACGGTGCTGGCGCAGACCGGCCCCGAGCGGATCTCGTACGACTACCCGAAGCTGAGCACGGTGAGCCAGAGCTCGACGAAGGTCGCACGCGGCGGCCCGAGCGTCGACTTCAGCACCCTGATCGCCGACCAGACCGCGGCGTCGTACGTCGACATGGCGTCGCTCACCTCCGTCGTCTGCAAGGCCGGCAGCACCGTGGTGACGGTGCCGGCGGACGCGTACACGCTCGAGTGGTACACGGGGGCGAACTGGGCCGCGGTCGGACCCGTGAAGGCGGTCGGCCAGTTCTCCTACGAGCTCACCCCGGGCGAGTCGAGCACGACCCGGTTCCGGCTGTCCGTGTCGGACTCGATGCCGTCCGAGGTGACCGGCTGCCAGGTCACGCAGGTGGTGAGCGCCTCGATCACGTGGACGCCGCCGTACTACGACCGGGCCGCGCCGTACGCCCAGACGACGCTGGACTTCACC
This sequence comes from Actinospica durhamensis, assembly GCF_018139695.1. Taxonomy (GTDB): domain Bacteria; phylum Actinomycetota; class Actinomycetes; order Streptomycetales; family Catenulisporaceae; genus Actinospica; species Actinospica durhamensis. The sequence goes on along the minus strand of NZ_JAGSOG010000382.1, from coordinate 4,985 downwards.
GTCGAATAGTCGAGTAATCGAATAATCGAACGGCCGACCGGCGACCGCCCGGCGGCCGGCCACGGCCCGTGGGCCGAGGCCCTCACTCCTACTTCTGGCAGGGCGTGAGGATCTCGACCCACGGGCCGTCCGTGTACTTCACCGCCACGCAGTAGGTCTGCAGCAGCGTGTCGTAGTCGGCCATCTGGTCCGCGTTCTGCGCGGGGTAGTCGAGGAAGCGCCCTGAGCCGTTCTGCGTGATGACGATGGCCGCGGCGTTCGACGGCAGCGGGTCGATCACGGCGTAGCCGACCTCGACCACGTGGAACTCGGTGGTGTCGAGCCAGGGACCGTAGTGCTCGTCCACGACCGTCGAACCCTGCGGCACGTGTGCCTGGAGCCATGCCGCCGCCTCGGCCCGCGGCGCCTCGTCGAGCGCCTGCACATTCCGGGTGGCGCCGAGGACGGCCGGCAGCGTCACCGCGATGACCACGAGGCTCGCGACGGCGAGGCGGGCCGGCTGCGGCAGGCGCGCCGCCCGGAGCCACGCGACCGGCCGGCCGGCCGCGGCGAGCTCGACCAGCCAGGCCACCGAGAACCCGGTCAACAGCATCAGGGCGGGCAGCAGCGGAAGCAGGTCCCGGTCGAAGCGCACGACCTCCGAGGAGATCAGCGCGAAGTAGCCGACGGCGAAGGAGCCGACGACGAGGATCTCCTTGCGGAACCGGCCGAAGCACGCCGCGGCGATCGCGACCGCGGCACCGGGCAGCAGCACCGCCTGGTCGTGCAGCAGGTCGCTGAGGTAGAAGCCCAGGGCCCCGCCCTGCGCGCCGGAGTGTCCCGCCGAATAGTGCGTCAGCTCCGACTGGAGGCCGGTGACGAGCGAGTTGGAGTCGAACAGCAGGGCCGGCGTGGTCAGGGCGAAGGTCGCGGCCGCCACCGCGCCCGTCAGAGCCAGCGAGATCAGGGCGCGCCACCGCCAGGCGTTCTTGCCCTCGTGGAGCAGGTAGGCGACCACGACGGGCACCGCGCACATGAAGTTGTACTTGCTGCCGAGGGCGCACCCGACGGCGATCCCGGCCAGCACGTAGTCGAGCCTGGAGCCGCGCCGTACGACGGCGAGCGCCCCGGCGAGCGTGGCGGCGGTGAAGAAGGCCGAGTAGGTGTCCGGCGTGACGTAGAGGGCGTTGCCGACCAGCAGCGGAGAGGTCGCGCCCAGCAGGCCCGCGCCCACCGCGACCCACCGCCGCCCGGTGACCCGCCGGACCACGCCGCACAGCAGCAGGCATATGCCCACCGAGAGCGCCACCGTGATCAGGCGCAGCGCCACGACCATGTCCGGGTCCGAGGTCTGGTTGATCCCCATGCCCTGCGAGCCGAAGTCCGCCGCCGTCAACATGTGGCCGGTCAGCAGCCGCTGGATCCGGTCGGCGACGGCGACCACGTCGTACATGAGCGAGGGATAGGAGAAGTAGTGCGGGTCCCAGTCCCCGTGTGCGGCCATGTCCGTACCGACCGTGATGTTCCACGGCTCGTCCGAGTTCAGCATGGCCGGCAGGCCGAAGCCGACTTCCGACAGGCGCAGCACCAGCGCCACCGCGGCGACGATCCCGAGGTCCACGAGCAGGTCCCGGCGACGGCGGGACCGCGGCGGCGGGCCGGACTCCGGTCGCTCCTGTACTTCCGTGGCCTGGGTGAGCGTCAAGACAGTACTCCGCATCGAATTCAGGAGAGAACCGGTCCGGGCGGCAGGACGGCCCGGGGAACGGCGCGACAGGGCCGGCTGGAATTCCCGAGGCGGGTGGCGGTTATCCGCGCCGGGCACGGCGCTCGGCGAGCAGTTCCCAGCGCTCGAGTTCGCTGAGCCCGCCCCACACTCCGAACTCCTCCTCGTTCTCCAGCGCGTAGCCGAGGCAGCGTTGCGAGACCGGGCAGCGCGCGCACACCCGCTTGGCCTCGCGGATGCGCGCGGCCCGCTCCGTCCGTTGTTCGATGGTCTGCGGCGGCCCGAAGAAGAGCTCCTCGTTCAGTTCGCGGCAGGCGCCCTCGAGCTGCCAGTCCAGCGCGGCGAGCTCGGTGCTCAGGGTCCTCGGGGCGGACGTGCGGCGGCGTCCACCCGGGCGGGCTCGTCCGGTGCGCGGCCGGCGAGTCGGGAGCATGGTGTCCATGCCGCTCCAGTGACCGCTCAGTACACGGATAAACCCTCACGATCCGTAAGACGACATCCACTCCTCGCCGCGGCATGTCAGCGCACGGCGTCTCCGGCCGACCGTTTGAATCGCCGGGCAGAGGTTATCCGCCCAGCAGAATTCGTTCGGGTATTTCCGGAGGGGATGCGACAATCCCCCCGATCACAAAGGAGTTCTCGTGGGTGTCATCCTGCTTGTTCTGCTGGTCGCACTGCTGCTCGGCGGTCTCGGTTTCGCCGCGCACGTCCTGTGGTGGATCGCGCTCATCGTGTTCGTCGCCTGGCTCGTCGGCTTCGGTATCAGAAGCGGCGAATCCAGCGGCAGCCGCCGGCGTTGGTACGGCCGCTGGTGACGCCGGTTCGCCCACGCGCCGAAAGCGCCCGGCCGGGATCTCCCGGTCGGGCGCTTTCGTGTCCGCGTGACGTCGACTGAAGCGACTTCGCCGTTTCCACCGGCCTGCGGTGAATCCTCCGCGAGCGGTACTTCGAAGTGATATCCCCGATATCCGCGATATCCGCGCGATCCGAAACGACGACACCTGTGGCGCCGATCGGAATCCGGATCGGCGCCACAGGTGGGGAGGCGGGATTTACGCCTTGGACTCGCGCGCGGCGACCTTGCCGCGCTTGCTGCGCTTTCCGCGCTCGGTCTTGACCGTGGCCGGCACGGTCACGACCCGGGCGCCGAAGAAGCCGCCGATGAGCAGCACGGCTCCGCCTCCGAGCAGGAGCCAGGCCCCGGCGCGGGTGTGGTGGTAGGCCGTGCCCATGTCGTGGCCGTAGGTGCGGTAGGCCTGCACGGCGAACATCACGAACACGACCAGGGCCGCGGCGCCGGCCAGCCGGGTGAGCCAGCCGGTGCGGTCCACCAGCGCGAGCAGCCCGACCAGGGCGATCAGGATCGTCAGCGCGCCGACCGTCTTGACGAAGTCGCCGCGCGCCGGAAATCCCGTCGCCACCAGTGCTTTGAGAGACATGTCGTCGCCGACCCGCTGCGCGACCCAGTCCACGAACGCGCCCGCGACCAGGGCCACGACGCCGATCAGGGTCATCGCCATCCGGACAACCTGCCGGGCGGGGTGCCCGGACTCGAGTTCTGCTTCCTTCGCCGCACCGGTCATGGGGCTTCAACCTCCGAAAGACGATTCAGCGGATCCGGAAGCGACGGATAACCGCGCGCGGGGCCGGCAAACCCGCAGTTGGCAAAGTGGGGCCGGGAGCCGGTGCGGATCACAGCCGGCGCCAGCGGGCTTCGCAGAAGGAGTAGCAGCCGAAGGCGGCGAGCCCGAGGGCCATCAGGATCAGCACCACCGGACCGGCCGGCGCCGCGGCGAAGGCGCGCAGCGTGCCGTCCACACCGCGGGCGCGGTCGGGGTCGAAGGTGATCGCCGCGTCGAGCAGGAACACCCCGGCGCCGCCCGCGATCAGGCCCCGCGCCACGTTGCCGGCCGTGCCCAGCATCAGCACCCGGCGACGGGTGTCGGCGGACACCGTCCCCATCCGCAGGTTCTTGGCGAAGCGCCGCTGCACTCCGCGCTTGATCAGCACGATGCCGGCGACCACAAGGCCGACCCCGACGGCGCCGACGAGCAGCCGCCCGCCGGTGTGGCGCATCGCGTCGGTGGTGAAGTCGGTGGAGACCCGGTTCGTCGAGCCGCTCGCGTGGCCGGTGACGGTGAAGCGGGCGGTGGTGTACGCGGCGACGGCGTAGAGCACCGCCTTGCCCGCCGAGGCGAGCCGGGAGCCGATGCCCTGCTTGCCCGGAAGGTCGGGGCGCACCGCCATGACCGCGCGCCACAGCGCCATGCCGGCGAACCCGACGATCAGGAACCAGAGCACGACGAAGCCGAACGGCTTGCCCGCGATCAGTTCCAGCGCACCGGTGCGGTCGGCCTCCATGGTGCGGTGGTCGAGCGCGATCATCAGCGTGATCCACCCGATCAGCACGTAGACGATGCCGCGCGCGGTGAATCCGACGCGGCCGAGCGCGTCGAGCGCGTTCGTGTGCTGCGTGCGTGAGGCGGCCGGACGCGGGCGCCCGGACCTGCGTGTCTTGTCCGTCCGGCGGGCACCGAACTGTGCGTGCGAGCTCCAGCGTGATCCAGCGCTCATGATGCGTCCCGTCCTTTCCACATGCCTCGTCTCGGCCGGTCGTCAGGTCGTCCGCGTGCCCACGGCCGTTGTGGGTAAACGGTTCCGACCGGGTCGGGCGAGCTGGCAGGAGACGCAGAGCATGGAGACGCATCGTCGGCGGGTGCACCGCCTCGACACCCGGGTGATCCGGGTGGTTCCGGTGGCGCCCTCGCGCCTGTGGGACTCGGCGCTGCCCGCGCTGGGCCGGGCCGCCGACCACGGCGCGCTCTGGTTCGCCGTGGCCGCCGCGCTGGGCCTGAGCGGGAAGCGCCGGGCCCGCCGGGCCGCGCTGCGGGGCCTGGCCGCCCAGGGCGTGGCCAGCGCGAGCGCGAACCTCATCGGCAAGTCGCTGGTGCGCCGGGCCCGCCCCACGGCCGATCAGACCCCGATCATCAGACGCCTGCGTCGGCCGCCGACGAGCTCCTCCTTCCCGTCCGGGCACACCGCCTCGGCCGCGGCGTTCGCCACCGGCGTGGCGCTCGAGCACCCGCGGCTGGCGCTCCCGGTCGCCGCCCTCGCCGCCGGGGTGGGGGTGTCCCGGGTGGTCACGGGCGTGCACTACCCCTCGGACGTGGTGGCCGGGGCCGCGATCGGGGCCGCCGCGGGACTGGCCACCACCCGCTGGTGGCCGACCCTCGCCCCCGCGCCCGCGGACGCCCCCGACACCGTCCGCGCCCTGCCCGCC
>NZ_JAGSOG010000381.1 GCF_018139695.1 Actinospica durhamensis | reverse complement strand
CCGCCACCTCGACCCCGCCGATGGCCCGCACCCCCCACATCGGCGCGTCCTTCACCCACTGCATCATCGGCAGCAGCTGCTCGCGGGACTGGACCACCTTGATCCCGCCCCCGTAGAGGTAGAACAGGGCCAGAACGCCGGCGGTGATCCAGAACGCGATATGCATGGCCCTATTGCACCGCCCGCACGCACCCCCCGTCCAGCGGCCGGGGCAAATCCGGTAGCCCGCGAGGACGGCCCGTGCGATGGTGATGCGATGGTGACCGGCACGAGCGGCTGCGTCTTCTGCGGGATAGTCGCCGGACGGCTGCCGTCGCGACGAATCCTCGAAGACGAACACACCGTGGCGTTCCTCGACATCAGGCCCGCCGCCCCCGGCCACACGCTCGTGGTCCCCCGAGAGCATGTGCGCGACCTGTGGGACGTGTCCGCGACCGTGCACGGCCAGGTCGCCGCCATGGTGCACCGGGTCGCCGGCCTGCTCGCCACGGCGCTCACCCCCGACGGCATCAACGTGAAGCACAACTCCGGCAGCGCCGCCGGACAGGACGTCTTCCACTTCCACACCCACGTCGTCCCGCGGTGGCAGCACGACGGTCTCGACCTCACCTGGCGTTCCCCGCGTGCCTCGCCCGATCGACTCGATGACGTCCTGAAGCGGATCAGGCGCGCGACCGAGCCGGACCAGGCATTGCGTGTGAGCACGATGAATGCCCATCCCCATTGATGTGACATCCATCACTGGAGCGCGCCCATCAAGGCATCGATCCGGGCTACGGATCCCACTGAGCGCGCATGGCATTCCGCCTCCGGATTGACCTTCATAAAAAGCTCATAGAAAGACCATTGACTCCCGCCGCACGCCCCACTCCGCTGCCGGTATCCGGTTGACATTGCCTTCTCATCATTGAAATATAAGCTTCTGCGAGTAAGGGGTCGGCGCCACGTGCATGGCCGTGAGCGGGCGTGAGGTAGAGAGCGAGACCAGTCCATGTCGATGTCAGCCGAGGTTTCGGGCAAAGACCCCGGTGACGAGAAGTCGGCCGCACCCGAGACTTCCGGCGGGAGCCGCCGCCGGCTGGGTCGGCCTCGGGGTCCGGTCCGCGTTCCGCTGACCGTGCGCATACTGGCCGGACATAACGAGCGCCTGACCGAAGAGGTCGCACTACAGGGCCTGAGCCCGCAGTATCTGGTCGAGCAAGCCCTCGCCGAGTACTTCACGAGGCTGGACCGCCAGCGCGGCGACGCCGCCTAGCCGCCGACTCCGCGTCATTCCCGCAAGCCTCGGGGAATGATATTCCGCCAGCGGAAATGTCGACCAGATCGCCGGTATGAATGCAGGCCGTCGGCTTTCCATCCCGCAACGCAAAGAGTTCTTGACTGTGCTTTTGCCGAGAACGAAGCCTGTTGTAGCATGACGGCGCGCGGGCGCCACCTTTGCGTTCAGCCGCATTTCCAGGAAATCAGTGGTTCTCACGCCGCGCGCGGCGCCGACAACCGTGGCCGGCCGTGGAGGGTGGATTCTGTGATCTGTGCCGCGCATTCGCGCCCGCGGGCATTGTGGACGGCGGATGTCTGAGACCGTCGTTCTGCCGCGCATCAGGCCGCTCACATCACCCGAGGCGCCCGACCCGGAGCCGGCCCGGGGCAGCCGGTTCGGGATCAGCCGCCGGTGGTGGGGCCGGATGCCCCTCGCGGCGGTGCTCGCGGCCCAGGCGGGTATCGCGCTAAGCCTCGGCGACAGTGCCTTCGTCGACGAAGCCTGCTACCTGTTCTCCGGGCACACGGAGTGGACCGGGCTGCTCGGCGGCCAGGGGCCGACGATGGACTACGCGACCTTCTTCTCCGGCTCGCCGTACCTCTACCCGCTGATCGGCGCCGTGGCCAATGCGATGGGCGGGCTCGGTGCCGCGCGCGGGCTGAGCCTGGTATGCATGCTCGGCGCCACGATCATGCTGTATCGGGCGGCCGTGCTGCTGTTCGGCCGGCGGGCCGCGATCTGGTCCGCCGCCCTGTTCGGCCTGTGCGGGCCGTCGCTGTTCATGAGCCACCTGGCGACCTTCGACGCCCCGGCCGTCTTCCTGCTCGCCTCAGGTTTCTTCTACGGCATCCGGTCCGGCCGGAACAAGGTCCTGATGATGGAGGCGGTCGCGCTCACCACGTTCGCGGTCGCCTTCAAGTACGCGGCTCTGGTGTACGCGATCCCGGTCATCCTGGTGGCGGCGATCTGCGCGGTGCCTTCGGTCGGCTGGCGCTGGGCCGCGGTGCGCGCCGGGCTGCTCGGGTCCTTCATGGCCCTAGCCGGCTTCGCCCTGCTGTGCCTGGCCGGACGCACCACGGTGACCGGCCTGATGTCCACCACGCTGGACCGGCCCGCGGCCACGAACACGGTCAGACAGGTGGCCGAGCGCTCGGGTGTGTACGTGGGCTTCATCCTGATCCTCGCGGTCTTCGGCACGCTGTGGTTCATGCTGCGGCGGCGTCCCGCGAGCGTCACGCCCGCTTCGAGGACCCCGATGACGGACGACTGGAACTGGAAGGCCCGCGCGCTGCTCGCCGTCGTCCTATCCGGATCGGCCCTCATAGCCCCGCTCGGCGACATGCGCCTGCACACCCTGACGTCGCTCGAGAAGCACGCCGGGTACGGCCTGATGTTCGCCGCCCCCATGGGCGGCTGGCTGATCGACAAGCTGGCCGGGCGAGCATGGTGGCGCATCGTGCCCGCCGTCGCGCTGGTCGCCGCGCTCGGTACGTACGGCGCCAATCAGGCCCACGAATTCTTCGGCGAATGGCTGAACTCCACCACGTACATGCAGAAGTTGGAAGCGGCGACCGCCGACGTACCGGCCGGCACCCACATCCTGGCCGAGGACCCGTGGGTGGAGCGCTACTACCTCGGTGACCGGGGCGAACGGCTGGTCTGGAACGACACCTACGGCCTGTCCTTCACCTCGGACGGCAAGACCCTCACCGGCGTGCCCGCGTACCAGGCGGCGATCTCGCAGCGCTACTTCGGAGTCGTGTTCATCGACTACAACGCCACCCCGGGCCTCGACCTGACCCTGGACCAGCTGTTGGCGACGAGCGGCTACCAGCGCACCGCGATCCCGAGCTACGACCGCTACGGACGGACCGACGTCGAGATCTGGACCTTGATCGGAGTTCGCCGATGACCACGCTGGACGGACACGGCGCCGCGGCGGCGCCGGTCACGGACCCGGCCGCCGACGACGAGGCCGGCGTGCCTGTCGTCGCTGTCGTCGCTGTCGGCGCCGAGAGTGCGTCCGGCGACGTTGCCGGCGACCTTCCCGGCGGCCGAGGACGCAGACGAAAGATCCCCGAACAGGTCACCGAACTGCTGCCGCGGATACCGTCGGCACACCTCTTGCAACCCGTCGACGACGAACGTACGCCCGAGCCCACCGACGCGGCCCAGACCGTCCTGCTCTCCCGCATCACCCTGCTCCCCTTCAAGCGTTCGCCGGCCCCGGCACGCGATCGCCTCACCTGGGGCGACGAGCCGGACCCGTACGGGGACGAGCAGCTGTGGCGTCCGGAGCTGTTCACCGCGACGGTGAAGGCCACCGGCACGGTCCTGCCGAAGCCGCCGTCGCAGCGCACGGAGAAGCACCTCTACAACGAGCGGCGCATGTGGGTGCTCATCCTGGGCATGGTCATGAGCGCCCCGTTCCTGCTCTACACACAGCTCGGCTTCCTGGCCAACTCGATGCGGCTGTGGGTGCTCTTCCCGGTCGTGATGATGACCCCGACCGTCATCGTGATCCGCCTGTTCCTGGAGATCGGCACCCGCGGCTTCGACTTTCACGCCCACAGCGAGCTGGTCGCGCGGTGGGGGCCGGAGACCTACCCCAGCGTCGACGTCATGCTCCCGGTGTGCGGAGAGAGCCTCGAGGTGCTGCGCAACACGTGGACGTACGTGGCGGCGCTGCAGGACGGCTACCCCGGCGTCGTCACCGCCTACGTCCTCGACGACGCGGCCAGGCCCGAGGTGGCGACCATGGCCGCCGAGTTCGGCTTCCGGTACGGCTCCCGGCCCAACCGCGGCTGGTTCAAGAAGGCCGGCAACCTCAACTTCGGCCTCGAACGCTCGACCGGCGAGTTCATCCTGATCCTGGACGCGGACTTCGTGCCCAGCGCCGAGATGTTGATGGAGACCCTCCCCTACTTCGAGCAGGACCCGAAGCTGGGGATCCTGCAGACCCCGCAGTTCTTCCGCAACGCCGGCGAGCAGACCTTCGTCGAACGTGGGGCCGCGACCTCCCAGGAGCTGTTCTACCGGGCGGTCCAGGTCGCCCGCGACCAGCGTGATTCGGTGGTGTGCTGCGGAACCAACGCCGTCTACCGGCGCGCCGCGTTGGCCGAGAACGGCGGCATCACGCTCATCTCCCACTCGGAGGACGCCCACACCGGCATCGACCTGCGCCGGCTCGGGTGGAAGGTGCGCTACCTGCCGGTCAACCTCGCCTCCGGCCTGTGCCCCGCCGACGTCGACTCGTTCTTCAGCCAGCAGTACCGCTGGTGCGCCGGCACGATCAGTATCGTCTCCGACCGCACCTTCTGGCGCACCAAGATGCCGCTGCGCGCGCGGCTCTACGACATCGTCGGTTTCCTCTACTACGTGGAGACCGCCATGTTCACGATCCTCAGCCCACTGATCGCCGTGATCCTGTGCCTGGTCACGCCGCACGAGGTAATCCTGCGCAACTACCTGCTCGTTCTGCCCAGCGCGCTCTACACCTTCGTGATGACCCCGCTGTGGCACCGGGTCCGTTGCGGCGTGGACATGTGGCCGGTCACCGTCGTGGTCAGCTGGTCGAACATCTTCGCGTTCTGGGACGCGCTGCGCGGCCGGCAGATGTCGTGGCGCCCCAGCGGCGGAAAGAAGAAGAGCAACCGGAGGCTGTGGCTGGGCCTGTGGACCTGGAGCCTCGGCGCGGGCGCGCTCGGCGTCGTGCTCTCCGGCTGGCGCATGCTCGACATGAACACCGCCGCCTTCACCCCCATCTTCGTCCCGGCCGTCTTCTATCTCGTGACCATCCTGCGGATCCTCGGCACGAAGTGGACGACCCCCGTTGATGCTTGAGCGCACCTTCACCCGAGCCCTGTTCGCCGCGAGCGCGGCGGCCACCGGCCTGTTCCTGATCTTCGCCTACTCCCACCCCGTCTCCGACACGTCCGCATCGGCATCCGCGGCCGCGTCCGCGTCCGCCGGGTCGACAGCGCCGACGAGTTCGGCGGAGGCAGCAACAGGTTCGGCATCGAACGCCACCACTCCCACCCACACCGCGGCATCGTCCTCGACCAGCGTGGAGACACAGTCCACCAACGCCACCGTCAACGTCTCCACCCTGCTCGACCCCACCAAGAAGTACCTCGGCATCGCCCAAGACGGCATCCCCGACGACATGACCGGCCTGACCAAGCTGAGCAAAGAAATCGGCAAGACGCCGAACATGGTCGCCTACTACGTCCCCTGGGGTCAGTCCCTCAACCAGACCTGGGTACTCAACCTCGTCAACGACGGAATCCTGCCGCTCATCCAGTTCGAGCCCACCACCCCGTCCATCGCCGACATCGCCGCCGGCGCCTCGGACGCCTACGCCACGACCCTCGCGCAGACCATCAAAGCCCTCAACGTGCCGATCGTCCTGTCCTTCGGCCACGAGATGAACGGCAACTGGTACAACTGGGGCACCAAGGGCACGAGCGCGGCCGACTTCGTCAAGGCCTGGCGACGCATCCACGACATCTTCAGCAAGGTCGGCGCCACCAACGTCATCTGGCTCTGGGACGTCAACGTCACCTACCCCGTCCCCGACATCGCGCTCGAGCCCCTGTATCCGGGCAACGCCTACGTCAACTGGGTCGGCCTCACCGGCTACTACAACACCACTCCCGGCGGCCGCTCCACCTTCGACACGCTGTTCGAGCCCACGATGGAACAGGTCCGCACCTTCACCGAGAAGCCCTTCCTCATCGCCGAGACCGGAGTCTCCCCCAGCGCCGAAAAGCCCACCGAGATCAGCAACCTGTTCACCGGCGTGCAAGCCCACTCCGACGTACTCGGCTTCGTCTGGTTCAACTACGACAAGAGCGGCGCCAACGAGACCGACTGGATGATCAATTCGGACCCGACTTCCGCCGCCACCTTCGCCGAGCTCGCGAAGGCCTCGACCTGGGGCTTCGCCATCACACCATAGCCACCAAGGCTTTCCCAGAAGCATTCATTTCCGTAAGCATAAATGCCGCCAATTCGGCGGCCACCAATGCACGAGAATAGCGCGCCAATCAAGTCAAGATTACGCCAAGAACGCGAACAGACCTTGCCCCACCAATCCCCACAACTATATTCTTCGGAATTGAATCCATAAGAAGCCAAGCTCGCGCAGAGAGCGCATAGCCGCCTGCGCCTCAGCCCCGAAGGCTATGGCCCCCACCATGAGTAGTTCCGGCGCACTGATCTCCGTCTCCTTCAGTGCACTGTGCGCAGCAGGCGGAACAGCCGCCCGCCCCAGAACC
>NZ_JAGSOG010000380.1 GCF_018139695.1 Actinospica durhamensis | reverse complement strand
CCAAGGACGTCGTCGCGATCGAGAAGACCCGCGAGTTCCGCGGCCGCTACCACGTGCTCGGCGGCGCGCTCTCTCCGATCGAGGGGATCGGGCCGGACGAATTGCGGGTACGCGAACTCATGGCCCGTCGGCCCGGGACTCGGGCACCGAGGGGTGCGGCGCGGAAGCCTGCTGCTGGGGCGGCTGCGGCGGGGCGAACGCGCCCCCGGCCGGTGTGGCCGGACCCGTGCCCGACCCACCGCCGAAGCCCTGGCCCGGCGCCTGCTGCGCGCCCGACCCGCCCTGCGGACCCGGCGCGCCATAAGAACCCTGACCGGCCGGACCGGACGGGCCCTGCCCGCCGTGTCCCTGCCCCGCACCGGGATCCACCAGGGCCTCGATCCGCCACTCGCCGCCGAAGACCTGCTTGAGCACCTGGCGCAGGGTGTCCTCGCGGTTGGATCCGGCGAAGGTGTCGCGCAGCCCGGCGCTGTTGAAGCCCAGCTGCAGCAGCCGCCCGTCGACCCCGACGACGTTGGCGTTGGCGGAGATCATCGTCCAGGCGACCCGGCTGTGCGACTTGACCAGCTCGACGATCTCGGGCCAGCGCGCCCGGACCGCGGCGACGTCCCCGGCGCCCGAGGGCGCGGCCGCGACCGGCTGGGCCGGTGCGGGCGAGTTCGGCGCGGCGGGCGCGGCCGCCGGCTGCGGCGAGCCCGCGGGCTCGAGCCAGGGCGCGGCGCCGAGCGTCGTGGACGCGGCGGGGGCGGGAGCGGCGGCGGGAGCCGGCGCAGGGGCCTGGGCCGGTGCGGGAGCGGGCGCGGGCATCGGCGCCGCGTACTCGGCTCCGGCCGGAGCGGCCGCGGCCATCGGGCCGCCGAAGCGCTCGAGCCGCTCCAGCCGGGCCGCGAGGGCGCGTCCGGAATCCTCGGCTCCCGGCAACAGGATCCGGGCGAAGACGAGTTCGAGCAGCAGCCGCGGCGCGGTCGCGCCGCGCATCTCGGTCAGCCCGGTGTTGGCCAGGTCGGCGGCCCGGGAGAGCTCGGCCTGGCCGAAGCCCGCGGCCTGCTCGGTCATCCGGGCCATCCGGTCCGCCGGGACCGCGATCAGGCCCTTGGCCGCGGCGTCCGGCACCGCCTGCAGGATCAGCAGGTCGCGCAGCCGCTCGAGCAGGTCGCCGAGGAAGCGGCGCGGGTCGTGCCCGCCCTCGACCACCCGGTCCACGATCTCGAACGCGGCGCCGCCGGAGTGGGCCCCGAGTGCCGAGACCGCCTCGTCGAGCAGGGCCGCGTCGGTGTAGCCGAGCAGCGATGCGGCGGCCCGGTAGCTCACGCCGTCCTCGTCCGCGCCGGCGAGCAGCTGGTCCATCACCGAAAGCGAGTCGCGCACCGACCCCGCGCCCGCCCGCACCACCAGCGGCAGCACCTCGGGGTCGACCTTGATCTGCTCCTGCTCGCACAGGTGCGCCAGGTAGTCGCGCAGCGTGCCGGGCGGCACGAGGCGGAAGGGATAGTGGTGCGTACGCGAGCGGATGGTCCCGATGACCTTCTCCGGCTCGGTGGTGGCGAAGATGAACTTCAGGTGCGGCGGGGGCTCCTCGACCACCTTCAGCAGCGCGTTGAACCCGGCCGAGCTCACCATGTGCGCCTCGTCCAGGATGTAGATCTTGTACCGGGACTCGACCGGTGCGAAGAACGCCCGCTCCCGCAGGTCGCGCGCGTCGTCCACGCCTCCGTGCGACGCCGCGTCGATCTCGATCACGTCGATCGACCCGCCCGCCCCGCGCGCCAGCCCGACGCACGACTTGCACACGCCGCACGGCGTGGGCGTCGGCCCCTGCTCACAGTTGAGACAGCGCGCCAGGATCCGCGCGCTCGTCGTCTTCCCGCACCCGCGCGGCCCGCTGAACAGGTAGGCATGGTTCACCCGCTGATTGCGCAGCGCCTGCTGAAGCGGTCCGGTCACGTGCTCTTGCCCGATGACCTCCTCAAAGGTCTCGGGGCGATACCGGCGGTAGAGCGCTAGCGACACGCTCTTGAGCCTAGTCGGTTCCACCGACAACGACGCGAAAGACCCCGCACGCGAGCCCCCGGGCATGCAAAAGACCCCTCGCGCACCCGCCAGAGCCTGCCTACCCTTGCTGCATTCCTGCCCTGGGGGGATTCGGTGGGATGACGCCACACGAGGGGTCCGCACACAGGATAGCCCAGAAATGGGAGTGGCGGAGCACCCCCGATCTTCGGGTAAGCTTTCCCACGGAGGATTCGCCTAGTGGCCTAGGGCGCACGCTTGGAAAGCGTGTTGGGGGCAACCCCTCACGAGTTCAAATCTCGTATCCTCCGCCGCGAAGACGGCCCCTGACCAGCGAAAGCAACGGTCAGGGGCCGTCTTTCGTCTGTCCCGGACAGCCGCGCCCGGGGCCCCGATGGTGGGACGGTGTGCCATTTCGGTTGCGCCGGACACGGCCCGCGCGGGATTCTGGCAGCGGTACCCAGGGCTACGGCCAGGACGGCACGGCAGGTCGGAAGAGAACGGTGATCTTCAAAAGAGTCGGCGAGGGACGTCCGTACCCCGAGCACGGGCGCAACCACCGCGGCTGGGCCGAGGTGTCGCCGCGTCAGATCCGGCTCGACCAGCTCGTCACGACCAAGCGCCAGCTGGACCTCGACGCCCTGCTCGCGGACGACTCCACCTTCTACGGCGACCTGTTCGCGCACGTGGTCAAGTGGCAGGGCGAGTTCTACCTGGAGGACGGCCTGCATCGGGCCGTGCGCGCGGCGCTGCAGCAGCGCACAGTACTCCATGCGCGCGTACTTGACCTCGATCTGTGAATACTCCGCGCATCTGCCCGGGTACGTTCGGTGTATGGACGCGAACACCCCGCCGGACGATCAGGACCCTTACGCGGTCGCCAGGCCTGCCCCGGAACACGCCGTACGCCCTCCGGGCGAGATCGGCGGCAAGAAGTTCCGGGTCGGCCTGGACGCGCCCTACGTGCCCTTCCGCAACCGCACCCGGCGCCGCCGCAGAGCGCTCGGCTTCGTCCTGTCCGGCCTGCTGATCCTGGGCGTCGGGGCTTACGGCCTGGTCAACCTGGTCACCGCCCCCTCCGCCGGCTCGGACGCCTGCAAGGCCGGCGCGGTCCGGGCCGCCGCCTCCGCGTCCCCCAGCGCGAACCCGCTCTCCGGCGCGGCCGTCTCCCCCACCGGGACGCCCAAGTTCACCCTGAACGTCTACAACTCCACCAACCGCCGGGGCCTGGCCGCCAACACGGCCAACCAGCTCAAGCAGCGCGGCTTCTTCATCGGCCAGGTCACCAACGACCCGCTGCGCTCGAAGCTGACCGTCTCGGCCCAGATCCGCGGCGCCAAGTCGCAGGTCGCCGAACTGCGCCAGGTAGCCGCCGAGGTGCCCGGGGCCCAGATCCACCCCGACAACCGCACCGACCCGAGCGTGGACCTGGTGCTCGGCACCGGCTTCTCCACCCTCGCCAGCAACGAGCAGGTCGACGCCGCGCTGCGAGCCGCCGCCGCACTGGCCGCCGCAAGCCCCGCCGCACTGGCCGACAGCACCAACTGCGCCCAGTAGGGGCGGCCGGACGGGCCCGCCGAACGACGTCCATCAACGCGGAGAGCCGGTGGCCCCAGAGGGGGCTACCGGCTCTCATCAGCGGTGACGGGGGGATTTGAACCCCCGGTGGCTTGCACCACAAACGCTTTCGAGGCGTTCTCCTTAGGCCGCTCGGACACGTCACCGGGGAGAACATTACCCGATGGGGCGCCGAGAGGCGAAAAAGTTATCAAGCAGCGCCGCGCACTCGGGGGCGAGGATGCCGGAGACCACTTCGGGGCGGTGGTTGAGCCGCTGGTCGCGCGGGAGGTCCCAGAGCGAGCCGACGGCGCCGGCCTTGGGGTCGGACGCGCCGTAGACGATGCGCTCGACGCGGGAGAGCACGGCGGCGCCGGCGCACATGGCGCAGGGCTCGAGGGTGACCACCAGGGTGGCGCCGGCCAGACGCCAGGAGCCGACGGCGCGGCCGGCTTCGCGCAGGGCGATCACCTCGGCGTGTCCGACCGGGTCGCCGTCGGCCTCGCGGACGTTGTGGCCGCGGCCGAGCACGCTGCCGTCCGGGGCGAGCACCACGGCGCCGATGGGGACGTCGCCGCCGGCCGGGGCGAGGTCGGCCTCGGCCAGCGCCGCCCGCATCCAGCCCGCGTACCGCTCCTGCAGCCAGGCCGGCAGGGCGCCGACGCGCGGGGTGTCGGCGCCTGCGTACCGCCCGCCCTGGCCCGCGCCGGATCCAGCCGGCGCGGCGGCGTTCAGCGGACCGCCTCGAGTTCCTCGGCCGCTCCGAGCACCCCGGCGATCTCGGCCAGCGCGTCGGCCGGGACCAGCCGCCCGCCGCACAGCCCGATCAGGTCCTTGGCGCTGAGCCCGTAGTCGGCGAGGAGGTTCGCGTCGCCCGCGGGGCCGCTCGGCGTGCTCGGCCCGGTGTACTCCTCCTCGTCCACGGCGACCTCGTCGAGACCCTCGACCTCGTCCTCCGCGTCCACGCCCACGTCCACGCCCGGGTCATCGACCTCCGCGACCGGCGCGACGTGCGCGACCGGCTCGAGCGGCGTGCCGTCGGGGCCGAGCGGGGCGAGGGCGTCCGCGGTGAGCAGGTCCGCGTAGCCCGAGCGGCGCACCGCCGCCAGGTCCGCGGCGAACACGCGGGGATCCTCGTCGAGGTCGAGCCGGACCACGGCGAACCACACGTCCTCCTGCTCGAGCAGGAGCACGGCGGTATCCGGCTCCTCGTCCTCGGCGGCCTCGCGGATGAACTCGACGAGGCCCATGCCGTCGTCGAACTCGTCCAAGTCGACGTCATGCGCCTGCCATTCATCCGCGTAGCGCGCTAGCAGAGCTGCGAAATAGGCCACGACCTGCCCACTCTCCCCTCACTCCGACGTACTCTTCTTCACTGCCCACTGCGCCCCGCGGCGACGCGGGCCCTCTCAGTATCCGTCCACCGTGTCGTATCCCGGGCGCGCGCAGTCGGTGAACTGGCGTGCGAATCCGATGCGCCCAGCCAAGTGTGCCACCAGGTCGGTCAATCGCAGCGCTCGTTCATCCAACAGCTGCTCACAGGCCAACCGCAGTTCGAAGGAGTCGAGCCCGAGGTCGGCGAAGATCTCCTCGTCGCCGGCCGGACCCGAGCCCGACGACGCCTCGGGCTCGAGCCCGAGGCGTTCGAGTACCTGCCGAGCCACCGCGTCCTCCTCGGCCGCGGAGCGCTCGGAGATGAACAGCAGTTCCCTGCCGCCGACCAGCCGCAGCGCGATGAAGTACTCGTCACCGAGGCCGAGCAGGCCCAGGATCGGGCCTTCGGACAGCTGCTGGCGCACGGCGGCCGTGAACAGGTCGAGGTCGGCGGCGACGTGCAGGGGCAGCGGCACCACGGCCCAGCGGCCGTCCTCCTGGAAGACGGTCACCGCGAAGTCGACGAGGGCCTCGTCGAACGAGGCCTGCCCGGCCTGTGTCATCCGCGTCCTTCCGGCCTCTCGCGCCGCTCGCAGCCCACCGCCGCCGACGGTCTGCTCTCTGGCATCGTCGCAGAAAGAGGGCCGCGGCGGCACTGGTTGCGGCGCATGGACTGCGCACGGGGACGCAGATCAGTCGAGCGGGTCAGTACCGGAACGTACGGAGCAGCCTGGCGTGCAGTTCCTGGGCCCTGGCCCGGCGTGGCGCGACGCGCTTGCGCAGTTCCCGCGCCTCGGCGAGTTCGGCCAGGAAGATCGCCCGGCGCATGCCCCGCTCCTGTGGCGCGCCGGGCTCTCCCGCGCGCGCGCCGCCCGCAGGCCTTGCCGTGTTCGTCTCCCGAGCCGTGGACCTCGGAGCCGTCGTACCCATCGTCACCTCGTTCCGCCGCGTGCTGCCGATATCGATTCGTGACCTTCCTGACGACCCTACCCCGCTGAGCCGAGAGGGCAAGCCCGGACTGCCGACCTGCGGGGCCGTAGACTCTCGGCATGCGTATCCACGTCGCCGATCACCCGCTGATCGCCCACAAACTCACCACGCTGCGCGACCGGCAGACCGACTCGCCGACCTTCCGCCGGCTCGCCGACGAACTCGTGACGCTGCTCGCCTACGAGGCGACCCGGGACGTGCGGGTGAGCCCGGTCGAGCTCGAGACGCCGGTGTCCGCGACCCAGGGCGTACGCCTGGCCTCGCCCAAGCCGCTGGTCGTGCCGATCCTGCGGGCCGGCCTCGGCATGCTCGACGGAATGGTCCGGCTGCTGCCCACCGCCGAGGTGGGCTTCCTCGGCATGGTCCGCGACGAGGGCACCTTGACTCCGTCCACCTACGCCACCCGCATGCCCGACGACCTGGCCGGACGCCAGTGCTACGTGCTCGACCCGATGCTGGCCACCGGCGGCACGCTGATCGCCGCGGTGAAGCTGCTGGCCGAGCGCGGCGCCGACGACGTGACCGCGATCTGTCTGCTGGCCGCGCCGGAGGGCATCGCCGCGATGGAGAAGTCCCTCGGCGACTGCCGGGTGCCGGTGACGATCGTCACAGCCGCCATCGACGAGCGGCTCAACGAGCAGGGCTACATCGTGCCGGGCCTCGGCGACGCGGGCGACCGGCTCTACGGCGTGGTCTGAGCCGGACCAGGGGAAATCGGGGGGGATCCGGGGGGAGTC
>NZ_JAGSOG010000037.1 GCF_018139695.1 Actinospica durhamensis | reverse complement strand
GTCGATGCGGTGGCCTTCGGGGAGGGACTCGGCGAGCAGGCGGGCGAGTACCGGCCATACGCCGGCCTGCTGCCAGTCGCGCAGGCGGCGCCAGCAGGTCATGCCGCTGCCGAAGCCCAGTTCCTTCGGCAGGCGCTCGAAGCCGATGCCGCGGGCGAGCACCACCAGGATTCCGGTGAGCACCGCGCGGTCGTCGAGCGGCATGCGGCCGGGGTAGCGCCTGCGGCGGGGCTTGACCGGGAGCAGGGGCTCGATCAGGGCCCACAGCTCGTCGGTGATCTCGGGGTCGCGCGCGGGGGGTTCGCTGCGGCGGGGGCGCGGGACCTTGGGCAGGCCCGCGCCGAGTGCGGGCGCGCCGATCGCGCTGGGCGAACCCGGGGCGAGACCGGCCGGGCCGCGCGGGGCGCGGGGGCGCGGCGGAGAGGGCAGGCCGCGCGCCGGAGCTGCGGCCAAGCGGGACAGCGGGGACGCGGGCAGGATCTCGAACGCATCGGGCACGTCCGGTACAACGCTCCTTCCCCCGTTCGGGTCACGCCCCGACCGATTACACTGCGCGACATGCCCTACACCACCCGGGATTGCGCCGCCTGGCCCTTCGGCGACCCGGTCGCCACCGCCCTCCTCGGCCTGCTCGAGGTCGAGTTGCGCGGCCGCGGCCTGCGCTGGCGGGTGGCCGCGCCGGAACGGCTCGAGCTGCACCGCGACGGCGCGATGCGCCCGGGCCGCACCATCGACGTCGCACCGCTGCGGGCCCGGATGGCGCGCGGGGCCAAGGCGGACTGGCCGGATCTGGTGGAGCAGGCGGTGGCCGACTGGCTGGCCGCGGCCGAGCGGGCCGAGGAGGCGGCCGCGCAGGCGGTGGCCCCGTGGGCCGCGCCGCTGCGCTCGCGGCTGCTGCCGGCCCACCTCGCCGCCGCGACGGCCGGGGCGCTGTCCCGGCCCGCGCTGCCGGGGCTGACCGAGGTCGTGCTCTGCGAAACCCCGCAGGGCGGCGGCCGGCTGCTGGCCGCGGAGCAGGCGGGCACCTGGGCCGTGCCGGTCGCCGAGGTCTTCACCGCGGCCCGGGAGAACGTGCGGCGGCAGGGGGCGTTGGAGCGCGAGCGGCTGAACGTGGACGGGGCGAACGTGACGGTGCTGGCCGGGCCCGGACCGTACTGCCCGACGCACGTGTTCTGGCTCTGCGACTACCTCGAGCGCGACGGCTACCCGGCGGTGCCGGACAACGGCGTGCTGGTCGTGCTTCCGCACCGGCACCTGTTGGCCTACCACCCGATCGAGACCACCGAGGCGGTGGCCGCGGCGGGTGCGCTGCTGCGCCTGGCCTGGCGTCAGTTCGAGACCGCGCCGGGCCCGCTGACCGACCAGCTCTACTGGTGGCGCGAGGGCACCGTCAGCGTGCTGCCGGTGGACGCGGTGGGCGAGACCGCGCGCATCCTGCCCACCCCGGAGTTCGAGGCCTTACTCGACCGGCTGCCCGGAGTCTGAGGCCACCGCGCCCGCGGGCACCGGCTCGGCGGTCGCGGGCTCGTCCGCGTCCTCGCCGTCCTCATCCTCGTCGTCGTCCTCGTCGTCCTCGTCGTCCTCGTCGTCCCAGTCCTCGTCGTCCTCGTCATCCCAGTCGTCGTCGTCCTCGAGCGCCGCCCTGGCCTTGTTCTGGATCTCCTGCGACTCGCGGTGCAGCAGCTTGAGCCAGGTGACCGGCATGACCACGGCGAAGACCCACCACTGGACCATGTACGCGATGTACATGGTGTTGTCGTAGCTGGGCCCGGGCACCGGCTGCGCGGCCGTCGCGGCGGTGTTGGCGGGGGACGAGGCGCTCAGCTGGACCGAGCCGTCGTGCAGCGTGTACGGCACCCGGCTCTGCAGATCGGTCTTGGTGATCAGGGCGATCTCGCCGGTCGGCAGCTTCGCGGTGTCGTCGGTGATCCGGGTGTTCGCGGTGGTCTCGTCCGGCTGGAGCCAGCCGGTGACGGTGACGGTTCCGCTCGGCACCGGCGGCAGCGCCGGCATGTCGGTGCTCGGCACGTCGCTGTTGGAGGTGGCGATCCAGCCCTGGTTGACCAGCACCGCGGTGCCGTCGTCGAGCACCAGCGGGGTCACCACGTACCAGCCGGCGTTCTCGTTCTGCGAGCGGTTGCGCACGGCGAACTGGTGCGCGGTGTCGTAGTGGCCGGTCATGGTCACCGTGACCCACTGCTGGGCCTGGCTGACGGTGTGGCCCACCGGGTCCACGCCGTCGATCGCGGCGGGCTTGGCGTCGAGCTTGGCGTAGACCAGCCCCTGCGAGTCCGCCCGGTCCTTCCACAGTGTGCGCTGCCAGTACCCGAGCCCGATGAAGGCGGGGATCAGCAGCAGCCAGACCAGGGCGTGGAAGGCCATCCACCGGGGTGTCAGGGCGAAGCGGTACGAACGCACGGCATCGACCGTACAACCTCATCCCCGCTGGCCTTCGGCCGCCCCCGTCGTAGCCGGAGACCGGGCGCTACTCGCCCGCCGCCACCGGGTCCTCGGCGGCGGCGCCGACCGCCGCGGCCGTCGCGGTGCGCAGGCCGAACGCCCCGGCCAGGGCCGCCCCGATCAGGTCGCCGAGGATCGTGACCAGCCGGGAGACCAGCGTGATCGCGAGGGCCGCGGTGTACGAGTGGACCATGGGCTGGAGCGTGGCGACCAGGATCGGCTCGCGCACGCCGGCGCCGGCCGGGGCGATCACGATCAGGAAGCCGACGCACCAGGCGAAGGCGTAGACGCCGATCGAGGCGAGCAGAGTGTGGCCGCCGTGCGCGCCGAGCCGTACCGCCATCACCCAGATCTGCACGCCGTTGGCGACCCAGGCCAGCATGTTCACGCCGATCGCGCTCGCCGTCGCGCGCAGGGTGAG
Organism: Actinospica durhamensis; assembly: GCF_018139695.1. Taxonomy (GTDB): domain Bacteria; phylum Actinomycetota; class Actinomycetes; order Streptomycetales; family Catenulisporaceae; genus Actinospica; species Actinospica durhamensis. The sequence continues at coordinate 42,733 of NZ_JAGSOG010000037.1, read as the reverse complement.
CGGCTGCTCGGGGGCGGGGCGGCCGATCAGCCGCAGCCCGCGCTCCAGGATTGGGTTGAGCACGCGCGGGTGCAGCACGACCAGCAGCACCGGGATGAACAGGAATGCCCACCAGTAGGTGCCGGTCTTGCCGCTGTCCATGAACGGGATGCCCACCAGCGTGGCGAGCAGGCCGGAGGCCAGGCCGATCGTCATGGTGACGATCGCGATACTGGCCGAGCGCTCGCGCGGCACCTTGTAGGCGCGGCCCAGCTCCATCTGCGTGAGCACCGGCCAGACCGAGCCGGGCAGGTACTTGCCGAGCTGGCCGATGAAGAACACCCGGGAGCCGGCCCGCACCGAGAGGCGCGACCCGGCCGCGGCCAGCAGCCCGCGCCAGACCTGCAGGTTCAGGGCCAGGCCGACCAGGACGCACAGCAGCGCCTCGAAGCCCGCCATGATGCCGATGCTGTCGAGCCCGGTCTTGAAGCCGGACCACTCCCTGACCACGGTCAGCACGCCGAGCGCGACCATGAGCACGACGAAGCCGATCTTGAACGACCGGCTCTCCAGCGCGTGCATGACCCGGCCGAGCAGTCCGCGCCCGCCCTGCGTCGGGGCGTCGGGGGAAGCGTCGTCCGGCGTGGCCGGAGCGGACACAGGCGCTTCGGTGGTGCGGGGCTCGGGCATGGCGGAAGCATACGCGGTCCGACTGAGCGGGCCGCCTTGAGCGTGCGTCCGGCCGGCGTCCGGCCGGTGCCCTGGCACGCTCGGCCTTGCGGGCCGATCCCGCACATGCCCTACTGTTTCCTTCCATGCGGATTCTGTTCTTCGGCACCTACGACGTGACGGCGCACCCCCGGGTCGGAGTGCTGGCCGAGGGACTGCGCAGGCACGGCCACGAGGTCACCGAGTGCAACGCGCCGCTCGGCCTGGACACGGCCTCGCGGGTGGCCATCCTCTCCCAGCCGTGGCGGCTGCCGGTGCTCTTCGCCCGGCTCGCCTCCACCTGGCTGCGCCTGGCCCGCGCCGCGAGCCGCGGGCCCGAGCCGGACGTCGTGGTGGTCGGCTACATGGGCCACTTCGACGTGCGCCTGGCCCGGCTGCTGTTCCGCCGCAAGACGATCGTGCTCGACCACCTGATCGGGGCCAGCGACACCGCGAAGGACCGCAACATCTCCGGCGGCGGGATCAAGTCCAAGCTGCTGCGGGCCATCGACGCCGGCGCCCTCAAGCGCGCGAACGTCATCGTGGTCGACACCGAGGAGCACCTCGAGGCCCTGCCCGAGGCGCACCGCTCCCGCGGCGTGGTGGTGCAGGTGGGCGCCCCCGACGACTGGTTCGCCGCCGCGCCCGCGCCGGACGGCGAGGCTCCGCGGGTGAGTGACGGCCCGCTGCGGGTGGCCTTCTTCGGCCTCTACACCCCGCTGCAGGGCGCCCCGGTGATCGGCGCCGCGCTCGGCCTGCTCGGGGACGCCAAGGTGGAGGTCACCATGATCGGCCGCGGCCAGGAGCTCGCGGCCACGCAGCAGGCGGCCGAGGGGGGCTGCCCGGTCGAGTGGATCGACTGGGTACCCTCGCATGAGCTGCCCGCTCTGGTGGCCGAACACGACGTGTGCCTCGGCATCTTCGGAACCGGTCCCAAGGCGCTGCGCGTCGTGCCGAACAAGGTGTTCCAGGGCGCGGCGGCCGGCTGCGCGATCGTCACCTCGGACACCGCTCCGCAACGCCGGGCCCTGGGCGACGCGGCCCTGTTCGTGCCGCCCGGCGACGCGGAGGCGCTGGCGCAGGAGCTGCGCTCGCTGGCCGAGGACCTGGAGCGGCTGGCCGGGGCGCGGCGGCGGGCCCGCGCGGCGGCCCGCGAGCGCTTCGGCTGCGCGGCCGTGGTGGAACCCCTGACCGCCCGGCTGGGCGCGTGACCGGCCCCGGCCCGGCACCTGTACCTGCGACCTGACTGGGACGAGACTTGACCGGCGATCCGCACGACCTCGGCTCCGGCGGCGTGGGCAGCGACCTCGCGGGCGAGCCCGAGCCCGAGACCGCACCCGCGCCCGCAACCCCGGCGGCGCCCCGGCGCCGACCCTGGCAGCGGCTGCGCCGTCCCCGCCCGCTCGGCGTCCTCGCCGTGCTCGCCCTGGCCTTCTTCGCGCTCTGGGGCATCGGCGGCCCGCTGTTCGGCACCTCCTCGCTCGCCGCGACGAGCACGCTGGTGCAGTCCGGGCCGTACCCGCAGGCCGGGTTCAACGACTCGGCCGGCGGCAACAACCTGCTCTACGACACGTACACCGCGGCCATCCCCGGCACGATCGTGTTCAAGACCGACCTGGAGCACGGGGACTTCGCCGGCTGGGACCCGAACGGCGACGGCGGCGGCGCACTCGGCTCGGTGCCCAACGACGCGCTGCTCTCGCCGCTGACCGTGCCCTACTACGTGCTGCCGACCTGGATGGGTCCGGCGTACACGGAACTGCTCATCGTCATCTGCGGCGCGGGCGGCGCGTTCCTGTTCCTGCGCCGGCTCGGGCTCTCCCGGGTGGCCGGGACGCTCGGCGGACTCGCCTTCGCGAGCAGCGGCTTCATGACGATGTGGGTGGACTTCCCGCAGACCCGCACCGCCGCGTTCATCCCGGCGCTGTTCTGGGTGGTCGAGCGCTTCCTGCAGACCCGCCGGATCAGGGACGCGGCGCTGATCGCGATCCCGGTCGCCTCGATGCTGCTCGGCGGATTCCCCTCGGTCACCGGCTACGCGGTGGCCACGGCCTGCGTCTACGCCCTGGTCCGGCTGCTTTCGGTGCGCGCCGAGGGGCGGCGCAGGGGGCTGCTGGGCGCGGCCGGCGTGCTCGGCGGCATCATCGGCGGCGTGGGCCTGACGGCCTTCCAGCTGCTGCCGTTCGAGTCCTTCATGAAGACCTGGCTGATCATCGGCCGCAGTCAGACCTCTGATCAGCACCTGGCCCCGGCCTCGATCCTGACCATGGTCGCGCCGTGGATCTTCGGCACCGGCAACACCCAGGACCGCAGCTACTACCTGCCCACCAACGCCGTCGAGGCGGTCAACTACCTCGGCGCCGCCGCGGTCGTGCTCGTCCTGGTCGCCCTCGCGCTGCCGTGGCGGGCTCGGCTGGTGCTGCCGCGCAGCGTGTGGAGCTTCTTCGCCGTGGCCACCGGCGTGTGGCTGCTGCTCAACTACGTCGGCGGCCTGCCGCTCGCGGTGCTCCAGCAGACCCCGGTGGTGCGCACGCTGTTCGGGCAGAACTTCATCGGCCGCTCCCGCAGCCTCCTCGGCTTCCTGCTCGCGGTACTCGTCGCCGTCGGCTTCGACGTGGTGGCCCGCCGCCGCGCGGCCGCGGCGGCGCCGGCGCACCGGCTGCGCCCGCTGTGGCCGGCCGCGGTCGCCCTCGGCGCGGTCGGCATCGCCCTCGCGGCGCTGGCCGAAGGCTTCCACGAGGCGCGCACGACCGGGGCGAAGGCGATCGGGCGCTCGGCCGCGGTCAGCCTGTTCGAGCACCAGGCGCTCTACGCCGGCCTGTTCGCCGTGGCCGCGCTGGTGTGCGTCGCCGTGCTCTGGTACACCGGCCGCACCGAGGGCCCGAGCCTGGACGCGGCCGGGGCCTGGCGCTCGGTCCGCTTCGCCGCGGCGGCGGTGCTGCCGGTGCTGCTGGCCTGGCAGGGCTCGACCTTCGTCAGCTCCTACTTCCCGCGCTCGCCGGTCTCCACCTTCTATCCGGTGACCGACACACACGCGTACCTGATGGCGAATCTGGGCGAGGACCGGTACGCCGCGACCACCACCGGCATGGTCTTCGGCACCAACAGCGCGTACCCGGTGCGCGCCGTGAACGGCCACAACTTCGTCAACAAGGCCTTCGCCGCGATGATCGACGCCATCCCCAACGGCACGATCGCCTACGAGACCTACGTGGACTTCCCGGCCGACGTGTCCACCGCGACCAGCCCGATCCTGGACCAGCTCGCCGCCAAGTACTGGGTCTCGGCCCTCTCCGACCCGGTCTTCGGCCAGGCCGTGCCCGCCGCCACCGACGGCACCACGGTGGTGCTGCAGCCGAACCAGCCGGTCACGGTCACCGTCCCGGTCACCGGGCGGCTGCGCGCGGTCGGCTTCACCCCGACCGGCACGGTCACGCCCGGCAAGAACGACTCGGTCGACGTGGTGGTCCACGACTCGGCCGGCACGGTCGCGCACACCGACCGGCTGGCCACCGGGATGAACTCGGGCCACGAGTTCGACGTGCCGGTGGCCGCCGACTCGGTCGCCGCGGGCACCACGCTGACCGCCACCCTCACCTGGCACGGCTCCAAGCCGCTGACCGTCGAGGCCGACCGGTCCGCGCTCGCGCTCGACGCGGTGGCCGGCCAGAACGACGGACTGCGCCTGGTGCACGTCCAGGACTCGGCGATCTACCAGCGCCTCGATTCCCAGCCGCGCATCCGCTGGGCCTCGCAGTCCACCGTCGTGACCGACCAGAGCCAGCGCGTGAAGCTGCTGGCCTCCGGCACCGTCGGGGCGAACCAGGTGGTGCTCTCGGCCGACGGCCCGGCCGCGAGCGGGTCTCCGGCCCAGGTGTCCGTGGACGAGGACGGCAACACCACCGTCAGCGCCACGGTGGACGCCCAGGGCGCCGGATACTTCGTCGTCGCCGACGCCGACCAGGTCGGCTGGAAGGCGAGCGTGGACGGCCACAGCGCCACGCTGCGGGCCGCGGACCAGGGCCTGGTGGCGGTGGCCGTGCCCGCGGGCAAGCACGTGGTCACGCTGACCTTCGACGCCCCGCGCGCCACCCTCGGCCTGGCCGTGACCGCGGTCACGGCGGTGGGCCTGCTCGCCGCCGTGGTGGGCGAGTGGTGGTGGTGGCCGCGCCGGCGCCGCCGGGCCGCGCGCTGAGAGCCGCCTGACGGGCACCTGACGGGGCGTCGGCTTCGGCCGTCGTCCCGTCCGTCTCAGAGCCCGTGTACGCGATGGCGGGACGGCCCGGAGATAATGGGTCGCCGCGTGTCCGAGGTCACCGGTAGCGTCGGGCGGGTGCCCGCCTCTCACATGCCCCCGGAAGTGTTGATCAGGGCCGAAGGCCTGGTCAAGACGTTCAACAAGAAGAACAGCCCGCCCTTCACGGCCGTCGCCGGGGTGGACTTCGAAGTCAGACGCGGCGAGGTGTTCGGATTCCTCGGACCCAACGGCGCCGGAAAATCCACCACGATGCGCATGATCGGCTGTGTCTCGCCGGTCGGCGGTGGCCGGCTGAGCCTGTTCGGCCTCGACCCGGACACCCAGGGCCCGCAGATCCGGGCCAGACTCGGCGTGGTGCCGCAGGAGGACACCCTCGACCTCGAGATGCGGGTCAGGGACAACCTGCACGTCTACGGACGCTACTTCGGCCTGCCGCGCGCCGTCATCCGGGAGCGGGCCGAGCGGCTGCTGGAGTTCGTCCAGCTCACCGACCGCGCCGAGGACAAGGTCGAGCCGCTCTCCGGCGGCATGAAGCGCCGGCTGACCATCGCCCGGGCGCTGATCAACGAACCGGAGATCCTCATCCTGGACGAGCCGACCACCGGACTCGACCCGCAGGCCAGGCACGTGGTGTGGGACCGGCTCTACCGGCTCAAGCAGCAGGGCACCACGCTCATCCTGACCACGCACTACATGGACGAGGCCGAGCAGCTGTGCGACCGGCTCGTGGTCATGGACAAGGGCCGGATCGCGGCCGAGGGCTCCCCGCGGGACCTGATCGAGCGCTACGCCACCCGGGACGTGCTGGAGCTGCGCTTCCCGCTCGGCGAGCAGGAGCAGGCGGTGGAGAAGCTGCAGGGCCTCGGCGAGCGGCTCGAACCGCTGCCGGACCGCGTCCTGGTCTACGCCGACGACGGCGAGGCCGCGCTGTCCGAGGTGAGCACGCGCGGGCTCGAGCCGGTGACCGCGCTGGTGCGCCGCTCCACCCTGGAGGACGTCTTCCTGCACCTGACCGGCCGGACGCTGGTGGACTGAGATGGCCGTCCTCGACCCCGCCTCCGTCCCGGTGCCCTCCCCTTCCGCCTCCGGCCCGCCCGCGCCGAGCGGCTGGGTGCTCACCTGGCGCCAGGCCCGCTACTGGATCACCTTCTTCCGCCGCACCTGGCGCGGCACGGTCCTGTCCGCCGTGCTCGGGCCGCTGATGTACCTGACCGCGATGGGCGTGGGCATCGGCACGCTGGTGGACCAGGACCACAACCTGCCCGGCGGGGTGACCTATCTGTCCTTCATCGCCCCCGGCGTGCTGGCGGCCACCGCCATGCAGAACGGCATCTTCGAGGGCGCCTTCCCGGTGCTCGGCAGCCTGAAGTGGTTCGGCAACTACTGGGCCGCGGTCAACACCCCGCAGCGCCCGCGCGACGTCATGTTCGGCACCGCGCTGCAGGGCGTGGCCCGGATCACGATCCTCTCGACGGTCTTCTTCGCCGCCATGGCCGGCTTCGGCACCATGCACTCGGCCTGGGCCGTGCTGGCGCTGCCGGCGTCGGTGCTCACCGGCACGGTCTTCCTGTTCCCGATGATGGCCTTCACCGTCACCCTGGACAGCGACCAGCCGCTGACCGTGGTGTTCCGCTTCGTGATGACGCCGCTTTTCCTGTTCTCCGGGACCTTCTTCCCGTGGCAGCAGCTGCCGGCCTGGATGCACCCGGTGGCCTTCGCCACGCCGCTGTGGCACGGCGTGGAGCTGTGCCGGGAGCTGACCCTGGGCACGGTGGACCTCGGCTCGGCCCTGCTGCACCTGGCCTACCTGTTCGCCTTCCTGGCCCTCGGCGTGTGGCTGGCCCTGCGCAACTACCGCCGCCGCCTCTACCTCGACCGCTGACCGGGAGACTGACGTGACCTCGCTCGCCCTGCAACCCCGCGTCGTCCCGCGGCTTCCCGGCGCCTTCGGCACCCGGCGCTCGACCCACGTGGTGGAGCGGAACATGACCGCCTACCGGCGGATGTGGCTGATGCTGCTCACCGGGGTGTTCGAGCCGATCTTCTACCTGCTCTCGCTCGGCGTGGGCCTCGGCAAGCTGATCCCGGACGTGGCGGGCCCGACCGGCCCGGTCAAGTACGTCGACTTCGTCGCCCCGGCGCTGCTGGCCACGGCGGCGATGAACGGCGCGATGTACGACTCGACCTTCGGCATCTTCCACCGGCTCAAGTACGACAAGGTCTACGACGCGATCCTGGCCACCCCGCTGACCGCGCCGGACATCGCGCTCGGCGAGCTGATCTGGTGTCTGATGCGCGGCGGCCTGTACGCGGTGGCCTTCACCGCCGTGGTGGCCTGCTTCGGCGTGCTCACCTCGCCCTGGGCGGTGCTGGCCGTCCCGGCCGCGCTGCTGATCGGGGTGGGCTTCGCCGGACTCGGCATGGCCGTGGCCACCTTCATGCGCTCCTGGCAGGACTTCGAGATCATCACCCTGCTGATGATGCCGATGTTCCTGTTCTCCACCACGTTCTTCCCGCTCGGGGTCTACCCGCGCGGACTGCAGCTGTTCGTGGAGGCGACGCCGCTCTACCAGGGCATCGAGATCGTCCGGGGGCTGATGCTCGGCGACGTCGGGCCCATCCTGGCCCTGCGGGCGCTGTACCTGGCCGTGATGGCCGTGCTCGGGCTCTGGATCGCGTCCCGGCGCTTCGGCAAGCTGCTACTCGCCTGAGGACGCCGCGACCGGCTCGGTCCGCGCCGCGTCGGCGCCCGGCGCGTCCTCGTCTTCGTCCTCGAAGTCCTCGAAGTCCTCGTCGTCCTCATCGAGATCGTCGAGTTCGTCCTCGTCCGCCCCGAGCGGGCGGGGACGCAGCTCGCGGCGCAGGTAGACGACGTACCAGGACCCGAGTATGAGGATGAACAGCCACCACTGGAACGCGTAGCAGACGTTGAGCAGGTCCCAGGTCGTCCCGTGCGCCGGCAGCGGGGCCGGGATCAGGGCCAGACTCCCCGCGGAGGCGGCGTCGGTGGCGGTGATGTACGCGTCGCGCAGGTGGTAGGGCCACTGGTTGACCAGCGCGGCCGGGGAGATGAACTGGGTCTCGTTCGGCTTGGTCGCCGCCCCGGTCTGCTCCTGCTGGGTGATGCCGTTGTCGTTGACCTCGCCGGTGGTCGACTCCGGCTCGGCCGCCCAGCCGGTCACGGTGATCCGCCCGCTCGGCGCCGCCGGGATCGCGGGCTCGGCGCCGCCGGTGGCGGCCAGGAAGCCGCGGTTGACCACGATCGCCTGGTCCGAGCCGGTGACCAGCGGGGTCAGCACGTAGTAGCCGGTCCTGCCGTTCAGGGTCCGGCCGGGCACCAGCAGCTGCCGGGCCGAGTCGTAGCTGCCGGCCACGGTCACGGCCTGGCCGACCTCGGTGCCGTTCAGGCCGGTCGAGGTGATCACCGTGTCGATCGGCTGCGGGGTGCGCCAGGTGGCCAGTTCGGCCGCCGTCAGCGGCGCCACCTTGTGGCCGACGTCCCACTGCCAGCGACCGAGCAGAGCGAAGGCAAGCGCGAGCACGACGATGCCCACGTGCGCGGCCAGCCATCCGGGACGGCGCAGATCCTGGGGAGTGAGCCGGGGCGGGGCTTCGGACATCGACACGTCAGCCAGTATCCGCCTCGGCCGCGGGAGCGGGACCACCGGGGTGGCACGGCTCAGGACCCCGCCGGGGTGTCCTGCGGCTCGGCGGCCGTGGCGCCCGCCTGCTTCGGGACGGTCCGGGCGGCACGCTTCGCGGCCTTGGCCCGGGCCCGCGCCTCGGCCTTGGCGGCCTTCTCCGCCTCGCGGCGGTCGATGTGCCGCAGCGTCCAGTGCGCCACCAGCGGCGAGGCGAACGGCAGCAGTCCGGCCAGCGCCATCACCGCCATGTGCGGGATGGACACGCGGTATGCGAAGGCCACCACCAGGCAGACCACGACGTACAGCGGGTACAGGCCCATGCCGTGGACCAGGCCGAGGCCGTTGCCCAGGCCGGGGGAGTGCGCCCACCACTTCAGCGGCAGCGCGACGAGCTCCAGGATCGTGATCGCGGTCCCGGTGATCCAGGCGAGCACGGTGTAGGCCTTGAGCAGGAGGGGGCGGGAGGCGAAGGCGACGCGCGGGGGCGCGCTCGGCGCGGTCTCGGTCATGACGGGCGAACCTCGGTGCGTGCGATCGGGCGTGCGGGCAGGCGGAACTTTCTCCGCTCAGCAGGGTAACGCCACGCCCGTACCCCGCCCGCGCCAGGGGGTGGCGGTGGGCCCCTGGCCGCTCCGACCGGCCAGGGGCCGGGTCCGCGCGGGCGGGGCGGGCGGCCCGGTGGCGGCCCGCGCAGGCACGCCGGACGGACGGGCGCGATGTCGGCGCGCCATTCGAGGTGCCAACAGACACGTCGGTCGGATACCGTCGTGCCATGCCTGAGACGCCGCCGTCCGTCACACAGCCGCCGATCGCCACGCCGCCCGTCGCCATTCCCGCGGGCACCGCCACCGCAGCCGAGGTCCGCCAGGCCGCGGAGACGCTCAAGGCCGCCATCGACGCGCACCTGCGCGCGGTGGAGGCACGGGTGGACGAGCTCGACCCGGCCGTGCTCGAGGCCTTCGACGCGCTCGCGGCCGCCGCCGAGGCGTACGACGAGCTGCTCTACGCCGTCCACGACGAGGTGACCCCGTTCGAGGTCATGACGGAGGCGCCGCCGGACTACGCCGGCCCCGACGAGATCGAGGCGCTGTCGGTCTTCATCCGCCGGGACTACCTGGTGGCCGACCCCGACGCGCTCGCCACGGCGGCCCGCGCGGCGGCCGAGGGTGTGGACCCGGACACGGCCACCACCCGCAGCGCGCTGCTCGACATCTTCGACGCCTACGACGCCGACGAGATCGCCTACCGCGCCGAGGAGCTCGGCCTGCAGCCCGCGGACTCCACGATGTGGGTGGTGGCGGCCGACCCCGAGGGTGTCGTGGGCTGGCATGACGACCCGTTCTCCGAGGTCGACGAGGAGCAGCTGCTCTACCGCGACGACGTGCTCGACGAGGACGAGGACGACGAGGTGGACGAGGACGACGAAGAGGACGACGAGGAGCTCGAGACCGAGGACACGCTGCTCAGCTGAGCTCCGGATCCGGTCGGCTCGGTTTTCACGTACGGGCCGACTCGTATGACGGTATGACGCTCGGATCGCTCCGAGTATGGACGATCGCGGGGCCGTGATGTGCCGCGCCGCCCGCACCCGCGCCAGGTCGGCGCGGTGGCGGACGGCGGCGGTCGGCCTCGGCGGCCCCGAAGCCCCGGCTCACGCGCCGGGTGAGGTCTCCCCTTCGGTGCACACGGCCTCGACGGACAGGTCAGCGGGGATCGCGGCGGCGTGCGCGCCCGACTCGAGCGTCTTGCGCACGGCCACGATCCAACCGGTGGCGTCCGAGGTGGGGCGGCTGGTGATGACGTCGTCGGGGGCGTGGGACAGGGTCCGGCCGGCCGGGGCGGAGACGGTGAAGCCGCCGCCGAGCACACTCTCCTCCGGCGGGCACATCACCGTGCGCTCGGTGCCGTCGGCGCCCCGGGCGATGTTCGCCCCGATGATCGCGCGCGGGGTGAAGTCCGTGTGGACGGCCGCGGCGTGCGCGGGGGCGGCGGCCGCGGCGGCGAGCAGGGCCGTGGCTGCGGTGAGGGTGAGGCGGGCGGCACTGGCCATTTGAGGTTCCTTACTTCGTCGGACCGGTTTGCGGCGCCATTGGACCATGATCCCCGGCGAAACCGGCTCTCCGCCACGCGTGTCTGCATCACATTCGTCACTTCAGCTGCTTCGATAACAGCAGTCACATACCAACCCTGGAGTGTCACTGCTATGCCACGCAGACTGCCTGCGGCGTTCGCCCGCGCCGCCCTCGCCCTGACCACGACTGCGACCCTGTCCGCTGCGGTCGCCGCCGCCCCGGCGCACGCCGCCGCCCATCCGGCCCACCCCGGTTCGCCGATGGTGCGCGACGCGGGCTACCCGGACCCGATCCGCGCGCTGCGGCTCAAGACCCTGACCGATTCGCAGGCCTCGCTCAACGCCCAGTTCACCGACCTGGCCAAGTACGGCCGGTTCACCGACTACTTCTCCTCGCCCGACTTCGGCGACCACATCGCGCTGCTGCCGACCGGCAAGGTGCTGATTTTCTCGTTCGAGCGCGTCACCGACAACCCGCAGCAGGAGCCCGCGCCGACCCAGACCATCGGCAAGGAGAACGCCGGGCGCGCCTACCTGTGGGACCCGAGCCTGGGCACCGGCCTGAACGCGTTCAAGGCGGTGCCGCCGCCCATCGTCGACCTGCCGGACGGGCTCAACCAGCCGCGCCCGGCGCCGCTGTTCTGCGCCGGCCACGCCTACCTGCCCAACGGCATGGTCGCGGTCTTCGGCGGCAACTTCGGCGGCAACAACGGCGCCGGGGCCAAGTTCGTCATGGTCTTCGACCCCTGGCACGAGAAGTGGCTCAGCCAGAAGGACATGGCGGTCGGCCGCTGGTACCCGAGCGCGGTGGAGACCGCCGAGGGCCGGGAGCTGGTCATGTCCGGTCAGACCGAGCTGGGCTGGGGCACCGCCACGCCGCTGATCGAGCAGTTCCCGGCGAGCGGCTCGCCGGTGCCGCTCGGCGAGGACTACACCGAGGGCAACCCGAGCGAGGTGTGGAAGGGGTCGCAGGCGCCCTTCCGGATGGACTACCCGCACCTGTTCTCGCTCAACGACGGCAAGGTCTACGCCTTCGGCCGGGACGCGGACCAGCAGTACGCGTTCGACCCGAAGACGCAGGCGCGCACGCAGCTGCCCAACCGCCCGGACGGCGGGATGCGCGAGTACGGTTCGGCCGTCGCGCTGCCGAACGGCACCAAGGGCCCGGACTCCGTGCTCATCCTCGGCGGCGACAAGGACGACCCGAACACCTACCTGTTCTCGGGCGGCCGGTGGACCAAGAGCACCCCGCGCGCGTTCGGCCGCAACATGGACGACACGCTGATCCTGCCCGACGGCACGCTGATCACGCTCAACGGCTCGTACGGGATCCGCAACTACGGCTTCGGCGACCTCAACCCGAACTCGATCCTGAAGTACCGCCAGGTCGAGATGCGCGACGCCGCGGGCAAGTGGACCCTGGGCCCGGCCGAGCGGCTGCCGCGCGGCTACCACTCCAACGCGGTGCTGCTGCCGGACGGCCGGATCATGGTGACCGGCGACGAGCTGCAGGAGCTGGCCAACAACCCGGACATCAACAACCGGGCCGTGAACGGCACCATCGAGATCTACGAGCCCGCCTACCTGTTCAAGGGCCCGCGCCCGGAGCTGACCTCGGTGCCCGCGCACCCGGTGGGCTACAACCAGTACTTCTCGGTCGGGACCCCGAGCACCGGGATCACCAAGGCCGTCCTGGTCGCGCCGATCACCTCCACCCACTCGGTGGACACCAGCCAGCGCTACCTCGAGGTGCCGATCGTCAACACCGCCCGCAACCAGCTGCTGCTCAAGTCGCCCGAGTCGGCCCAGGCCGCCCCGCCCGGGTACTACATGCTCTTCCTGCTCGACGCGAAGGGCGTGCCCAGCATCGCCAAGTGGGTCCACCTCGACCCCGAGGCCTGAGTTCAGGCGTCTGACCGCAGACCTCTGCGGTCCAGCTCCGGGGGCGGCCGCCGCACGACGGCCGTCCCCGTCCCTCTCTACGACCGCCTACCTCCGCGGAGCACAGCCATGACCAGCAGCGCCACCGTGACCGGGCCCGGGGCCCTGCCGCTGCGCGAGAGCGCCGACATCCAGGGCGACATCCTGGCCGGCTTCAAGAAGGACCACGTCTCGCTGCTGTTCCTGCAGTTCGAGGACGCGGCGCGGGCGCGCTCCTGGCTCGCCGAGCTCGCCCCGCGGATCGCCACGACCCGGCAGGTCGCCGCGTTCAACGAGAGGTTCAGCCAGGCGCGGCGGACCTCGGGCGGCGACGATCCCGAGGCGCTGAACGCCACCTGGCTCGGCGTCAGCCTCACCTATCCCGGCCTGCGGCTGCTGAGCGGCCGGGCGGATCCGCTGCCCGCCGTGCCCACGGGCACCACGCTCGAGGCGTTCGTCCACGGCGCCGCCGCGCGGGCCCGAGCCCTCGGCGACATCGAGGACAGCGCCACCGACCGGTGGCTGTTCGGGCATGAACAGGGCCGCGCCGTGCACGCCGTGCTCACCCTCGCCTCCGACACCGCCGAGGGGCTGCAGCAGGCGATCGACGAGCAGCGCGAGGCGGCCACCCGCGCCGCCGCGCTGCTGGTGTTCCAGCAGAACGCCGCGACGCTGACCGGCGAGCGGCGGGGCAAGGAGCACTTCGGCTTCAAGGACGGGGTGAGCGAGCCCGGGGTCCGCGGCTTCGACGAGGAGGACCCGCAGCGCCCCGGGTACGTCAGGAAGCACCCGGGCACGCGGCTGATCCCGCCCGGCGAGTTCCTGATCGGCCGCCCCCGGGTGCAGCTCGAGGGCGACCGCAGGCGGTTTCCGGCCGAGGCCGTCCCGCCGTGGATGAACGACGGGTCGTTCCAGGTCATCCGCCGCCTCGCGCAGGACGTGCCCGGCTGGTGGGCCCAGGTCGGCGACCAGCTCCAGGTGCTCAAGCGCGGCAAGAACCTGGTGCCGCAGGGCGCGACCGTCGAGTGGCTCGCGGCCCGCATGGTGGGCCGGTGGCGTTCCGGCGCGCCCGTGCACAAGTGCCCGACGCACGACCCGGTCAACGACCGCGCCGCCACCTCCGACAACGACATCAGCTACCGCGACGACCCGGACGGGCTCAAGACGCCGCTGTTCTCGCACCTGCGCCAGTGCGCCCCGCGCGACGGCCTGCTCGACGGCGAACCGGTGCCGGAGCAGTTCATGGACGCGCGCCGCATCATCCGGCGCGGCGCCCCCTACGGCCAGCCCTTCGACCCGGCGCGCGGCACCGCCGGGGGGCCCGACGCCGCCCGCGGGCTGCTGTTCGTCAGCTACCAGGCGGACCTGGTGGAGCAGTTCGAGTTCATCCAGAAGGCCTGGGTCAACACGAGCGACTTCCCGCCGGGACGCGAGCACCGGCCCGGGCCCGACGCCATGATCAGCGGCCGGCTGCCCGAGTCCGACGAGGGCGGTCCGGCGCTCAACGACGGCCTCATCCGGTACGAGAGCGCGAACTCCGAGGGCACCGGACGCCAGAGCACCCCGCTCGCCCTGCGCCGCTTCGTGCGCACCGAGGGAGCCGTCTACGCCTTCGCGCCCTCCATCAGCACCCTCAAAGCCCTGGCCGAGGGGCGGCTGGACGGACACACGCCGACGACGGCGCGCATCGACGAGATCGTCGCGGTCCCGGACCAGTACCGCGTCGGCGGGGTCAGCCGGTACTGGCTCTTCCAGCAGGACCGTCAGCGCGGCATCGTCGTACGCGACGACGAGGAGAGCACCGACCTGGTCCTGCGCCCGAGCGACGACCTCGCGAACTGGCCCGCGCTGGCCGGAGTGCGACGCGTCGACGCCGTCCTGCCGGTTCCGGACCGGCAACGGGTCGGCGGCAAGAGCTGGTACTGGATCTTCCACACCACAGGCGGAACGCAGCTGTGCCGCACCATCTCGATCGCGGACGGCGAGCGGCACGTCAGCGCGCTCGAGGAGGCCGACCGGGCGCTGTCCGGGTGGCGCTCGCTCCAGGGCGTCGCCCACCTCGACGCCGTCCTGCCGGTTCCGGACCGGCAGCGCGTCGGGGGCGAGAGCCTGTACTGGGTCTTCCACACGCCGGCGGCCGCGGGTGGAAGCGAGCGGCAGCTGCACCGGATCATCTCCGTCGCCGACGGAACGCAGCACACCGACACCCTGGTCCGCGCCGACGCCGAGCTGACCACGTGGTCCTCGCTCGCCGGCATCGACAAGGTCGACGCGTTCCTGCCGGTGCCCGCCCTGCAGCGCGCGGCGGGCAAGAGCCACTTCTGGGTCTTCCACCGCGACGGGGTGCGCACCGTCTCCATCGCGGACGGCGCCCGGCACACCGACACCCTGGTCGGCGAGGACCGGGCGCTCGGCCAGTGGGTGAATCTGGGCTGACCGTCGCCGCCTATGAGGCTACGCGGGCGTGCCCCACAGCTTTCCCGGCAGCTCGCCCCGGCTGACCTCGGCCACGCCGCGTTCCGTCACCAGGGCACTGACCAGCGAGCCGGGGGTCACGTCGAAGGCCGGGTTGAAGCCGGGCGAGCGCTCGTCCGCATCCGGGCCGGTCACCTCGTGCGGGGCGCGCAGTTCGATGGGGATGGCGGCGCCGTCCGGCGTGTCCGGGTCCACCGTCGTGGTGGGGGCGGCGACGAGGAACGGTATTCCGGCGTGGGCGCAGGCCAGTGCGACGCCGAGGGTGCCGATCTTGTTGGCGGTGTCGCCGTTCGCCGCGATCCGGTCCGCGCCGACCACCGCGGCGTCCACACCCTGATACAGGATGGTGCTCGCGGCGGCGCCGTCCACCTGCACCACGTGCGCGATGCCCTCCTGCGCGAGCTCCCACGCCGTCAGGCGCGCACCCTGCAGCAGCGGCCTGGTCTCGTCCACGTAGACCAGCTCCACCCGGCCGCGCCGGTGCAGCTCGCGCACCACGCCCAGCGCCGTGCCCCAGCCCGCTGTGGCCAGCGCGCCCGCGTTGCAGTGCGTCAGCAGCCTGAGCGGCCGGTCGTGGCCGGCCCGGGCGAGCAGCCAGTCCGCGCCGAGTTCGGAGAGCCGGCGGTTGGCCGCCACGTCCTCGCGCCGCACCGCCTCGGCTTCTTCGAGCACTGCGGCCACGCCCTCCTCGAGCCGGGCCGCCGCGCGGTCGGTGCCGCGGCGCAGGTTCACCGCGGTCGGCCGGGCGTGCCTGATCCGCTCCACGGCGGCGAGCGTCGCGGCCCGGTCCCAGCCCTCGCGGGCGCCCTGGCGCAGCGCGACCGCCACGCCGAAGGCCCCGGCCACGCCCAGCGCCGGGGCGCCGCGCACGGCCAGGCTGCGGATCGCCTCGACCAGCGCGTCCACGTCGTCGATCAGCACCCGGCGCAGTTCCCCGGGCAGCCGGGTCTGGTCGATCAGCAGCAGGCCGTCGTCGGCCCACCGCACCGGACACGCCGTCAGATCCTCGTCCTGCGCCATGGGCCGCACCTCATTCGGCTCGCCGGGCTCGCTCACTCGGTCCCTCCACTCAGCTGTACACCGCCTGGGCGAGGCGGGTGCGGCAGGGGGAGTGCGGACGCTGCTCCACCGCCTCGGCCAGCGCGCGCCCGGCTCCGTGCACGATCGAGAGGTGACTGTCGGCGGGCACGAACGCGCCGAGCACCGCGGCCCGGGTCAGCGCCGCGGCCGAACCGCCGTCGAAGACCGCGACCACGGCCGGCCAGTGCCCGCCCTGCGCCTCCCGCAGCGTCAGCACCCAGGCGTGCCGCAGACCCCTGGCCTGCACGGCGTCGAGGGTGATTTCGCGCGGCTCGGCCGGGCCGTCTTCGAGGTCGAGGACGGGGATGGGCGCCACCGCCTCGGCGGCTTCGGCTTCGACGGACTCGAGGGTCTCCGCGGCCTCCACGGACTCGGCGCCGTCCTGCTTCGGTCCGCGCCCGCGCGGGGCGGCGCCGTGCGGCGGGTCCAGACGGACCGTCAGCCCCTGCGCGTCGGCCGCGGTGACGGTGCCGGTCTCGCCGCCGCGCAGCCCGAATTCGGCCAGGCCCGCGCCCTCGCGCACCACCACCCGGTCCCCGGCGTCCAGTCCGGCGCACACGCCCGGCCCCGGGTTGAGCCGCTCCTTGAGCGCCGCGTTGAGGTCGTCGGCGCCGGCCGGGCCCTGCTCGCGCACGGCGACGGCCTGCACGTCCGCGCCCTGGAAGCCGAGCGCGCGCGGGATCGAGTCGGTCACCAGCTGAGTCGTGCGCAGCCTGGTCTCGGCCGGGTCGCGCACCGGGATGATCTTCACTTCGGTGGACTGCCCGTCGCCGAGGATCTCCATCGGCGGCAGCCCGCCGTAGCGCACCGCCTCCACCAGCGCGGTGAGCGGCCCGCTCGGGCGGGTCTTGAGCTCGACCCGGGGGACCGCGCCGCCGAACTCGGGGTCGTCGATCTCCAGCAGGTCCCGCAGCAGCCGCCCGGCGCCCGCGGCGGGCAGGGTGGCCGGGTCGCCGCACAGCGCGAGGTGCGCGCCGTCCGGCAGCAGTTCGAGCAGGTTCGCGCCGAGCTCGAGCGGGATCAGCTGGGCGTCCGCGAGCACGATCACCGGCGCCTCGGCGTAGAACTGCGCCTGCTCGGCCAGCGCCCGCAGGTCCAGCGCCGCGAAGCCCTCCGCGGCCAGCGCGCGCAGCCCGGCCGGGCTCGGGCTGGCCAGCACCGCGCCGGGGAACGCCGCGGCCACCTGTCCGGGCAGCAGTGCCGAGCCGCCGGTCACCAGGGTCAGACCCTGCTCGGCCACGGCCTCCACCACCCGCCGCACCCGCTCTATGGTGGCCTGTCCGCCCGGCACGGCCTCCACCGCGGCCACCGTGACCGCCTCGCCGTCCAGCGGCGTGGCGGTGGCCAGCAGCCGCTGTACGGCCTCGGCCGCCGACTGCTCGAGGAAGGCCCACTGGTCCAGCGCCAGCAGCGTGTACGGGCTGGTGAGCATCGCCACCGGATCGTCGTCGTCCCCGGCGTCCAAGGCCTCGAAGTCGGCGTCCTCGTCCTCGTCGGCCGCCCGCGCGGCCCGGTCCTGGGCCGCCTGGATCGCCGCCCGGTCCGCGAACACCAGCGCCGCGCCGTTCTCCACCGCGTCCGCCACCGCCCCGACCGGGTCCGGCACACCCAGGGCCTTGAGTTCCTGCGTGACCGCGTCGGCGGCCGCCGCGGTGTCCCCGCGCCGGGCCGCGCGGGCCAGCAGCCAGCTCACCAGGGCCCTGCTGCGGCGCGGGTCGGCCAGCGCCTCCTCCTTGCCGCCCAGCCGCAGCAGCCGGCGCGCCAGCAGGTCCGCCGAGTCCGGCCGCACCTGCGGGAACTCCAGTACCAGCCACGGATTCTCGGCCAGCAGCTCCTCGGCCTGCGCGCCGAGCTCGGCCCGCAGCGTCCGGGCGAAGCCGGGCGGCGCGCCGAGCTCGGCCAGCCACTGCGCGACCTCGCCCCCGACCGCGGGCTCCTCCCGCGTCCCTCCCTGTTCCGACATCCTTGCTATCCCCTGTTCCAACCGTGATCCGGGTAGCCGGCGGCGGGCGCCGACACGTCGTCCAATGCGGAGCGGATCTCCTGAGGGAGCGTCAGGTCCTCTGTGGCCAGCGCTCCGCGTAGCTGTGCCGGCGTGCGCGCGCCGACGATCGGGGCCACCACCCCGGGCCGGTCGCGCACCCAGGACAGTGCCACTTCGAGCGGGGCCACGCCAAGGCCGTCGGACGCGGTGGCCACCGCGTCCACGATCCGCCGCGCCCCCTCGGTGAGGTAGGGCTCGACGAAGCCGGCGAACCGGTCCGAGGCGGCCCGCGAGTCCGAGGGCGTGCCGGTGCGGTACTTCCCGGTCAGCACGCCCCGGCCGAGCGGCGACCAGGGCAGCAGCCCGACCCCGAGCGCGGCCGCGCCGGGGGCGACCTCGCGTTCGACGCCGCGCTGCAGCAGCGAGTACTCCATCTGCACCGAGGCGATCTGGGCCCGGCCAGGCACCGCGCGCTGCCACGCGGCGGCCGTGGCCAGCTGCCAGCCGGAGTAGTTCGCCACTCCGACGTAGCGCGCCCTGCCGGAGTTGACCGCGATGTCCAGCGCGGCCAGGGTCTCCTCGATCGGGGTCAGCTCGTCGTAGGCGTGCAGCTGCCAGACGTCCACGTAGTCCGTGCCCAGCCGGGCCAGCGAGGCGTCCAGCGCGGACAGCAGGTGGCGGCGCGAGGCGTCGAACCGGCGTTCGCTGTGCGGTACGGAGACGGCCTTCGTCGCGATCACGACCTCGTCCCTGATCCCCTCGACCAGCCGGCCGAGCAGTGCCTCGGCCTCGCCGTCACCGTAGACGTCCGCGGTGTCCACCAGGTTGCCCCCGGCGTCCAGGTACGCCTTGAGCAGGTCGGCCGCCTCGCCCTCGTCCGTGTCCCGGCCCCAGGCCATCGTGCCCAGGCCCAGCCGGGTCACGCGCAGCCCGGTGTGCCCCAGATGCCGTTGCTCCATGCCAGGCAATCTACCGACTGCGGCGGACAAGGCGAGAGGGTGTCACCCGTCCGGCGGCAGGCGCACACTGTGCCCACCCCTTCGGCGTACACCCCGACTCGGCCCTGTCCTGGGCTGTCGCATGAAGTTACCAACGAGTAGTCTCTGCGATGGATCCCTACCGCACCGCGCGAAGAGACGGAGTACGCCGCCGATGAAACTGGGCGTGAACCTCGGATACTGGGGCGCCGGCAACGACGCCGACAACCTCGCTCTGGCCCGCGAGGCCGACCGGCTCGGCTACGCGGTCTGCTGGGCCGCCGAGGCCTACGGTTCGGACGCGGCCACGGTGCTGTCCTGGGTGGCCGCGCAGACCGAGCGGATCGACGTCGGCTCGGCCGTCTTCCAGATCCCCGCGCGCACCCCGGCCATGACCGCGATGACCGCCGCCACCCTCGACTCGCTCTCCGGCGGCCGCTTCCGGCTCGGCCTCGGCGTCTCCGGACCGCAGGTGTCCGAGGGCTGGCACGGCGTGCGCTTCCAGGCCCCGCTCGGACGCACCCGCGAGTACGTGGAGATCGTCAACCTGGCCCTGGCCCGCAAGCGCCTGGAGTATCAGGGCAAGCACTTCCAGCTGCCGCTGCCGGACGGCCCCGGCAAGCGGATCCAGCTCACCGTGCACCCGGTGCGCGAGCACATCCCGGTCTACCTCGCCGCGGTCGGCCCGAAGAACCTGGAGCTGGCCGGGGAGATCGCGGACGGCTGGCTGGCCGTGTTCTTCAGCCCCGCCTTCGCCCACGAGCAGCTCGCCACGATCGCGGCCGGCCGGGCCAAGGCGGGCAAGGCCCTGGACGGGTTCGACGTCGTGCCCACCGTCCCGATCGTGGTGGACGAGGACGTGGAGCGCGCGGCCGAACTCGTGCGCTGGTACGCCGCGCTCTACATCGGCGGCATGGGCAGCCGGGAGCAGAACTTCTACAACCAGCTCGCCTGCCGGATGGGCTTCGAGCGCGAGGCCGAGCGGGTGCAGGAGCTCTACCTGGCCCGGGAGCACCGCAACGCCGCCGCCGCGGTCCCGCTCGAGTTCGTCGACGCCACCTGCCTGCTCGGCTCGCCGGAGCGGATCGCCCGGCGGATGAAGGAGTTCGAGGCCGCCGGGGTGACCACGCTCAGCCTCAGCCCCTTCGCGGCGACCCTGGACGAGCGGCTGGCCGCCCTGGGCACCGCGGCGCGGCTGGTTGACGCCGAGGCGTAACCTGAGTCCGATGACCACAGTCCTGCTCATTCGACACGGGCGCTCCACCGCGAACACGGCGGGCGTGCTGGCCGGGCGCACGCCGGGGATCGACCTCGACGAGCACGGCCGGGACCAAGCCGTACGCCTCGCCGCGCGCCTGGCCGAGGTGGCGCTCGACGCGGTGCTGTGCAGCCCGCTCGAGCGCACCCGGCAGACCGCCCAGCCGCTGCTGGCCGCGCGCCCGGACACCCTGTTCGAACTCGACGAACGCTTCACCGAGTGCGACTACGGCACCTGGTCCGGGCGGACGCTCAAGTCCCTGGCCGAGGAGCCGCTGTGGCGCACGGTCCAGGCCCACCCGGCCGCCGCGTCCTTCCCGGACGGCGAGTCCCTCGCCGCGGTCTCCGCCCGCGCCGTCTCCGCCGTGCGGTCCTGGAACGCCAAGCTGGGCGAGCACGCCACCTACGCGGTGGTCTCGCACGGCGACGTGATCAAGGCCATCGCGGCCGACGCGCTCGGCATGCACCTGGACCTGTTCCAGCGGCTGCAGATCGACCCGTGCTCGCTGACCGTGGTGCGCTACCACGGCACCCGGCCGGCCGTGCTGCGGGTCAACGACGTGGGCAGCGATGTGAGCGCCCTGATCCGCGCGGTCGTGCCCGAGGCCGGGGCGGCCGGAGACGCGCCGGTGGGCGGGGGAGCGGGAGCAGGCGGCTGAGATCCGTTCTACGGGCCGCGATCCATTGTACGGTTAGGTCCGAGGCCGTTCATATGAGCGGCTTCACGCAGACGAGTCAGGAGGCGGACAGCGGTGCCCAGACAACTGTTCGTATACGACCCGCCGGAGCGTTTCGTGGCCGGAACCGTCGGTGAGCCCGGTAGCCGCACCTTCTACCTGCAGGCCCGCTCGGGCTCCCGGGTGACCTCGGTCGCCATGGAGAAGGAGCAGGTGGCGCTGCTCGCCACCCGGCTCGGCGAACTGCTCGACGAGATCGTGCGGCGCACCGGCCCGGTGGCCGGCATCCCGGAGGCGGTCCCGGCGGGGCTCTCCGACACCGCGCCGCTGGAGCAGCCGATCCTGGAGGAGTTCCGGGTCGGCTCGCTCGCCCTGGCCTGGGACGAGGCGCACGCCCGGATCGTGATCGAGGCCGGCGCCGTCACCGACGTGGAGGACGCGGCCGAGCCGCTCTCGGACGACCTGTTCGCCGAGGCCCCGGACGCGCTGCGGGTCTACATCACCGGCGGCCAGGCCCGTGCCTTCGCCGCCCGGGCCGGCGCCGTGGTCGCGGCCGGGCGTCCGCCGTGCCCGCTGTGCGGACTGCCGCTGGACCCCGAGGGCCACGTCTGCCCGCGGCAGAACGGCTACCGGCGCAGGGCCGGGTGAGCGAGCCGGCCGGGCAGGCGGAGGCGGGGGAGGCGACCGTGGACGTGGAACGCGTACTGCGCGACGGTGAGCTCACCGTCGAAGGCAGGCTCACCGAGGCCTCGAACGCCACCCTGTACTGCCGGGTCGAACTCGACGGCGTCGCGCTGGCCTGCGTCTACAAGCCGGTGGCCGGCGAGCGGCCGCTGCACGACTTCCCCGACGGCACCCTCGCCGCCCGCGAGCTGGCCGCGTACGCGGTGAGCGAGGCGGCCGGCTGGCACCTGGTGCCGCGCACAGTGGAGCGCGAGGGCCCGTTCGGGCGCGGCATGTGCCAGCAGTGGATCGAGGAGAGCGACCTGTCCGCCGCGGTCACGGTGCTCGCCGACGCCCAGGCGGACGAGGCGCGGGAGTGGTGTCCGATCCTGGCGGTGCGCCTGTCCGACGGCTCGGACGGGGTGCTGGCCCACCACGACGGCCCGGCGCTGCGCCGCATCGCCGTGTTCGACGCGATCGTCAACAACGCCGACCGCAAGGGCGGGCACCTGCTGCCGCTGGCGGACGGCCGGGTGCTGGGGATCGACCACGGCCTGACCTTCCACACCGAGGACAAGCTGCGCACCCTGCTGTGGGGCTTCGCCGACCGAGCCCTGACCGAGGACGAGCGGGCCGAGCTCACCCGCCTGCGCGAGGACGCCGACCTCGCCGAGCACCTGTCCGCGCTGCTGGCCCCGGACGAGCTCAAGGCGTTCCACGACCGGATCGGGGCGCTGCTGGCCGACGGCGTGCTGCCGGGTCCGGACGGCCGGATGCGCCCGGTGCCCTGGCCGCCGATCTAGCGACGGGGCACGGCGGCGCGGCCAGGCGGCGCGGTCCGGCACACGCCGCGCAGCCGCGATTCCGGCGTCCGCACTGGTCGGCCGAGCGGGACGGACCCTGCAGTACGTGGAGTCGGCGCCCAGCCGTTAGGGTGATGACCATGGATGCCTGGCCTACTTCCCACCTGCCGAAACTGCCCGGACACGGGCACACGCTGCGGCTGCACGACACCTCCACCGCCGCGCTCGCCGCCACGCCCGCCCGTCCCGCCGCGGACGGCCCGGCCAGGATCTACGTGTGCGGAATCACCCCGTACGACGCCACCCACCTCGGCCACGCGGCCACCTACCTGGCCTTCGACCTGGTCCAGCGGGCCTGGCTGGACGCCGGCTACGACGTGCGCTACGTGCAGAACGTGACAGACGTCGATGACCCGCTGCTGGAGCGGGCCGAGCGCGACCAGGACGACTGGCAGGTGCTCGCGATGCGCGAGACCGCGCTGTTCCGCGAGGACATGACGGCGCTGCGGATCCTGCCGCCGTACCGCTACATCGGCGCGGTCGAGTCCATCCCACTCGTGGTCGCCCTGGTGCAGCGGCTGCTCGAGTCCGGCGCGGCCTACCGGGTGGATCAGGACGTGTACTTCGACGTGCACGCCGAGCCGGGCTTCGGCAGCGTCTCAGGGCTCGAGCCCGCGCTGCGCGAGGCCGTCTTCGGCGAGCGCGGCGGGGACCCGCAGCGCCCGGGCAAGCGCCACCCGCTGGACTGCCTGCTCTGGCAGGCCGAGCGCCCGGGCGAGCCGTCCTGGGAGACGTCGCTGGGCAAGGGCCGGCCGGGCTGGCACATCGAGTGCGCCGCGATCGCCCTCGAGTACCTCGGCTCCGGCATCGACGTGCAGGGCGGCGGCAGCGACCTGGCCTTCCCGCACCACGAGATGGGCGCGGCCGAGGCCCAGGTGGTCACCGGCGAGCGGCCCTTCGCGCACACCTACGTGCACACCGGGATGGTCGGCCTGGACGGCGAGAAGATGTCCAAGTCCCGCGGCAACCTGGTGTTCGTCTCCAAGCTGCGGGTGGCCGGGCACGACCCGATGGCGATCCGGCTGGCGCTGCTGGCCCACCACTACCGCGGCGACTGGGAGTGGACGGCCCAGGACCTCGAGCGGGCCGAGGCCAGGCTCGAGCACTGGCGCCGCGCGGTGAGCCGGCCGGACGCCCCCGCGGCGGACGCGCTGCTCGCCCTGCTGCGCGAGCGCCTCGCCGACGACCTCGACGCGCCCGGCGCGCTGGCCGCGATGGACGCCTGGGCCGAGTCCGCGCTGGCCGTCCCGGCCGGCGAGCCGACCGACTCCGGCGCCCCGGGCCTCGCCGCCCGCGCCGTGGACGCCCTGCTCGGCGTCGCGCTCTAACCCACCCGTGCCCTCCGGCGCCGCGGCTGTGCCCGCGGTGCCGAAAGGCACCCCCTGAATACGCATCCGAAATTCCACTTTGATAGCGTGAGCACGTGAGGTTGACGAAGTTCACCGACCTGTCCCTGCGGGCCGTGATGCGGCTCGCCGTGGCCGGCTCGGCGGACGCGCTGACCACACGCGAGGTGGCCGAGGTCATGGACGTGCCCTACACGCACATGGCCAAGGCGATCAGCAGGCTGCAACACCTGGGCGTGGTCCACACCCGCCGGGGCCGCGGCGGCGGGCTCGAGCTCACCGCCCTCGGCCGCCAGGCGAGCGTGGGCTGGCTGGTCAGGCAGCTGGAAGGGGACGAGGAAGTGGTCGCCTGCGAGGGCGATCCGCCGTGTCCGCTGCGCGCCGCCTGCCGGCTGCGCGGCGCGCTGCGCGAGGCGCAGCGGGCCTTCTACGCCGAGCTCGACCGGATCACCGTGGCCGACCTGGTGGCTTCGCCCACCGGTCCCGCCCTGGTGGGACTCGGCGCGCGCCGCACCGGCTGATCCGCCGCACCTCACGCCCCGCCCGCCGCAACGTCGCGGCGGCTGCGACCCGACTGCCCCGACCGCCCGCGCGCGGCCGATCCCCCCTGCCCGGACAAGGCATTCCCGCGCCCTTTAATACGCAGATCACATACCAATTAAGCGCCGAGCTCAGCCGAGCCACACCGAACTAAGGAGCGTCCCATGCTCTCCGAACAGTCCGCCCCGGTCATCCGCGCCACCCTGCCCGTCGTCGGCGCGGCCGTCGAGGACATCACCGAGCTGTTCTACCGGAAGCTGTTCGAGGCCCACCCCGAACTGCTCACCGACCTGTTCAACCGGGGCAACCAGGCCAACGGCGAGCAGCGCAGGGCGCTGGCCGGCGCGGTGGCGGGCTTCGCCGCGGCGCTGGTGGCGAATCCGGGCACCGCGCCCGAGGCGATGCTCTCCCGGATCGCGCACAAGCACGTCTCCCTCGGCATATCCGCGGACCAGTACAAGATCGTGCACCGGCACCTGTTCGCCGCGATCGCCGAGGTCCTCGGCGGTGCGGTCACCCCCGAGGTGGCCGCCGCCTGGGACGAGGTCTACTGGCTGATGGCCGAGTCCCTCATCGCGCTCGAGGCAGGGCTCTACCGCGAGGCCGGGGTGGCCGAAGGCGAGGTGTGGCAGAGCCTGGAGATCGCCGAGCGGATCGAGCAGACCGCGGACGCCGTCACGCTGGTGCTGCGCCGCCCCGACGGCACCCAGGCCGGCCCGTTCCGCCCCGGCCAGTACATCAGTGTGCGGATCGCGCTGCCGGACGGCGCCCGGCAGATCCGCCAGTACAGCCTCGTGGCCGCGCCCGGGCGCGGGGACTGGCGGATCACCGTCAAGCGGGTCCCGGCCGACGCGGCGGGCCCCGCGGGCGAGGTCTCCGCGCACCTGCACGCCCGCGCCCGTCCCGGTGACCGGCTCACCGTCTCCGTGCCCGGCGGCGACCTGGTGCTGCCCGAGGGCGACGCCCCCGTGCTGCTGGCCTCCGCCGGCATCGGCGTCACGCCGGTGCTCGCCATGCTCGACCACCTGGCCGCGAGCGGTTCGAGCCGGCCGGTGACCGTCCTGCACGCCGACCGCACTCCCGCCGACCACGCGCACGAGGCCGACCAGCGCCGCCTCGTCGCCGCCCTGCCCGGGGCCGCGCTGCACCTGTGGTACGAGCAGGCCCCCGAAGGCCTGCCGGACGGCGCCGCGCTGGGCCGCGCCGACCTCGCCGGCATCGACCTGCCCGAAGGGGTGACCGCGTACCTGTGCGGCCCGCTGCCGTTCATGCGGGCCCTGCGGGACGGCCTGATCGAGCGCGGCGTACCCGCCGAGTCCGTCCACTACGAGGTCTTCGGCCCCGACCTGTGGATGGCGAACTGAGCAGCCCGAGGGCGTGTCGGCTGACGCTGCGTCAGCCGACACGCCCCCGGTGATCGGTGAATCAGTGCTCAGTAGAGCGTGGTCGAGGCCGCGGGCAGCTCCGAGTAGCAGATGCCGCCGTCGAGCTGGTAGGCGTACCCGTAGACGACGCGCGCCGTCGAGTAGCCGGTGACCGAGTGCGAGGTCAACCAGATGGTGGACCAGGACCAGTCGGAGTCGAGGTAGTCGTAGAACTCCTCGGTGCCGGTGCCCGCCGAGTCGGTGACCGCCACGTCCCAGTCGTAGTAGTAGGCGCTGGAACCGACCAGGCTGAAGCCGGTGTAGACGGTGGCCTTCTTACTCCCGATTGCGGTGTATTCCATGAACGAAGAGCCGCAGTTGCCGCTCAGCGTCACCTCGTTCTGGGGCTGCAGGGCGAGCGCGGACTGGGAGAGCCCGGCCTCCGAAGCCTTGACCGAGTACTCCCGGCCCTGCGCGTCCTTCTTGATCACGTAGCCGTGCGCCTTGGCGATGGCGGCGTCGAAACCGATGATCTTCGCCGGCGCCGTCACGTACGACGTCGTGGCGATGGTGCTGGTGGCGCTGCTCTTCGCGGCGGCCGAGCCCGTGCTCGCGGCCTGCGCGCTCGCGGCCGGCCCGGCGACGACCGCCAGGGCCAGGACGGCGGCGAACGCGCCGCCGATCTTGAAGGGATGGAGGAATCGTCTGTGCGGCATCGTCTACTCCCCAGGTATGAAACCGTCAGAACTCGTGCGCGGCACGGAGTCCGGGCAGCCCCGACCCGGGCACGCCGTGGCGAGCCCTCCCCGTCGACACCCCCGTGTTTCCCCGTTAGCCTGAGCCAGAGTATCAGCGCTCTGGCTTTAGGGGAATCAGTATGCGCAGATTAGACCGCGGGGGCACCGGCTCGGTGATGGTCAGCGACGATATGGCCTGGCAGTGGCTGTACTTCATGCACGGGGAGACGACGTCCGAGGACCTCGCGCTCCCGGCCGGATCCGGCCGTCCCGCGGTGTGGGACCCGTCCGTGCCGGAGCAGTGGGAGCGGCTGCGAGAGCGGCACACCGCGGCCCTGTGCGCGCCGCGCGTCTTCGGCTCGGACCTGGACGAGTCGCGGCCGCCGCCCGGATTGGACGAACCCGGATTCGACTCACTGCGCGACCTGCCGGGGCTGCGCGACTGGTGCATGCCGCTGTGGCCGGCGTTCCTCGCGTGGAACCGCGGGCGTGAGAACGCCCGCTCGCACGGGCACCAGGCCGCCCCGAGGCGCACCCGCCGCGATCTGATGACCCGTGCGCTTCAGCCCCGGCTGCCGGCCGACCGGGCCGTGCGGATCATCGAGGTGGGCCTGCGCCCGCAGCGCGTGCTGCACCGCTGCCGCGCCGAGACGCCCACCGGCACCGTCGTCGGCCTCGTCGTCACCACCGCCCTGCTGGACGACGAGGAGTTCTTCACCGGTGCCTGCCGCCGTGAACTGTTCGACTGACCGACGTGCTCGCGCCGGAGCGCGGCGGCCGCCAGGCCCGGCGTCAGTTCCCCGTCGCCGGACCGTCCTCGCCCGCGACCCCGCCGCCGCGGCGGCGCCGCTCGTGCCGGCGCAGGTAGCGCTCGAACTCCAGCGCGATCGCCTCACCGCTGGCCTCGGGCAGGTCCGCGGTGTCCTTCGCCTCCTCGAGGCTGCGCACGTACTCCGCCACCTCGCTGTCCTCCCCGGCCAGCTCGTCCACCCCGGTCTCCCACTCCTGCGCCTCCTGCGGCAGGTCGCCCACCGGGATGGTCAGGTCGAGTACGTCCTCGAGCCGGCGGATCAGCGCCAGGGTGGCCTTCGGGCACGGCGCCTGCGCCACGTAGTGCGGCACCGCGGCCCAGAACGAGGCCAGCGGGATCTCCTCCTGCCTGGCCAGTTCCTGCAGCACGCCGTTGATGCCGGTCGGACCCTGATAGGTCGGGGGCTCAAGGCCGTGCGCGGAGCACAGCTCCGGGTCCCCGGACGAGCCGGAGACCGGCACCGGCCGGGTGTGCGGCACGTCCGCGAGCAGCGCCCCGAGCACCACGATCGTGGTCACACCCAGGTCCCTGGCCAGGTCGAACAGCTCCTCGGCGAAGGACTGCCAGCGCATGTTGGGCTCGATGCCGTGCACCAGCACGACGTCGCGCACGGCCGGCTCCTGCGTCTCACCCGACTCGGGATGGGCCGCGGCCGGAACCCGGGCCACCGAGAACCGGGTGGTCGGCCAGACCAGCTCGCGCTCGCCGTCCTCGGTCAGCGCCAGCGTGGGCCGGTTGACCTGGAAGTCGTAGTAGTCCTCGGCATCCATCGCGCCGAACAGGTCGGCGTCGAGAACCTCGGCCAGATGGCGCACGGCGTTCGAGGCCGCGTCCGCGGCGTCGTTCCAGCCCTCGAAGGCCGCGATCATCACCGGGTCGACCAGCTCGGGCAGTTCCTCGAGCTCGATCAACCGTGCCTCCTCGTCGTCGTCGGTCCCGCCACGGCCGCGCCACCCCGATTCCGTCTGCGGCGGCCCGTGCGGCGCGCCGTGGCAACTAAGCGCATGCCCAGCCTACGCCCTGTGGACACCGGACCGGCGTGTCGTCGCCGATCGGTACGCTTAGAGCGTAAGCGGGTTTCCCCAGTTCACCGATCGAAGGGCCAGTGATGAGCAGCAGCCGCGCCGCATCGCTCCGTCAGGCGCTCACCGAGCGCGTCGTGATCGCAGACGGGGCCATGGGCTCCATGCTCCAGCAGGTCGAGCTCACGCTCGAGGACTTCCAGGGGCATGAGGGCTGCAACGAGGTCCTCAACATCTCGCGGCCCGACGTCGTGCGCTCCATCCACGACGCGTACTTCGAAGCCGGCGTGGACTGCGTGGAGACGAACACCTTCGGCACCAACCGGACCGCGCTCGGCGAATACGGGCTCGAGGACCGGATCTACGAACTGGCCGAGGCCGCGGTGCGCATCGCCCGCGAGTCCGCGGACGCTTACTCCACGCCCGAGCGCCCGCGCTGGGTGCTCGGCTCGGCCGGCGGCGGCACCAAGCTGCCCTCGCTCGGCCACATCCCCTTCGCCACCGTCCGGGACGGCTACCAGGCCCAGGTCGAGGGCATGATCGCGGGCGGCGTGGACGCCGTGCTGTTCGAGACCTGTCAGGACCTGCTGCAGGTCAAGGCCGGGGTGATCGGCGCCAAGCGGGCCATGGCCGCGGCCGGGGTGGACCTGCCGCTGATCGTCTCGGTGGCCGTGGAGACCACCGGCGTGATGCTCATCGGCTCCGAGATCGGCGCCGCGCTCACCGCGCTCGAGCCGCTCGGCATCGACCTGATCGGCCTGAACTGCTCCACCGGTCCGGACATGATGAGCGAGCACCTGCGCCACCTGGCCAAGTACGCCCAGATCGGCCTGGCCTGCATGCCCAACGCGGGCCTTCCGGTGCTCACCAAGGACGGCTCCTACTACCCGCTGACGCCCGAACAGTTCGCCGACGCGCAGGAACGTTTCATCGCCGACTACGGCCTGAACCTCGTCGGAGGGTGCTGCGGCACCACCCCCGAGCACCTGCGCCGGCTGGTCGAGCGCGTGCACGGCGCGGTCCCGCCGGTGCGCCACCCCAAGCCCGAGCCCGCCGCGGCCTCGCTCTACCAGTCCGTGCCCTTCCACCAGGACGCCAGCTACCTGGCCATCGGCGAGCGCACCAACGCCAACGGCTCCAAGGCCTTCCGCGAGGCCATGATCGCCGAGGACTGGGACGGCTGCGTGGAGATCGCCCGCGCCCAGATCAGGGACGGCGCGCACCTGCTTGACCTGTGCGTGGACTACGTCGGCCGGGACGGGGTGGCCGACATGAACGAGCTGGCCGGACGCCTGGCCACCGCCTCCACCCTGCCGATCGTGCTCGACTCCACCGAGCCCGGGGTGCTCCAGGCCGGCCTCGAGCACCTCGGCGGCCGCGCCGTGCTCAACTCGGTCAACTACGAGGACGGCGACGGCCCGGACTCCCGGTTCACCCGGGTCATGCGGCTGGCGGCCGAGCACGGCGCCGGCGTGGTCGCGCTGACCATCGACGAGCAGGGCCAGGCCCGCACCGCGGCGAAGAAGGTGGAGATCGCCGAGCGGCTGATCGCCGACATCACCGGGAACTGGGGCGTGCCGGAGTCCGCGATCCTGGTGGACTGCCTGACCTTCACCATCGGCTCGGGACTCGAGGAATCGCGCCGCGACGGCCTGGAGACGATCGAGGCCATCCGCGAGCTCAAGCGGCTGCACCCGCAGGTGCAGACCACCCTCGGCCTCTCCAACATCTCCTTCGGCCTGAACCCGGCCGCCCGCCAGGTGCTCAACTCCGTCTTCCTGCACGAGTGCTCCGAGGCCGGCCTGGACTCCGCGATCGTGCACGCCTCCAAGATCCTGCCGATCAACCGGATCCCGGAGGACCGGCGCGAGGCCGCCCTCGACCTGATCTACGACCGGCGCGCCGAGGGCTACGACCCGCTCTCCCGGCTGCTCGAGCTCTTCCAGGGCGTCTCGGCGGCCTCGGCCAAGGAGACGCGGGCGCAGGAGCTGGCCGCGATGCCGCTCGAGGAGCGGCTCAAGGCGCGCATCGTGGACGGCGAGCGCCAGGGCCTGGAGACCGACCTCGACGAGGCGCTGCAGGCCAGGCCCGCGCTCGCGATCGTCAACGAGGTGCTGCTGGACGGCATGAAGACGGTCGGCGAGCTGTTCGGCTCCGGCCAGATGCAGCTGCCCTTCGTGCTCCAGTCCGCCGAGGTGATGAAGGCCGCGGTGGCCCACCTCGAGCCGCACATGGAGAAGACCGACGCCAGCGGCAAGGCCACCATCGTGCTGGCCACCGTCAAGGGCGACGTGCACGACATCGGCAAGAACCTGGTCGACATCATCTTGACCAACAACGGCTACAACGTCGTCAACATCGGCATCAAGCAGCCGCTCACGGCGATCCTGGACGCCGCCGAGGAGCACAAGGCCGACGTCATCGGGATGAGCGGCCTGCTGGTGAAGTCCACCGTGGTGATGAAGGAGAACCTGCAGGAGATGAACGCGCGCGGGGTGGCCGCGCGCTGGCCGGTGCTGCTCGGCGGCGCCGCGCTCACCCGCGCCTACGTCGAGCAGGACCTCGCCGAGGTGTACGAGGGCGAGGTGCGCTACGCCAGGGACGCCTTCGAGGGCCTGCGCCTGATGGACGCGGTCGCCGCGATCAAGACCGGCGTGCCCGGGGCCGCGCTGCCGGCCCGGCGCGAGCGGCGGGTGGCCGGCTCCGGCGCCCGGCTGCAGGTGACCGAGCCCGAGGACATGCCGGACCGCTCGGACGTGGCCGTGGACAACCCGATCCCGACCCCGCCGTTCTGGGGCAACCGCGTCATCCGCGGCATCCAGCTCAACGACTACGCCTCCTGGCTCGACGAGCGGGCCACCTTCCTCGGCCAGTGGGGCCTGCGCGCGGCCCGCGGCGGCGACGGCCCGAGCTACGACGAGCTGGTGGAGACCGAGGGCCGGCCCCGGCTGCGGATGTGGCTGGACCGGCTGCACACCGAGAACCTGCTCGACGCCGCGGTGGTCTACGGCTTCTTCCCGGCCGTGTCCAAGGGCGACGACCTGATCGTGCTGGACGAGGACGGCGGCGAGCGCACCCGCTTCACCTTCCCGCGCCAGCGCCGCGACCGGCACCTGTGCCTGGCCGACTTCTACCGCCCGGCCGAGAGCTCGGACGGCCCGGACGTGGTCGGCTTCCAGCTGGTCACGGTGGGCTCGCGGATCGCGACCGAGACGGCGAAGCTGTTCCAGGCCAACGCCTACCGCGACTACATGGAGCTGCACGGCCTCTCGGTCCAGCTGACCGAGGCGCTCGCCGAGTACTGGCACGCCCGGGTGCGCGGCGAGCTCGGCTTCGGCTCGCAGGACCCGGCGACGCTCGACGGCATGCTCAAGCTCGAGTACCGCGGGGCGCGCTTCTCCCTCGGCTACGGCGCCTGCCCGAACCTGGAGGACCGGGCCAAGATCGTGGACCTGCTCGGCGCGCACCGCATCGGCGTCGAGCTGTCCGAGGAGTTCCAGCTGCACCCCGAGCAGTCCACCGACGCCATCGTCGTCCACCACCCGGAAGCGAAGTACTTCAATGCCTAAGCGGGGCCCGCATGCCTGAGCCGACCGCCGTGCTGTTCGACATGGACGGCACCCTGATCGACTCCGAGCCCATATGGTTCGACACCGAGGTGGCCCTGCTGGCCGAGCTCGGCTACGAGCTCGGTCCGGAGCACTGGCCGCACGTGCTCGGCCAGCCCAACGAGGTGGCCTGCAAGTACCTGCTCGAGGTCAGCGCCCTGCCGCTGACCTGGCAGGAGCTGAGCGACCGGATCGAGCGGGCGATGGTGCCGATCCTGGCGCAGGGCGTGGAGCTGATGCCCGGGGCCAAGGAGCTGCTGGTGGAGCTCGAGGCCGCGGGCGTGCCGACCGCGCTCGTCTCCGCCTCGCCGCGCAGCATCGTCGACGCCTGCCTCGGCGGGATCGGCGCGGCCTTCTTCCGGCACACCGTCTCCAGCGACGACGTGGTGCGCTCCAAGCCGGACCCCGAGCCCTACCTGCTCGCGGCCCGGCTGCTCGGCGTGTCGGCCGAGGAGTGCGTCGTGATCGAGGACTCGCCGATCGGCACGGCCGCGGGCGCCGCGGCCGGCTGCCGGGTGCTGTCCGTCCCGCACGCCGAGACCCTCATCGCGCAGCACCCGAAGGTGACCAGAGTGGCCACCCTCGAGGGCGTCGACCTCGCGTTCCTCAGCGCCCTGTGACACCGGGCCCTGAGGCTCTCAGGGCTCGAGGACGGCCGGCGAGCCTCCGCCCGCTCCCAACTTGTACAGACAAGTTGCGGACAGGGGTGGAGTTTCGCGCTAGGCTGCGAGCGTGTCGACAATGGTCGTGGCGGTGGTCCTGGGTTCCGCGGTCCTGCACGCGTTCTGGAACGCGCTCGCACACACGGCCAGGGACCGGCTCGCCGCCGTCGCCCTGATCGCGGTGGCCTCCGGCGGCGCGGCGGTCCTGCTGCTGCCGTTCCTGCGCCCGCCCGCGCACGCCGTGTGGCCCTGGATGATCGTCTCCGGCGTGCTCCAGGCGTTCTACAACTTCGGCCTCGTCCTGGCCTACCGGCTCGGCGACTTCGGCCGGATGTACCCGCTCGCGCGCGGCACCTCGCCGCTGGTGGTCGCGCTGGTGGCCACCTTCGTGGTCGGCCAGCCGATGTCAGGGCTGGAAGCCGGCGGCATCGTCGTGGTCTGCGTCGGCCTGCTCGCCCTGGCCTTCTCCGACGGCATGCCCACCCGGGCCGACCTGCCCGCGGTGGCCGCGGCCGTGGGCACCGGCCTGACCATCGCCAGCTACACCGTGGTCGACGGCGTGTCCGTGCGCCGGGCCGGCGGCTTCCTGGCCTACTCGTGCTGGTCGTTCCTCATCTCCGCCGTGCTCGTGCTCCTCGGCGTCGCCCTGCTGCGCCGCTCCCGCTTCCTGCCCTCGCTGCGCCAGGGCACCGCGCGCGGCCTGACCGGCGGCCTCGTCGCCATGACCGCCTACACCCTGGTGCTGTGGGCCCAGACCCGCGGCGGCCTGGCCGAGGTGGCCACCCTGCGCGAGACCAGCATCCTGATCGGCGCCGCCATCGGCGCCCTAGTGCTCAAGGAGGGCTTCGGCCGGCTGCGCATGGCCGCCTCGGCCGGCGTCGTCATCGGCATCATGCTGATCGCGCACTGAGATCCGGTCGGCGGCGAAGATGCCATGATGTCCGACGTGGGAACGGCGGAGTCCGCGCGGGCGGGCACACGTGAGCCACGGGTATCGGCGCCGACGGATGTCGACGAGCCGGTCGACGAGACAGCGCACCTGCTGCGCTCACCGGCCGACGCGCGACGGCTGCTCGCCGCGATCGAGCGCCTGGAGAACGATCCTGACGCCGCGTCCGCTCCGGTGTAGGCGGTCTGAATCAGCCCTCGGCGGGCCTTCCCGGCAGCACCCTCCCTCGGCCGAGCTCGACCCGCGGCCCGCCCCGGTTCCCGCTCACTCCACCTTTCCGATCCGCACCTCGGGCGCGGGCGGCTGCACCCCGCCCTGGGCCGAGCACAGGGCCCGGAAGCTGCACCAGCCGCACAGCTCCGAGGGCTTGGGCTGCCACTGCCGGCTCTCCGCCGCCTGCCGGATCGCGGCCCAAATCCCGGCGATCTTGCGTTCGACCGCGAGCAGGTCGGCCTCGCTCGGGTCGTAGGTGAGCACCTCGCCGTTGCCCAGGAACAGCAGCTGCAGCCGCTTGGGCACCACGCCGCGCGCCTTCCACAGCACCAGGGCGTAGAACTTCATCTGGAAGAGCGTCTTCTCCTCGTACCCGGGCGGCGGGGCCTTGCCGGTCTTGTAGTCCACCACCCGCAGCTGCCCGCCCGGCGCCACGTCGAGGCGGTCCACGAAGCCGCGCAGCAGCAGCTTGTCCTCGCCCTCGCCCATCGGCGCCCGCACGAACAGCTCCCGCTGCGCGGGCTCGAGCCGGTTCGGGTCCTCCAGCGTGAAGTACGTCCCGAGCAGCGCCTCGGCCTCGGTCAGCCAGGCCGCGCGCTCGTCGTCCGTGGCGAAAAGGCCGCCCAGCTCCGGGCGCTGGGCCAGCAGCTTCTCCCACTGCGGCCGCAGCAGCTCCACCGCCTCCGTCGGGGTACGCCGCCCCGCGGGCAGGTCGAACAGCCGCTCGAGCACCGCGTGCACCAGCGTGCCCTTGGTCGCCGCGGCGTTCGGCGGCTCCGGCACCTTGTCCAGCACCCGCAGCCGGTAGAGCAGCGGACACTGCTGGAAGTCGCCGGCGCGCGACGGCGAGAGCGCCGCGGGCAGCTTCACCACCCCCGGACCGGCGTCGAACAGCGCGCCGTCCTCGGTCGGAACGACCGTCTCCAAGTCGAGCTCACCCATGTCCGAAGACCCTAGCCGCCCCCTCCGACACAGGGTGCCTGCCAGGCCGCGTGAGACCTGGGAGCTGAGCAACCCGTAGCATCGCCTTGTGAGCGACCAGAACGAGAACCAGGGCGGGAAGCCGGACCCCCAGCGCACGGCGGGCGGCGGCATCCCCATGGGCGCCCCCTTCGGGATCCCCATCGTCGTTTCCCCCACGTGGTTCCTGATCGCCGCGTTCATCACCTACTACTTCGGCCGGGACATCAACAACGAGGCGTTCGGCAACTGGCGATACCTGATCGCGTTCGGCTTCGCCGTGCTGCTCTACCTGTCCGTGCTGCTGCACGAGCTGGCGCACTCGGTCGTGGCCAAGAGCTTCGGCCTCCCGGTGCGCCGGATCGTGATCTACTTCCTCGGCGGCGTCTCCGAGATCGAGAAGGAGCCGGACACCCCGCGCCGGGAGTTCGCCGTCGCGGTGGCCGGGCCCGCGCTCTCCTTCGCCCTCGGCGGGATCTTCTTCGGCGTGTGGAAGCTGATGGACCACCCGACCAGCTCGCTGCTGTTCAACGCCCTGCAGTACCTGGTCACCGCGCTGTGGGTGTCCAACATGGTGGTCGGCATCTTCAACATGCTCCCCGGCCTGCCGCTGGACGGCGGCCGGGTGCTGCGCTCGGCGGTCTGGGCGATCAGCCGCAACCCGCTCACCGGCACCGTGGCCGCGGCCTGGACCGGCCGGGTGCTGGCCGTCGGCGTGCTGATCTACGCCATGGTCACCACGCCCAACGCCACCAGCGGCGAGGGTCTCTACACGCTGGTGTGGGCCGCGTTCATCGCCTCGTTCATCTTCATCGGCGCCTCCCAGTCGCTCACCGTGGCCCGGCTGCGCGAGCGCATCCCCACGCTGCACGCCCGCTCGCTCACCCGCCGCGCCATCCCGGTCACCGCGGACCTGCCGCTGGCCGAGGCGCTGCGCCGGGCCGCGGCCGTGGGCGCCCGCAGCCTGCTCGTGGTCGACCACGACGGCCGTCCGACCGCGATCGTGCACGAGGCCGCGGTGGCCGCCACCCCGATCGAGCGCCACCCCTGGGTCCAGGTGGGCACCCTCTCCCGCGCGCTGCGCCCGGGCCTGACCCTCACCGCCGACCTGAACGGCGAGGCGCTGCTGCAGGCCCTGCGGGCCACCCCGGCCCCCGAGTACCTGGTCACCGAGCCGGACGGGGCGATCTTCGGGGTGCTCGCGGCCGCCGACGTCGAGCACGCCTTCCTCGGCCGCTGACCGGGCCCGCGACCGCCCGCCGGGCCCGGCCGCGGACCCCGCGCCGCGGGCGTTGGCCGAGTGGGCTCCGTCCGGCCGTTAGAATCCACCGGTGAGTGAAACGTACGAGTCAGCCGACCAGCGTCCCGAAGAGACCGGCAAGAGCCACCGCCAGGGCCCGTTCAAGCCCGGCGACCTGGTCCAGCTGACCGACACCAAGGGCCGGCACCACACCTTCGCGCTCACCCCCGGCAAGCAGTTCCACACGCACAAGGGGTACTTCGACCACGACGCGCTGCTCGGCGAGCCCGAGGGCACCGTGGTGCGCTCCACCGGCGGCATGGAGTACCTGGCGCTGCGCCCGCTGCTGTCCGACTACGTGCTCTCCATGCCGCGCGGCGCCGCCGTGGTCTACCCGAAGGACGCCGCCCAGATCGTGGCGATGGCCGACGTGTACCCGGGTGCCCGCGTGCTTGAGGCCGGGGTCGGCTCCGGCGCGCTGACCTGCTCCCTGCTGCGCGCCGTGGGCGACGGCGGACGGGTCTACTCCTACGAGCGGCGCGAGGACTTCGCCGCGATCGCCGAGCGCAACGTGCAGACCTTCTTCGGCGGCCCGCACCCGGCCTGGACGCTGACCCTGGGCGACCTGGTGGGCGCGCTGCGCCCGGACGAGGTGGACCGGGTCGTGCTGGACATGCTCGCCCCGTGGGAGTGCGTGGACGCCGTCGCCAAGGTGCTGGTGCCCGGAGGCGTGCTGATCTGCTACGTCGCCACCACCACGCAGCTCTCCCGCACGGTGGAGACCATCCGCGAGCACGGCCGCTTCGCCGAGCCCGCGCCGTTCGAGAGCCTGGTGCGCTCCTGGCACGTCGAGGGCCTCGCGGTGCGTCCGGACCACCGCATGGTCGGCCACACCGGCTTCCTGGTCACCGCCCGCCGCGTGGCCGACGGGGTGGAGGTGCCGGTCCGGCGCCGGCGCCCGGCCAAGGCCGCGGCCGAGCTCGGCGACGCCTGGGAGGGCGTGGAGGCCGTGGACCCGGTGGACGAGGCCGATGCCCGCGCGGCCCGGATCGCCCGCCGCGGCGACCTGCCGTAGACTTCCCGCCCCCGGAGCCGGGGCAAACCTCCCGGCTCCGCGGCGCAGGCCGGTGTGATCTCGAAGCGATCCCGGCCGAACGCGCCCCCCTGAAGTCCGTAGCCCCCTAGTCCTCCGCGAGCGGCCCCGCGACGGCCACGCCGTCCGCCCGCCGGTGGACGTGGATGCACTCGCCGGGGCACTCCTTCGCCGAGTCGATCACGTCCAGGACCAGGGCCGCCGGCACCGGGATGCGTTCCCCGGCCTGCTGGCGCAGCGCCCCGGCATCGTCCTTCACATAGGCCAATCCGTCGATGTCGAGTTCGAAGACGTCCCGGGCGTACTGCACGCACAGCCCGTCGCCGGTGCACAGGTCCTGATCGATCCAGACCTCGAGATCCTCGCTGCTCATCCGGCCGGTCATCCCCAATCTCACGAAGCCTTACACCCCCTAACCTAACAACTTCATCCCGCCCGGGGACATCCGGACCCGATTCACCGAAAGCCCTCGACAGCGGGGCACGATACGGGTAATGATCGTGCTCCGGCGCGGATCCGACCGAAACGTTGATCCGAACGGGTTGCCCAACCGTCTACATAACGAGCGGTGAAGGGGGAATCCACAGTGGAGACGGCAGTGTTGTCGACACCGGACACCCGACCAGCGGGAGGTCCGCCGACACGAGCGACGGGTGCGGCGGTTTGGCCGCCCCCGAACGCAGGTAGGGTCGTTGTGACGTCACAACACTCCGCGAGGAGGTGAAGGACCGTGCCAGCCCACGAAGACGACAAGCCCCTGCGCCCCGGCTCCCGAGCAGGCCGAGGCGGCCCGCTCGGCAGCGAGCCCGGCTCCGGCCAGGACGCGCTGAACCAGGTTGCCTTCCTCGAGCAGGAAGTGGCGCTGCTGCGCCGGCGCCTGGCCGAGACCCCGCGCGGCAGCCGTGCGCTCGAAGACCGGATCAGTGAACTCCAAGTCACCGTGTCCGGGCTCACCGCGAAGAACGAACGGCTGGTGGCGACGCTGCGCGACGCCCGCGACCAGATCGTCGCGCTCAAGGAGGAGATCGACCGGCTCGCCCAGCCGCCCAGCGGCTTCGGCGTCTTCCTCGAGGAGCACGAGGACGGCACGGTGGACATCTTCACCGGCGGCCGCAAGCTGCGCGTCGCCGTGGCCCCGGGGGTCGAGCTCGACGAGCTCCAGCCCGGCCGCGAGGTGATGCTCAACGAGGCGCTCAACATCATCGCCGTCCACGGCTTCGAGAAGGTCGGCGAGATCGTCTCGTTCAAGGAGCTGCTCGAGGACGGCGCCCGCGCCCTGGTCGTCGGACACACCGACGAGGAGCGGGTGGTGCGCCTGGCCGAGCCGCTCATGGACACGGTCATCCGGGCCGGCGACGCCCTCCTGCTCGAGCCGCGCTCCGGCTACGTCTACGAGCGCGTGCCCAAGTCCGAGGTCGAGGACCTGGTGCTCGAGGAGGTGCCGGACATCGACTACGCCTCGATCGGCGGCCTCTCCGGCCAGATCGAGCTGATCCGGGACGCGGTCGAACTGCCCTACCTGCACAAGGAGCTCTTCCGCGAGCACGAGCTGCGGCCGCCGAAGGGCGTGCTGCTCTACGGCCCGCCCGGGTGCGGCAAGACCCTGATCGCCAAGGCCGTGGCCAACTCGCTGGCCAAGAAGGTCGCGGAGATCTCGGGCAAGGAGGCGGGCAAGAGCTACTTCCTCAACATCAAGGGCCCCGAGCTGCTCAACAAGTACGTCGGCGAGACCGAGCGGCACATCCGCCTGGTCTTCCAGCGCGCGCGGGAGAAGGCCAGCGAGGGCACGCCGGTCATCGTGTTCTTCGACGAGATGGACTCGCTCTTCCGCACCCGCGGCTCGGGCGTGTCCTCGGACGTGGAGAACACCATCGTCCCGCAGCTGCTCTCGGAGATCGACGGCGTCGAGGGCCTGGAGAACGTCATCGTCATCGGCGCCTCCAACCGCGAGGACATGATCGACCCGGCGATCCTGCGCCCGGGCCGGCTGGACGTGAAGATCAAGATCGAGCGTCCGGACGCCGAGGCGGCCAAGGACATCTTCTCGAAGTACATCACCACCACCCTCCCGCTACACGAGGACGACCTGCGGGAGAACGGCGGGGACCGCACCGCCACGGTGCTGGCGATGATCCAGACCACGGTCGAGCGGATGTACTCGGAGACCGACGAGAACCGCTTCCTCGAGGTCACCTACGCCAACGGCGACAAGGAAGTGCTCTACTTCAAGGACTTCAACTCCGGTGCGATGATCCAGAACATCGTGGACCGGGCGAAGAAGTCGGCGATCAAGGACTTCCTGGACCACAACGCCAAGGGTCTGCGCATCTCCCACCTGCTCGGCGCCTGCGTCGACGAGTTCAAGGAGAACGAGGACCTGCCCAACACCACCAACCCGGACGACTGGGCCCGGATCTCCGGAAAGAAGGGCGAGCGGATCGTGTTCATCCGCACCCTGGTGTCCGGCAAGAAGGGCGCGGAGAGCGGACGGTCCATCGACACCGTCGCCAACACCGGGCAGTACCTGTAGCCACACTGGCGTACGGGGCGCGACACAGCCGTCGCGCCCCGTCCCGACTCGGGGAGAAACCGTGGTCGAAGCTGGTCCCTTCCGCAGCCGCCTGTGCCTAAGCTGGTCCTCATGAGCGAGCTTGCGAGCGAACCGATGGGCACAGCGCTCATGCATGCGTCCCCGCAGCGTGCCGAGGGAGCTAGGGCATGAGCGTTCGTCGGGTCATGGGCAGCGAAACCGAATACGGCATCTCGGTGCCGGGGCATCCGAACGCCAACGCGATGCTCACCTCCTCGCAGATCGTCAACGCGTACG
The DNA here is from genome assembly GCF_018139695.1 of Actinospica durhamensis. Lineage (GTDB taxonomy): Bacteria > Actinomycetota > Actinomycetes > Streptomycetales > Catenulisporaceae > Actinospica > Actinospica durhamensis. The sequence goes on along the minus strand of NZ_JAGSOG010000037.1, from coordinate 2,805 downwards.
CGACGGCGATGCAACGGGCCCGGCGCGCCCGGTGGGACTTCGAGGAGGAGAATCCGCTGCGCGACGCGCGCGGGTTCGACCTGGCCAGGGAGCTGGCCGACACCAGCCAGCTGACCGACGAGGACTCGGGCCTGGCCAACGTCATCCTCACCAACGGCGCCCGGCTCTACGTCGACCACGCCCACCCCGAGTACTCCACCCCCGAGGTCACCAACCCGCGCGACGCGGTGATCTGGGACAAGGCCGGCGAGCTGATCATGGCCGAGGCGGCCCGCTTCGCCGCCCTGGTGCCCGGCTCGCTGCCGATCAACCTCTATAAGAACAACACCGACAACAAGGGCGCCTCCTACGGCTCGCACGAGAACTACCTGGTCTCGCGCTCCACCCCGTTCGCCGACATCGTCCGGCACCTGACCCCCTTCTTCGTCACCCGGCAGGTCTTCGCCGGCTCCGGGCGGGTGGGCATCGGCCAGGACGGGCGCTCGCACGGCTTCCAGATCTCCCAGCGTGCCGACTTCTTCGAGGTCGAAGTCGGCCTCGAGACCACGCTCAAGCGGCCCATCATCAACACCCGCGACGAGCCGCACGCCGACCCGGAGAAGCACCGCAGGCTGCACGTGATCATCGGCGACGCGAACCTGGCCGAGATCTCCATCTTCCTGAAGATGGGCACCACCTCGCTGGTGCTTGCGATGATCGAGGACCGGTTCATCGGGGCCGACTTCACCGTGGACCAGCCGGTGCGCACGCTGCACGAGGTCTCCCACGACCCGACCCTCAAGCACCTGGTCAAGCTGCGCTCCGGACGCAAGCTGACGGCCGTTCAGCTCCAGATGGAGTACTTCGAGCAGGCCCGCAAGTACGTCGAGGACCGCCTCGGCACCGACGTGGACCCGGTCACCCAGGAGGTGCTCGACCGCTGGGAGTCGGTGCTCACCCGGCTCGAGGCCGACCCGATGCTGCTGCGCCGCGAGCTGGACTGGGTGGCCAAGCTGGAGCTGCTGGAGGGCTACCGCACCCGCGACGGGATGGGCTGGGAGGACGCCCGGCTGCACCTGGTGGACCTGCAGTACTCCGACGTGCGCCCCTCCAAGGGCCTCTACCAGCGCCTGGCCGCCCGCGGCCGGTTCGACCGGCTGGTCAGCGACGAGGAGATCGCCGCCGCGGTGGACCTGCCGCCGGAGGACACCCGCGCCTACTTCCGCGGTCGCTGCCTGGACAAGTACGCCGACTCGGTGGCCGCCGCGTCCTGGGACTCGGTCATCTTCGACCTGCCCGAGCGCGAGTCGCTCCAGCGCATCCCCACCCTCGACCCGCTGCGCGGCACCCGCCAGCACGTCGAGGGCCTGATCGACCGCTGTCGCACGGCCAGCGACCTGGTCCGCGAGCTCACCGGCGGCAACTAGAGCGCCCGCGCGCCCGGCCCGGCCCCCGCACCGCGCGGGGGCCGCGGGCACCCCCGTCCCGCGACGAACACATCACGATTGCGCGGGCGGGGCGGGGCGCGACCGTCCGAACGTGTGAACGCGCCCCGCGGGGGGCAGGGATGATCCAAGAGCGCTTCCCGAAACCGGCGCCCGTGTCCGAGGACCGGCGTAGGGTCGTGGGTGAAGCCAGTCGGGTGCGGAACTGGAGCCATGGTTCGAGAGAGGTGGGTGGTCCGGATGGCGGCCAAGGACACGGGCGGGCAGGAACGCGCCTCCCGGCAGAACGAGGAGGTCGACGAGGAGGTCGTCGAGCAGTCCAGTGACCTGAAGGAGCGTCAGGCCAAGCTCTCCGAGGACGTCGAGGACGTACTCGACGAGATCGACGAGGTCCTCGAGACCGACGCCGAATCCTTCGTCAGGAGCTTTGTGCAAAAGGGCGGGCAGTAGCCTGCGGCGTCGCGCGGGCCGATGGCAGACGCCTGATCCGCCCGCGCGATCCGGCCGGGCCACGCCCGGGTACCCGCGCTGCGGGTAAGGTTCGAGGTCGATCGATGCTTGCGAGGACGAGGAGAGGGAGCGCGTGGTAACCCAAGGGACGGGACGGCTGGGTGGTCAAGGCGGTGCGGCCGGCGACCTCGGTCTGATGCGCGCCGCGTTCTCCGGCTCGGGGAGCTCGTTCACCGAGTTCCTGGCCACCTACAACCCCGACTACCTGCCGGGGCGGCGCACGGCCGGGCTGAGCACCGGCGGCGGCCCGCTGCCCTTCGACGCCCCGCACGGCACCACCATCGTGGCGCTGACCTTCCCCGGCGGCGTGGTCATGGCCGGCGACCGCCGGGCCACCGCGGGCAACGTCATCGCCTCGCGGGAGATCGAGAAGGTCTTCCCGGCGGACGAGCACTCCTGCGTGGGCATCGCCGGCACCGCCGGGCTCGCGGTGGAGATGGTGCGGCTGTTCCAGGTCGAACTGGAGCACTACGAGAAGATCGAGGGCACCACGCTTTCGCTGGACGGCAAGGCGAACCGGCTGGCCACCATGATCCGGGGCAACCTGGGCCTGGCCATGCAGGGCCTCGCGGTGGTCCCGCTGTTCGCGGGCTACGACCTCGAGGCCGCCGAGGGCCGGATCTTCAGCTACGACCCGATCGGCGGCCAGTACGAGGAACACGGCTTCCACTGCATCGGCTCCGGCTCGGTCTACGCCCGCGGCGCGCTCAAGAAGCTCTACCGCTCCGACTTCGACGCCACCGGCGGTCCTGGTCGGCCGCGGCCAGGATGGCCGCCCAGATCGGCGTGGCCAGGCTGGTCCCGCCCACCTCGATCCACTCCGCTCCGGTCGCCGAGTACGCGTAGTAGACCGCGACTCCGGTTTGCGGAT
>NZ_JAGSOG010000379.1 GCF_018139695.1 Actinospica durhamensis | reverse complement strand
GCGGGGTGGGCGGAGCCGGGGGCCACTGCTGCGGGTACGGGTAGTTGACCGGCAGCAGCCCGTCCGCGCTGATCACCGGCAGCTTGGCCGGCGGGGTGGGCAGCAGCGCCTGCTTCGGGTTCGCGCCGCCGCCCTGCACGCCGAACATGGCCTCCTCGATCTGCTCCACCGCGGGACCGGAGACCTGGGCGCCCTGGCCGCCCTGCGGGATCATCATGACCACGGCGTACTGCGGGTGGTCGGCCGGCACGACCGAGGCGAACACCGAGGTCGGGTTCTGGTCGTAGACGTCCGCGGTGCCGGTCTTGGCGCCCACCGGGATCTGCCCCTGCGGCCACGGCCCGTAGACCCCGGACGCGGTGCCCTCCAGCGCGACGCCCTCGAGCGCGTTGACGATGAACTTGCGGGTGGCCGGGGAGATGTCCACGTGCCGCACCAGCTTGGGCTGGTAGGTGCTGACCACCTTGCCGCCGGGGCCGAGCACGGCCTGGAGCAGGTGCGGCTGGTAGAGGTCGCCGCCGTTGACGATGGTGGCGTAGGCGCGGGCCAGCTGCAGCGGGGTGACCTCCACCCCGCCCTGCCCGATCGCCTCGAGCACCGCGTCGCCGGGCAGGAACTCGAAGCCGTTCTGGCAGTTGTCCGAGGCGATCTGCTTGAGGTAGGCGGCCCTGGCCGGGTCGGTGGCGGCGACGGAGGGGTAGCCGTTCTGGCCGTGCGCGCACCAGTTGGTCTTGTTCGCCTTCCACTCGGCGAGCTTCTCCTGCCGGGTCTGGATCAGGCCGGGGGACTCGCCGGGCAGGTCGATCCCGGTCTCGTGGCCGAGGCCGAGCGCGGTGGCCATGGTCTGCACCGGGTCGGCCGGGTGCGCCACCGGCCGGCTCCCGCCGTCGGCCGACCACATCTTGTAGGCCGCCCCGTAGAACACGGTGTCACAGGACACCTCAATGGCGCGCTTGAGCGTGATCGGCCCGAAGGCCTCGCCCTCGAAGTTGTGGAAGACCTGGTTGCCGACGGTGAAGGAGGTGGAGCAGTCGTAGGTGCCGTCGGTCGGGAACCCGTCCTGGAGCATGGCCGCGGTGGTGACCGCCTTGAAGGTGGAGCCTGGCGGGTAGTCGCCCTGGTAGCCGCGGTCAAGCAGCGGTGTGCCGGAGGCCGGGCTGATCAGCTGGGAGTAGACCTTGGGGTCGATACCGCCGGTCCACACGTTCGGGTCGTAGTTGGGGTAGGTGGCCATGGCCACGACGCCGCCGGTGTTGACGTTGAGCACCACCACCGCGCCCGAGTCGGCCTTGCCGAACTGGCCGGTCTCCGAGTCCCACACCCCGTGCGCGCTCTCGATGGCCGCCTTGAGCTGCTGCTCGGCGATGGCCTGCACGTGCGCGTCGAGGGTGGTGACGAGGTTGTCGCCGGGCACCGGCGCGGTCTGCGAGACCGTGCGCACGGCCTGCCCGACATTGTCCACGGCCACCTCGGCCACCCCGGAGCGCCCGCGCAGCAGCGAGTCGTACTCCTCCTCGAGGCCCGAGCGCCCGACCATGTCGGTGGGCTGGTAGTCGTCGCCCGGCTTGGCCAGCTCGTCCGGGGTGACCGGGGAGAGGTAGCCGAGCATCTGCGCCGCGTTCACGCCGAACGGCGCCGGGTAGGTGCGTACGGCCGAGGGCTGCACGGTGATGCCGGGGAACTTGTCGTGGTCCTCGAGGATCTCCAGGCCCAGGTTGGTCGGCACGTTCACCGCCACCGGGATCGGCTGGTAGGGCGAGCCGGCCCAGCACGGCTGGGAGACGGTGCCCGAGCACAGCCGGATCTTCTGGGCGATCTGCGCCTCCGGCACGTTTAGCAGCGCGGCCAGCCGGTTCAGCGCGGCCTGCCCGTTCTTCGGCTCCTCGCGCAGGGTGCTCAGGTCGACCGTGGCCTCCAGGCTGACCCGGTTGTCTACCAGCGGGTGGCCCTGGTCGTCCAGGATGTCCCCGCGCACGGCCGCGGTGGCGACCGCGCGCAGGTCGTTGGCGGCGGCCTCGGCCTGGAACTGGGCGCCGGAGTGCACCTGCAGGTACCACATCCGGGCGCCGAGGGTGGCCAGCAGGGCGAGCACCAGGACCTGGACGACGCCCAGGCGGGCGCGCGCCCCGTCGAGTCGGTGGGGACGGTGCATGCGCGGGCTCCGTTGCTCGGGTGCGGGCGGTTCTAGAGTTCGGCGACGGTGCGGGTGGCGGGCTGCTGGTCCAGCGCGTTGCCGGCCGGCGCGAGGATCACGCCGCGGCGGCCGTCGGCGACCCGGGCCAGGGCGCCGAGCCCTGGCAGGACCAGCGGCGTGGCCACCGCGGTGTAGAGCGCGCAGGCCGCGGCACCGTGCAGCAGGCCGGGGCTGGTGAGCGTGCCGCCGGAGCCGATCAGGCTGCCGAGGGCGGCGTTGGCGAGGGTGGCGGCGCCCGCGTAGATCCCGGCCAGCGCGCTGGTGCGCAGCGCGGAGCGGCGGGCCTCGACCGCGGCGCGCCCGGCCAGCGCGCCCACCAGCGTGAGCACCAGCGCGTGCCGCCCGGCCGCGGTGACGGACGGCGGGGCCAGGTCGAGCGCGAGCCCGGCGCAGAACCCGAGCAGCGCGCCCTGGTTCGGCCCCCACGCCGCCGCCAGCGCGAGCACGGTCAGCAGCACCAGGTCGGGCACGGCGTAGGGCAGCGCGAGGTGCGGCAGGACGCTGAGCTCCAGGGCGAGCGCGAGGGCGAGCGCCGCGACGGCGAGCAGGGTCCGGTAGACGGCGCGCATCAGTGGCCCCCCGGCAGCATGGCGTCGCGCGGATCCGAGCGCACCGGCTCGGTCACGATGCCCACGGTGTCCACCGCGGTCTCGTCCACGTACGTCTTGACCAGCGCGGTCCGGGTCAGCTGGCCCGGGGTGTCGAGGACCTTGGAGACGGTGCCGACCGGGACGCCGGGCACGCTGGTGGCGGCGTCCGCGGTGCCGAGGGTGAGCACCGGCGAGCCGACCGCGATCTTGAGCTGCGGGTCGAAGAAGGACACCTTGAGCGTGTGCGGGTCCTGCCCCACCGCGGTGCCGATCGGCCCGGATCCGGCCAGCCGCACCCCGATCACCGAGTCCGGGTCCACCGCGAGCAGCACGGTGCTGGTGCCCGGCCCGACGCTGGTGATCCGCCCGACCAGCCCGTCGCCGGTGATCACGCTCTGGTCCACGGCCACCCCGTCCCGGCTGCCGGCGTCCAGGGTCGCGGTCCAGCTCCCGTCCTGGGTCGGCGCCAGCGCGATCAGCTGGGCCGGCACGGTGGACAGGCCGCCGAGCCCGGTGATCTTCTCAAGCGCGTCCAGCTGCGCGGCCCGCACCCGGTCCTGCGCACCGGTCTCCACCTCGGTCTTCAGGCCGGAGACCTGCGCCTGAAGAGCCTTGATACGGGTCTCGTCCGCGCTCGAGTGCCCCCAGCCGTCGAACAGCGAGCCGACCGAGCGGGTGGCCGAGTCCGCCGTGCGCTCCACCGGCCCGAACACTCCGGCGGCCACGTTCCTGGCCTGGTCCAGCGGCCCCCGCTCGCCCGGCTGCTGCCCGCGTGCGTCCACGGTGATCAGCGCGAATCCGGCCAGCAGCAGCGCCAGGAGCCCGAGCCGGGTGCGGCGGGTGTCTCGCATGAATCAAGGTCCTTCGTCAGGTGCGGCGTCCTGCGCGGGGCGGATGGATCGAGGCGGGCAGGTTCCGGAGCCGATGGGGGAGCTAGCGGCGCACTCCCGTGCCCAGCACCGGCTGCAGCGCGTCGAAGTCCTCCACGCAGCGGCCGGAGCCGAGCACGACCGAGTCCAGCGGGTTCTCCGCGACCAGCACCGGCATCCCGGTCTCCCGGCGCAGCCGCTGGTCGAGTCCGCGCAGCAGGGCGCCGCCGCCGGTGAGCACGATGCCGCGGTCCATGATGTCGCCGGACAGTTCCGGCGGGCACTTGTCGAGCGTGTCGCGCACCGCGTCGATGATCTGCGCGACCGGTTCCTCCATGGCGCGGCGCACCTCGGTGGAGGTCAGCACGATGATCTTGGGCAGGCCGGAGACCAGGTCCCGGCCGCGCACCTCGGCGTGCAGCTCGCTGTCGGTCTCGTCGGCCGAGCCGATGGCCAGCTTGATCTCCTCGGCGGTGCGGTCGCCGAGCAGGATCGAGTACTCCTTCTTGGCGTACTGGATGACCGCGTTGTCGAGCTCGTCCCCGGCCACCCGGACCGAGTTCGCGGTGACGATGCCCGCGTAGGAGATGACCGCGACCTCGGTGGTGCCGCCGCCGATGTCCACCACCATGTTCCCGGTGGCCTCCTGGATCGGCAGTCCGACCCCGATCGCCGCGGCCATCGGCTCCTCGATCAGGTGCACCTGCCGCGCCCCGGCCGCGTCCGCCGCGTCCTCCACCGCGCGCCGCTCCACGCCGGTGATCCCGCTGGGCACGCAGATGACCACCCGTGGCTGGGCGAGCAGCCGGCGCGGGTGGACCTTGCGGATGAAGTAGCGCAGCATCCGCTCGGCGATCTCGAAGTCCGCGATCACCCCGTCCTTGAGCGGGCGGATGGCCACGATGTTGCCGGGCGTGCGCCCCATCATCTTCTTGGCCTCGGAGCCCACCGCGAGCACGGCACCGTTGTGCGTGTTGACCGCGACGACGGAGGGCTCGTTCAGCACGATGCCACGCCCCCGGACGTATACCAAGGTGTTTGCGGTACCCAGATCCACCGCGATGTCCCGGCCGACGACCGACATGCCCATAGCTGCAACCTTCCGCGAGCGCTCTCCGGCCTGCGCGAGGGCGGGGCGGGTCGAGCGCGATCACCCAGAGCGAGGGGTATCTGACGCCGAGTGAGCTTTCCCGCCGATCCTAGCCACAAGCACGGCCCAGTTCCGTGACGCCTGGAGCGTTCCCGGTCGGCGTGTCGGCGGAAACGGTCGTTCGCCTGGTCGAGTGACGTGGGAACCCGGAAGTGACGCGCGGGTCGGCCGCCCGGTCGATCCCGGGCCGACGCCCGGGCCGGTCTCGAGTCGACGCCCGGGCCGATCTCGGGTCGATGCCCGGGGCCGATCTCGGGCCGGTCTCGGGCCGGTCCTCGGCGCCGGGCGGGCGCCGGACGGGCCGGGTCAGATCTCGGCGCGGTAGTCCCGGTACTGCGGCACCAGCACGGCCACCGCGATCATCCCCACCACCACGAGGACCCCGCCCGCGGTCACCGCCGTGCGCGTGCCCAGCGCGGCCCCGGCCAGGCCGTGCGCGAGGTCGGCCAGCCGCGGCCCGCCCGCCACGACGACCGTGAACACGCCCTGCATCCGGCCCTTGAGCTCGTCGGTCACGACCGTCTGCAGAATGGACTGCCGGAAGACCATCGACATCAGGTCCGCCGCGCCGCCGAGGGCGAGGAAGAGCCCGGCCAGCGCGATGTTGCCGGACAGCCCGAAGCCGATGATGGCCGCGCCCCAGGCGCCCACCGCCACGATCGTCATCAGGCCGTGCCGGTGCAGGCGGGAGAAGGAGCCGGACAGCAGCCCGCCGAGCACCGAACCGAGCGGGATGGCCGCGTAGAGCCAGCTCAGCGCGAGGTGGTTGCCCGCGAACGTGGTGTCGGCCATCTGCGGGAACAGCGCGCGGGGCATGCCAAAGATCATCGCGATCAGGTCGACGCCGAAGGACCAGGCGAGCAGCCGGTTCGAGAGCCCCACCCGGAAGCCCTCGACGATGTGCCCGACCCCGGCCCGCTTCGGCGCGGAGCCCAGCGGCGGCAGCAAGGGCAGGCGCAGCACCGCCCACAGCGTGACGGTGAGCCCGCAGGCGTCGAGCAGGTAGAGCGTGGAGAGGCCGGTGATCGGGATCAGCGCGCCGCCGACCATCGGTCCGACCAGTCCGCCCACCGACATGACGATGCCGCTGAGCGCGTTCGCCGCGGGCAGTTCCTCGCGCGGCACGAGTCGCGGAATCGTGGCGGAGCGGGCCGGGGAGTTCATCCCGAACATGGCCTGTTGCACCATCAGCAGCCCGATCAGCAGGGCGATCGAGTCGACGTGCAGGGCGGCCTGGACCCACAGCGCGATCGAGGAGACGGCCACGCCGGTGTTCGTCAGCAGCATCAGCTTGCGCCGGTCCATGGTGTCGGCGATCGCGCCGCCCCAGAGCCCGAAGACGATCAGCGGCAGCAGTCCGCAGAAGCTGGCGATGCCGACCCAGCCGGAGGAGTTGGTGAGCTGGTAGACCTGGAAGGGCACGGCGACGGCCGTCATCTGGCTGCCCATGGCCGTGACGATGCTCGAGGTCCACAGCCGCCGATACGCCGGGTGCCGCAGCGGGCGCGTGTCCACCGCGAGCTTGCGCAGCTTGCCGCGCCGGGGTGCGGCGGCGCCGGATTCGGCGCCCGCCTCGACGCCGGAATCGGCGCCCGTACTGCTACCGGAAGCGGTCGCGCCGTCACCTGGAGTGCCTGGCTGACCTCCCCCTCCGCCCTGTTCGGACGCGGCCGAGGGCGGGGTGGAGGTCACGGAAGACACGGTAAAGAATGGTACAGCGACTTGAACCTTACGTATTCCCCCTATTGAGTCTGCGCTAGGATCACCCCCCAGCGTGGACGGCGCATGCGCGGGCGCGCCGGGGCCGCCGACGTCGCCGCCTCCGGCGGATCGGGCGCCAGGTGGGGCGGCAGCTGACGACGGGTGGAGGGG
>NZ_JAGSOG010000378.1 GCF_018139695.1 Actinospica durhamensis | reverse complement strand
TATAAGAGACAGGAATGGGGCTGCGGCGTCCTGGTGAACCCGGGCAGCTGAAGCTGGCCCGGCATCGAAGGCGGCGGGGGCGGCGCCGACGATTCAGTCTGTTGCGGGCCGGGCCAGGGTTGCGGCACCGCGTGCTCTTTCGGCACCGGCCATAGGGCCAGCTGCCCGGAGGCGTGCGAGCCGCGGGAGGAGCCGAACCCGCGCCCGCCGATCGGAGCGAGCCTTCTGCCTGACGTCTGCGATGCACCAGGAACCGCCTTCCCCGCCGGTTGTAGGTTCGCGGCGGCGGCCGCGTTGACCTGCTGCGCCGCTGCCGCCAGGTTCCCGCCGTTGCTCCGCGCGACCGCGCGGATCAGCGTGCTGCTGTCTGCTCCCGGCATCCGGCGGTATCCGCCGACCGGCGCCGGGCCGGGGCCGCGCGGGCCGGGCGGCCGCAACGGCAACGGCCCGGCCGATCCGCCCCCGTTCCCGCCTCCGCCTCCGCGCATCCGGCCCATCACCATCCGACTCGCCAGCGTCCGGGTGCTGTAGGCGCCGGGTACCCCCAGCCGGTAGCCGACCGCGGCAACGGCCGCGGTCCGCAGTACGGAGCCGATGAAGGTGCGCGGGGAGTGACCGAGGGCCATACGGTTCATCCAGCCCGGGATCTTCAACATGATCAGCAGCAGGGCTGTGCCGACCAGGAAGTCGGTGATGCCGCTCGCAGTGGGGAACACCAGGATCGCGGCGTGCCGGTCGCTGAAGACCTCCAGCATCAGCATGAACGTCAGGGTCTGGAGGATCTGCGTGCCCAGGACCGCGCCCATAGCCCGCCACCACAACCTTGCGCATCCGTCGATCCCCGGCAGCGCGTGCGTGGCCAGCATCAGCGGCGCGAGCAGCGTCAACAGCAGCAGCCCGACGATCCGGGCTGCGCAGGTGACCAGCACCGCGAGCGCGAGCACACAGATCACCAGGGCGAACAGCGCCATCACGATCTGGGTGAGCCCATCCGGCATCAGCACCAGCCCGACGATCACCTGGATGACCTGGTCGCCGACCCCGGCGGGATCCAGCGGCCGGCCCCACAGCGCGCCCGCCAGCGCGCCGGTGAACTCCACCGCCAGCCCGATCACCGGCAGCGAGAGGTTCGACGCGATCATGCCGACCATGAGCCGGGGCAGGATCTGCCCGGCGGTGTATCGGGTCTGGAGCGTGCCGTAGCCGAGGACCAGCAGGCCGCCGAAGAGCACGTACAGAACGTAGAAGGAGTCCGCGAGCACGACGTTCGCCTGCCACAGCGCAGCGATCCGGCCGCTGGTGAGAGTCGGCTCGGTCAGCAGCGCCACCGTGAACAGGCCCATGACCGGAGCGAGCGCGGCCTGGGCCAGGTCCCCGATCCACGTGTTGATAGCCTGCTCGATCTGCCCGGGGATGTCCCACCACGACGGTCCCGACCCCGGCGGGTTCGCGTTCGGGATCTGCTGTGGCCTGTCCAGGTTCGGCGCGACCGGGCGGCAGTTGCCCGGCGTCCCGGCCTTCGGATAGCCCGGAGCCGGCGACGCACCGGCCGCCGGATCCGGCAACGGCTTGCCGTCCTTGCTGGGCCCGGCCGGAGGGACCGGACAGCCGTGCGCGTCCGTCGAGGGCTTCACCGAAGGAACCGGGCGGCTGACCATGGGCGCGGGTGCGGGTGTTGTTGCGGACGTGGGTGGGGGCGGAGCGGGCAGCGCGTCGGCGCGCGCGACAGCGGGAGGAAGTGTCGCGAGCACGACGGCGCCGAACACCACGGCCGCGCATACGAGCAGACCACGATGTAATAGCCTGATGCCGACTTCGGTCGTGTGGGACGCGCCCATCAGCTTGCTCCCACGACCGTCTTGAGCAGGGCGACCAGCGCGGGAGCGAGTACCGCGATCAGGTAGCCGAACGCGGCCTCTTTATAGGCGCGCTTGGCGGCGGAGACTTCGCCCGGGTCACCGGCTGAGAGCAGGTGTCGCAGTCCCCCGATCGTCAGAGACAGCGTGGCCGCGCCGGCCAAAAGCCCGGCGACCACGTTCGTGATGTTCGTGATGACCTGCGGAATCGAGGCGACCGCCAGCACGGTCGGGTGCACGGAGGTCGCAGTGCGCAGCAGCACGGGGCAGGCTCCTTCCACGAGCGAAGGGACATACGACGAGGGAGGTGCGTCTGTCCGGCCGCCGCAGCGAGGCCGCGCCCATCGAGGGAGGCGGGCGGGTCCGCTTGCTTGCGGGTAGCGGATGGCTGGGTCGTGCCGGTCGCAGGCCCCGAGGGAACGCGGGCCTCGCCGGCGGCGGCCGGACAGATACGGTCAGGCGCGGTGATGTACGCCTTCGTAGTAGAAGAAGAACGGCGCCCCGGCCCGGTAACAGCGATGCACGGCGCCCCGAGAAAGACTGATCATCAGGCTTCTGCCGTGTGGACCGTTGCGCGCCTGGCTGTTCCGGGCTGCGCATACCCGAGCGCGCGGGCGACCTTGTGCTCGGCCGCGCGCAGTGCCCGGGTGGCCTGCATCGGGTACCAGCCGCGTTCGGCCCCCAGCCGGCGCAGTGTCACGCCCTCGATGCGGTGGCGCCCGATCAGATCCGCCTCCTGCGCCGTGATCACGCCGCGGGCCACCAACCGCGCGAGTGCGAGGTCCGGGTGGCTCGCGCCGCGTCCGACGGTGCCCGGCTCCGGCAGGTGCTCCTCGCGTTCCGCCTCCGTGGGCTGGCGCTTGCACGCGGCTTTGCGCTGGTCGACCACCTTCTGCCCGGCCGCCTGCGCGCGGCGCAGCAGCTGATGCGCGATCAATCCGCGCCCCGACTCCGGCGTCACCGTCAGCAGCGCCTCCGCGAAACCGCCGAGCACCGCGGCCGCGATCTCCTCACGCACCGCCACATACACCCGCCCGGCGGTGCGCGCGGCGATCTGGGCCAGGCGCGGCGCGGCGACCCCGAGGGCCACCAGTTGCCAGTCCGCATCCCGCCGGGCCCGCTCGAGCAGCACCTCCCACGCAGTGTCCAACTCCGTGGTTGTGCGCTCCGGCGCGATCAGGAACCGGTGCAGGTCGGCTACCGGCACGTTCCGGTGCGCGCTGACCGGCACGCCGGGCAGGTGGCCGCGCTCGATCACCGACATAGCTGCCGCGTGGACGACGGCGATCTGCGGATACGCCGACGCGGCAGCCAGCCGGTACGCCCTGGACGGCGGCACCGCAACGGCACGCGACGAGTTGCAGACGCTCGCGGTTCGAGCGCTGCGACTCGGACGGTTGCAGGAGGTGGAGGGGGAGTTCGGATTCACGGTGGCGGCCTTCCTGTCCGAAGTGCGAGGCCGGGGCGGTGTGCCTCCGGGCAGGACAGTTCTCGGCCACCGCATGTGCGGATCGTGTGCAAAACCTCGCGGCTTCGAATGCTGAGACCGAAGTGCGGCCATGTGCGGACCCGGGCGCACGGCCCGGACGGGCGACATGTCCGACGTCTCATCTCAGCGTGGTCCGTGTGCGGACCGTGTGCACACCGGGCCTGCACACCGACTTTCCGGGGCTTCACCCGCGCGAGTGAACACCTGCTCTGAGCAGCGCGGCGCCGGTTACGGCCCGGGCGCCTCGATCTTCTTCTTCTACGGGTCGTGCCGATCGTCCAGGTCGGCGCAAGCAGGTCCGTGAAGGACCGACGATGTACCACGACAACCACCACGGCCGGGTCCCTGGCCTCGGCCGCACTCTGATCAAGGTCCCGGTCCCGGAGACCGTGAACCCGGGCCACTTCGTCCTCGACGGCGGCAGTCCCGGCATCGGCCACAGCGTCTGGCTGCCTCCGGCCGGCGGCCCCGCAGCCCCGGCCGTCGGGGAGAGCGAACTTCCCACCTGGGCCCTGATGCGGATCGCCGCGCAGTTCCTGCCCGACGGCGGTGAGCTCGGCGTTGTTCACGGACCCGGCCCCGCCCGCACCGCCCTCGACGTGATTCCCACCGACTGGGCACCGGAATGGATGAACCACTCGACACTCGTCCACGGCGCCGAGCCCGTCCGCGGCCTGGACGCCGCCCTCGTGATCGCCGACCCCCTCGAGTACGAGCCCCCGGCCACGCCGGAGGTCGCGGCCGCGTACTTCCGGGCGCTGAGTGGGGGCGTGCGCCCGGGCGGCGTCGTGCTCGTGCACACCCACCAGGCCACCGACCAGGCCGGGATGCTCGACCCGTCAGGCCCCTACATCCAAGCGGCCCGGCATGCCGGACTCGGCTACCTCCAGCACTTCGTGATCGTCCACACCCGGCTGCTGGCCGAGCCCCTCTCCGCCCGCGACCACGCCGAGCGCAACCCGCCCCGCCACGCGAAGACCCAGCCGCGTCACCGCCGGGTGCACTCAGACCTTCTCGCGTTCCAGGTCTAACACACACGATCAAGGAGGACGTCATGCACATCGACGACCACGGGCAACAGCCCCTGCCCGGCATGGAACGCTGGTTCGCGACCACCCGGCGCACCGTCCGCCCGGCCTCGGTGCTGTGCACCGGCCAGCAGGTCTCCAAGACACAGCGCCAGGGCCGCTACCTGCCCGAGACGGTCAAACACCCCGGCCGGATGCTCCCTGCCATCGCCCGGCACGTCATCGAGACCTACACCGACCCCGGCGACCTCGTCCTGGACCCCATGTGCGGCATCGGCACCACCCTGATCGAAGCCATGCATCTCGGGCGGGGCGCCGTCGGCGTCGAATACGAGAAGCACTGGACCGCCCTCGCCCAGCGCGGGATCAACCACGCCCGCACCCAGGGCGCCACCGGGGCAGGGTTCGTCTGGAACGCCGACGCCCGGCACATCCCCGACCAGCTGATCGAAGCGGCCCGCGGCCGGGTCAGGCTCCTGCTGACCTCGCCCCCGTACGGCCCGTCCTGCCACGGACAGGTCCAGGTCCGAGGCCGCGCAGGGCACACCGGATCGGTGCAGAAGCACGACAACCGCTACTCGACCGACCGGCGCAACCTCGCCCACCGGCCGCCCCGGGAACTGCTCGCCGGGTTCACCCAGATCCTGCAGGCGACAGAACCCCTGCTCGCACCGGGCGGGTACGTCGCGGTCACCGCCCGGCCCTGGCGGCGCCAAGGCGTCCTGATCGACCTGCCCGGCGCCGTCATCGCCGCCGGGAAAGCCGCAGGCCTGGTCCCGGTCGAGCGCTGCGTCGCGCTGCTCGCGCGATGCGAGGCGTCCGAACTCGAAGACCCAGTCGCATGCGGCTGCGGCTGCACCGGCGGCGCCACCCGCTACCGCACCCAGGAACGCCTCATCGCACACCTGTCCTTCATGCAGATCAAGGGCGCACGTGATGCACTCGCCGCCGGCATCCCCCGCGCCGGGATCCTGCATGAGGATCTCATTGTATTGAGTAAGGAGCCTGCGTGAGCGCGAACAAGCCCCCGACTCGCGGCGACGCACTCGACCTGCCGCCGATGATCGACCTGGCCACAGCCGCCAGGTACCTCGGCATCGGACGCACCACCGCCTACGCCCTCGCCGCGAAAGACGCCCTGCCGGTACCCGTGCTGCGCATCGGCACCGCGCTGCGCGTCCCGACCGCGCCGCTGCTCAAGATCCTCGGGATCACCCCGCCCGACGTAACGGACGCGGGGACGGAACCCGGCGCCGCCGACCCGGCCGTCGCGCGCGAATCCGCGGCGCTCTCCGCGCCCGTGCCGCGCGGCCGTGAAGATCCTTCGCGACCACCGTTGCGCTACCCCGCGAAGTGGAGCGTCGATCAACCCCGGACCCGTTGACGCGAAGTCAAAAGGCCCACACCGTGCCCTGCCGTACGTGCACGCCGTGTACGGCAGGGCGCGGCGCACCCCGATCGACGATGAGAGGCAACAGAGCATGAACGAGGGCGCACTCTACAAGCGCTGCCACTGCCGCGACGAGAACGGACGCAAACTCGGCGGCGCCTGCCCCAAGCTGCGCCGCCCCGGCGGCGCCTACGACGCCAAACACGGCACCTGGTCACTCCAACTCGAGATCAAAGTCCCCCACGGCGAAGAACGCCGCCACCTGCGCTCCGGCGGATACGACACCCGCGAGAAGGCCCAGACCGTCCTTGCCGGGATCAAAGAACTGATCGCGCTCGCCGAGACCGCCGACCGGCCCGATCAGACCCGCCTCCAGATCGCGGGCCTGGTCCAGGCCGCCCTGCGCGAGCACCGGTCCTTGCCGGATGCGGACGAGTTGCGTACCCGGCTGCGCCTGGGCCGCCCCGTCGAACAGCACCTGACGATCGAGGCGTTCCTGCGCGAATGGCTCGTCACCAAGCGCGGCTCACGCACCGCCAGCACCTACACCAGCTACCGCATCTACTGCGAACAGCACCTCATCCCCGCCCTCGGACACCTCCAGCTCACGAAGCTCCGCAAGACCCACGTCCAGACGCTCCTCGACGACATCGCCGCCGAAGCCGCCCTCACCGAGCAGCAGAACGCCCACCGCCGCGAGATCCAGGCCGCCGCGAAGGCCGCCTACCACGCCAAAGACCACACCACCGCCCGCGCACTCCGAGCACAGCTGGAGCTCATGCCCCCGCTGCGCCCCGTCCCCGGCCCGGTCACCCTCGAACGCATCCGCGCCACCCTCCGCTCCGCACTGACCAGCGCCATGAAGGAGGAACTCGTCACCGTCAACGTCGCCAAACTCGTCGAACTCCCCACCCACCGCCGCGC
>NZ_JAGSOG010000377.1 GCF_018139695.1 Actinospica durhamensis | reverse complement strand
GGGTTCCCCGGGTACTGCT
This sequence comes from Actinospica durhamensis, assembly GCF_018139695.1. Lineage (GTDB taxonomy): Bacteria > Actinomycetota > Actinomycetes > Streptomycetales > Catenulisporaceae > Actinospica > Actinospica durhamensis. The sequence continues at coordinate 6,721 of NZ_JAGSOG010000377.1, read as the reverse complement.
GGGGCTGCTGGGCCGAGGGATCGTCATAGGACACGGCCAGATGATAACCAGCTGAGAATGTCGGCTACGAATCCTTAAACTCCGCCCCCGGCCCCGGCAGCGCCCCGGGTACGGCCCCGGACTACGGCAGAACCCTGACGATCTCGTCCAGCGCCTTGCGCCGGCCGGTGTAGAACGGAACCTCCACCCGCACGTGGCGGCGGGTCTCGGAGCCGCGCAGATGGCGCATCAGGTCCACGATCCGGTGCAGGTCGTTGGCCTCGAAGCACAGCAGCCACTCGTAGTCGCCGAGAGCGAAGGCCGGGACCGTGTTGGCCCGCACGTCCGGGTAGTCGCGCGACATCTTGCCGTGCTCGGCCAGCAGCGCGCGGCGCTCCTCGTCCGGCAGCAGGTACCACTCGTAGGAGCGCACGAACGGGTAGACGCAGGCCCAGTCGCGGGCGGCCTCGCCGGCCAGGTACGCCGGGATGTGGCTCTTGTTGAACTCGGCCGGGCGGTGCAGCGCCATGCTCGACCAGACCGGCTCGCAGCACTGGCCGAGCAGGGTCTTGCGGAACGAGGAGTACAGGTCCTGCAGCGCCTCGGCGGACGGGGCGTGCGCCCAGATCATCAGATCGGCGTCGGCGCGCAGTCCGGCCGTGTCGTAGGTGCCGCGCACCACCACGTCGCGATCGGCGGCGAGCTTGGTGAACAGCTGCTCGACCTCCTCGGCGTAGCCGGTGCGCAGGCCCTCGTCCTCGGGCAGCTCGGCCACGGCCTTGAACACCGACCAGCTGGTGTAGCGGATCTCCTCGTTCAGCTCCCTGGCCTTGCGGCTGACCGGGCGCTCGGCGGTCAGGGCGGTCGGCGCGGCGACGGTGGTGGCGGCCGCGGCGGGGCCGGTGCCGGCGACGCCCGCGGCGCCCGTGTCGGTCTCGGTCATGATGGTGCGTTCCCTTCGATCAGGCTTCGATCAGGTGCTCGACCGCCCGGGCGGCCGAGGCGATGCAGGCGGGGATGCCCACGCCGTCGTACGCGGCCCCGGCCACCGCGATCCCGGCCGGCAGGGCCGCGCGCAGCCGCCCGACCCGGTCCAGGTGCCCGACGGCGTACTGCGGCAGGGCCTCGGTCCACCGCTGCACGTGCCGGTCCGCCGGACGGCCCGTCAGGCCCACGGCGTCGGCCAGGTCGGTCAGGGCGGCCTTGGCGATCTCCTCGTCGTCGCGCTCGAGGATCTCGCTCTCGCCGAGGCGGCCGAGCGAGGTGCGCAGCACGACCATCTCGCCGCTGCTGTGCGCGAGCCAGGGCCACTTGACGCTGGAGAAGGTCGCGGCCTTGATCGCGCGCCCGTCCACCGGGGGCACCAGGAACCCGGAGCCGGGCGGGACGTCGGCGAAGGCGCTGCGGTGGAAGGCGAAGGTGGCGATGGCCATCGAGGCGTACTCGATGTCGGCCAGCTCCGCCGCGGTGACCGGCGCGGCCTCGGCCAGCAGAGTGCGGGCGACGTAGGCGGGGACGGCCAGCACCAGCAGGTCGGCGGTGAGCGTGGTCCCGTCGGTGAGCGAGACCTGCCAGCCCTCGGCGACCCGTCGCAGCGCCTTGGCCCCGATGCCGGTGCGCAGCTCGGCTCCACGCTCGGCCACGTCCGCGGCGACGGCGCCGGGCAGCCGGCCCACCCCGCCGCGGATGCCGGCGAACACCGGCTTGGGCGCGGTGCCGGCCGCGGAGCTCGCCGCCGCGCCGGCGGCCAGCAGGTCGCGCACACCGGTGCTCAGCGGGGTGCCGGCCGCGGCCAGCGGGGCCAGCTGCGGGACGGTGGCGCGCAGCGAGAGCCGGTCGGCGTGGCCCGCGTAGACGCCGCCGAGCAGCGGCTCGACCAGCCGTTCCACCACTTCGCGGCCGAGGCGCCGGCCCACGTACTCGCCGACCGAGACGTCCTCGGTGACCGGGGTCTTGGGCATGACCCGGTCCGCCTGGACCCGGGCCAGGCCGCGCGAGCCGAGCACGCCGCTGGCGCCGAGCGCGCGCAGGTCGCCGGGCACGCCCATGAGCTGGCCGGAGGGCAGCGGATGCAGTGCGCCGCGGCTCCACAGGCCGGCCGCGGTGGTGGCCGGGCTGACCAGGTCCTCGCCCAGGCCCACGGCCTTGGCCAGGTCCACCCCCTCGGCCCGGCGGGCCAGGATCGTCTCGGCGCCCAGGTCCACCGAGGTGCCGGCCACGTGTCCGAGCTCGAGCTTGCCGCCGTAGCGCCCGGAGGCCTCGAGCAGGGTGACGCTCAGTCCGGCGTCCAGGCCGGCCCGGGCGGCGGCAAGTCCCGTGATGCCGCCGCCGACCACGAGCAGGCGCCGCGGGGCGGCGGTCGGCTCGGCCGGAGCGGACTCGGGCATCGGCATGCTAGCTCCCGGTACGGGTGTGTTCGTGTACGTATTCGACGACGCGGGCGAGCTGTCCGGGGTCGGCGTTGGGCGGGACTCCGTGGCCGAGGTTGAACACGTGCCCCTCGAGTCCGGCGGCCTGGTCGAGCACCCGCTGCACGGCCGCGTCGAGGGCGGCGGGCGGGGCGAACAGGACGGCGGGGTCGAGGTTGCCCTGCAGCGCCTTGCCCGGGCCGACCCGGCGGGCGGCCTCGTCCAGCGGGACGCGCCAGTCCACGCCGACCACGTCCGCGCCGGCCTCGCCGAGGTCGCGCAGCAGCTCGCCGGTGCCCACGCCGAAGTGGATGCGCGGCACGCCGCGGGAGGCGACGGCGGCGAAGACCTTGGCGGAGGCGGGCTGGACGTAGCGGCGGTAGTCCTCGGGGGCGACCGCGCCGACCCAGGAGTCGAACAGCTGCACGGCGCCGGCGCCGGCGTCGATCTGGGTGGTCAGGAAGGCGATGGTGATGTCGGCGATCCGGTCGAGCAGCGCGGTGAACAGCTCGGGCGCGCCGTACATCATGGCCTTGGTGAGCTCGTGGCCCTTTGAGGGGCCGCCCTCGATGAGGTAGCTGGCCAGGGTGAACGGAGCGCCGCCGAAGCCGATCAGCGGGGTGGCGCCGAGCTCGGCGGTCAGCAGCCGGACCGCGGCGTCGATCGCGGTGAGGTCCTCGGGGGTGGGCACGCGCAGCCGGTCGAGGTCCGCGAGCGAGCGCACCGGCTCGGCGATGACCGGCCCGACTCCGGGCTTGATCTCGACGTCGATCCCGATGGCCTTGAGCGGCACCACGATGTCGCTGAAGTAGACGGCCGCGTCCACGCCGTAGCGGCGCACCGGCTGCATGGTGATCTCGGTGACCAGCTCCGGCATGAAGCAGGACTCGAGCATCGGCACGCCGTTGCGCGCCTTGTGATACTCCGGCAGCGCACGCCCGGCCTGCCGCATGAACCAGACCGGGGTGTGCGGGACCGGCTCACGCCGGCACGCGCGCACGAGGGCCGAGTCGGCCGCGGGATGCTGGGGCTTCGTCTGCTGTGTACCACTCACGAAGTGCACGATACCGGGGCGGGCGCGCCCGGCCGTACTCGCCCCGTGCCCGGGCCCGGGCGGACCCGGGCGCGTCTAGGGCGCGGACGGGGCGCGGGCAGGCGCGCCGGGGTGCGCGGACCGGGCGCGGCGGGTCCGGCAGGCGCGTGAAACGGGTCAGGGCCAGGTCCGGGCGCCGGGGCGGCTTCATTATGTGAGGACCGTCACAGCTGACTTTGCCGACATCGGGCGCGCCTACCCGACGCGCCCGGGCGCCCGGTCGTACGCTGCGACCATGAACCGGCATCCGCACCCGCCGGGCGCTCGCCGCGCCGCGACGTCCTCCGCCCCGGGTTCCGCGGACGGCGCCGTGCCGGAGGTGTTCGCGGCCGCCGTCGGCGGCATCGCGGCGCTGCGGCCGCGCCCCGGGATGGAGTTCGAACCGCTGCCCGCGCCGCGACGGCTGGCGTCCTACAGCCACGCCCTGTCCGCGACGGTGACCGGCCCGGCCGCCGACGGCGAGGAGGAGGAACTCGGCTCCGGCCGCTTCGTCCTGCTCTACGAGCCGGACGGGCACGAGGAGTGGCAGGGCAGCTGGCGCTGCGTCACGCTGCTGCAGGCCGAGATCGAGGTCGAGATCGCGCAGGATCCGCTGCTGCCCGAGGTGACCTGGTCCTGGCTGAGCGAGGCGCTGGCCGAGCTCGGCTGCGCGGCCCTCGGCGGCACCGTCTCGCGCTGCGCCTCGGCCGGATTCGGCGAGCTCGAGGACCAGGGCGTGAGCACCTCGGTCGAGCTGCGGGCGTCCTGGTCCCCGCTGCCGCCCGAGCCCGAGGCCGGCGCCCGCTGGGGTACCCGCCCGCTGTGGACGCCGGCGACGGCGTGGTCCGGCCTGGCCGCCCACGTCGAGGCCTGGTCGCGCTGCCTGGCCACGGCCGTGGGCCTGCCGCCGGAGCTGGCCGGCGTCGCCCGGCTGCCGCGCGTCGGGGGCTGAGGGCCACAGCTCGCCGGCCCGGGATCACCGGCCGGCCGACTCACCGACGCCGCACCCGCCTCGCCGGGCACGCCGCGCGCGTGGCCCGCGCCCTGGGCGTCGGCCGCGTCACCTTCGCCACCTGCGGCGAACCGGCCGCGTGCGGGGTCGCATCCGGGGCCGTACGCGGGCCGCGAACGGGGGATCGAGCGGTTCCGGCGCGTCGCGCATGGACATCCAGAGATTGGATCATCGGTCGTCTGTTGACCCAAACAGGTACACATCCAAATTTGGTTAAGCCGACCGCCATCCGGGTAAAGAGGTTACCCACACGGTGGAATCCGCGGCTTGAGCCGGTGGAGACCGGCCGGAGGGCTACTGCGTCCGGGTGAGGACAGTACGGCACCGTCTCGCACGGACGGCGCAACCGTTCGGCCGTTCGCCGGTCGGCTCACGCTAAAGGTCGCCACCCACATTGCCGATTCCTTCCCCGGAAGGGCTAGAGCACAGCCTCTTCCGTCCGGCCGGCCCTCCACCCCCGCCGACCGGTCCAACCCTCCACCTCCAGGGAGGTCCGGTGTCCGTCCTCGTCGACCACGCCGCGAGCATGCTGGCCTATCGACCGGCCAAGCTGACCGCGATGGTAGTTGTGCACGATCCCCGCGTTCGCACCTCCGTCACCCGGCACCTGTGGGCCCTCGGCGTCCGCGACGTCGTGGAGGCCTCGACCATCGCCGAGGCTCGAAGCCGGATGGCGACGGTCCGCGATATCGCCGTCGTGGACGTGCACCTGCCCGACGGGCCGGGGCTGGCGCTGCTGGCGGAGATGCGCACGGCCGGGTGGAACAGCGCGGTGGCCATCTCCACCGCCGACGACACCAACGCGGTCCGCGCGGCACTCGCCTCCGGAGTCCGCGGCTACGTCGTCACCGGCGCGCGCACCCTGCCCCAGGCACGGCCCGGACTCAACGGCATGAACGGCCCGGGCGGCCTCGGCCAGATGCCGCCACACCTGCGCGAGCGCCGGCTGGCCGCGATGAGCGGACAGGCCGGGACGATGGCCGCGCTGGCCCAGGGCTCGATCCCGAACACCATGAACTCGGGCGTGCGGGAGCTCTCGGCCCGCGAGATCGAGGTGCTGCGGCTGGTCGCGGACGGCCGGTCCAACAAGGCGATCGGGCAGACCATGGGCCTGAGCGCGCTGACCGTGAAGAGCCACCTGGCCAGGATCGCGCGCAAGCTCGGCACCGGCGACCGGGCCGGCATGGTCGCGGTGGCCATGCGCGGCGGAATCATCGCCTGAGTGCGTGACCGAACGGGCGGCACGGTCCGACGACCCCCACATCCGGTGGGCACACGACGGACCTGGAACGAGCCGCCGGGGCGTGTGACGGTCCGACGCCCAGCCCGCGCGGGAGCACTCCACCCGCGATCGCCCCGTGGTGAGCGCCTTCCCCGCGCCCACCACGGGGCGATCGTCTGACTTATCACGCCGACGGGTGAACTCACTCGGCAAAGCCCGGCCAGGGCATGACTCCCGGCGCTCGGGGGGCGTTGGCAAGGGGCCAGGGTCGTCGCGTCGGAAGAACCAGCATGCCCAAGTCGGTCGGCGTCCTCGCGCTCGCCCACAACTGCGAGATCCGCGCGACATGCCACGGTATCGGGACCCGCCACGTCAATGGCCTGCGTCACGCCGCGGACGTGCCGCACGACGTGGTCTCCCGCGCTTCGGATCCGCGCCACGCGGAGCTCTGAGATGGCGCCGACGCGGGCCCGGGCTCGGCCCGCCGAGGCCGCGCCCGCGGGCACCCGAGGACGACCCGCACGGCCCCGCTGTCACGCCGGGCGGGTCGCGACGCGGCCGGCGGCTCCTGCCCGGGGCCGTCGGCCGCGTCGCGCTCGGCGCGGCGGCCACCCACGATGCAACTTTCGCCGTTGCCCACGACGGGCGCCCGCCCATCCCCGAGAATGAGCTGGACCGAATCACCTCCCGCGGGTACGAGGCGGTGTTCGGCCCACCGTCGGCGCTCGACCGGGTTGACGGGCGCGGCGTGCTGGTCTACTCGGTGGATCTGTACCGACACGTCGCCGTCCGGCTCCCGGCCGCACACCAGCGCGAGTAGCCGCACCGACCCAGCCGCAGTCCGCCGCACCGCTACCGCAAGGAAACAGGACATGGAAGAGCAGCACCCCCGCACGGTGGTCATCGGTGCGGGTCCGGCGGGTCTGACTGCCGCGTACGACTTGACCAGGCACGGCTATCCGGCGAGCGTCTTCGAGTCGGAGGGCGTGGTGGGTGGTATCTCGCAGACCGCGGAGCGTGGTGGGTGG
>NZ_JAGSOG010000376.1 GCF_018139695.1 Actinospica durhamensis | reverse complement strand
GCTGGGGGCGGGTCAGCTCTTGGCCGCGCCGGCGGTCAGGCCGCTCACCAGATGCCGTTGGACCAGGAAGAACACGACGGCGGCGGGGACGATGATCAGTACCGCGCCGGCCGCGAGGGGGCCCCACTCGTCCACGTACTCGTTCACGAAGGTCTGCATCCCCACCGGAAGAGTGTACTTGTCCGGACTTTGGAGGAATTGCGATGCATACGCGACTTCGCCCCAGGATGTGAGAAAGGTGTAAAACGCGGTGACGGCGAGGCCGGGTCGGGCCAGCGGGACGATCAGCCGCCAGAAGGTGCCGAAGGGGCTGAGCCCGTCGATCCGGCCGGCCTCGTCGATCGCGATGGGGATGCCGTCGAAGTAGCCCTTGAGCATCCAGGCGCAGAACGGGACCGCGGTGGTGGCGTAGACCAGGATCAGGCCGAGCGGGTTGTTGAGCAGGTGCAGGTTCTTGAGCAGCACGAACAGCGGCACGATCAGGACCGCGACCGGGAACATCTGCACGATCAGGAACAGCCACATCAGCGGCCGCGAGCCCGGGAAGCGCATCCGGGAGACGGCGTAGCCGGCCGTGGCGGCGATGAACACGCCGAAGATCATCGTCCCGGCGGCGATGACCACCGAGTTGAGCATCCAGTGGCCGAAGCCCTGGTCGAGCACGTCGCGGTAGTTCTGCACGGTGAGCGCGCCGAGGTGCTCGGTGGACAGGGCGGCCGAGTTGGGCTTGAACGAGGTCAGCACCACCCAGGCCACCGGGGCGACGGCGGCGAGGCTGGCCACGATCAAGGTCAGGTGCAGCGCGACCGAGGCGAGCGGGGAGCGGTGGCCGCGGCGGTAGCCGGCGCGGGCGCGGCCGCCGGAGCGCTGCCGGGCCGCGGCCGGACGGCGCGCGGCGGTGGTGGGCTGGTCGGTCCTGGTCACGCGGCGGCCTCCTGGCCGCGGCCGATCGCGCGGCGGTAGAACGTGGCGAACAGCAGCAGCATGGAGAGGATGATCACACCGTAGGTCGAGGCCCCGGCGTAGTCGCGGGTCTGGCTGAAGGCGTTGTTGTACGCCTGGGTGATCAGGATGTCGGTGGATCCGCCCGGGCCGCCGCCGGTCACCAGGTAGATGATGGCGAACTGGTTGAAGGTCCAGATGATGCCGAGCAGCGTCACCGTCGCGGCCACCGGGCGCAGGCCCGGGAGCGTGACGTGGGCGAAGCGCTGCCAGGGACGGGCGCCGTCGACCTCGGCGGCCTCGAGCAGCTCGCCGGGGATGGCCTGGAGCCCGCCGAGGAAGGCGACCATCATGAACGGCACGCCGATCCAGACGTTGACCATGATCACCGAGATCTTCGCGCTGGTCGCGTCGCCCAGCCAGTTCACCGCGGGCAGGCCGAGGTGCACCAGGACCCAGTCGAGCAGGCCGTCGGGGCTGTTGAGGATCAGCCGCCAGGAGAACGCGGCGACGAACGAGGGCACCGCCCAGGGCAGGATCAGCAGCACGCGGTAGACCCCGCGGCCGCGCATCCTGCGGTTGAGCAGCTGGGCCAGGCCGAGTCCGAGGCCCACGGTCGGCACGACGCAGCCGAGGGTCCACACCAGGGTCCACTCGAGGGTCGAGTAGAACTGGCCGTCGCCGCCGGACAGCACGTACCAGTAGTTGTGCAGGCCGACCCCGTGGTAGCTCGACGGGATGTGGTTGGCCCCGATCGTGCGCCCCATGTTGAGGTCATTGATGTTCGTGAACGAGTAGTAGACCCCCATCGCCAGGGGGTAGCCGACCAGCACCAGGAGTACCAGGGTGACGGGCAGCGCCATCGCCCAGGCGTACCAGTGGCGGTCGAAACTGTGTCGCAGTCTGCTGATCATCGTGTCCGTTTCGTCTCGGCCGGCGGCGGAGGTGGAAGGACCCGCCGGGACGGGGCGCGCCGCAGGCGGCGGGCGCGCGATCCGTCCCGGCGGGAGCCGTCACCGGCCTCAGCCCACCGTCCAGCCGGAGTCCACGCCGTTGTTCAGCACCTTGAGCATGTTCTGCGCGATCGAGTCAAGCCCGGCCTGCGCGGATACCTTGCCGGACAGGATCTGCTGCATCCCGGTGTCGAAGGGGGTGAACAGGTCGGAGCCCTGGGCGATCGCCGGGCGCGCGGCGTCCTCCTTGATCACCGGCTCGAACGCGGTGAGCACGGCGTTGCCGGTCACCTGCGGGTCGGACCAGGCGGCCTGGTGCGTCGGCAGCGTGTTGTTGTGCGCGGCGACGTAGGCCTGGCTGGTGGCCGAGTTGATGTACTGGACGAAGATCTCGTCCGCGGTGAGGTTGGCCGAGCCGGCGTAGACGACCAGGTCCTGGCCGCCGGTGGGGGTGCCGGCCTTGACCGAGCCGGCCGGGACCGGGGCGATGCCGAGGTTGGTCTTGTCCGTGAACGCGCTGCCGGACAGGTCGTCGGCGGTGGACCAGGGGCCGTTGATGACCATGGCGGCGGTGCCGGTCTTGAACGCGTTCTGCATGTTCGTGTACGCGTTCGAGGAGGTGTCGGTGACGGCGGCGCCGGAGGAGATCAGGTCCTGCACGATCCCGATCGCCTTGACCGCGGCGGCGCTGTTGACGGTGACCTTCTTGGTCGAGGTGTCGACCATGTCGCCGCCCTCGCCGTAGAGGAAGGGCAGGAAGTAGTAGCTCGCGTCGTCCAGGAAGATCGCGGGCTTGCCGGTCTTGGCCTTGATGGCCAGCGCGTCGGTCTTGAGCTCGGCCCAGGTGGTCGGCGCGGCGGCGATCCCGGCGGCGGAGAACTCGGACTTGTTGTAGAGCAGGCCGAGCGCGTCGGTGACCTGCGGGACGGCGTAGGTGGCGCCCTGGTACTTGGTGGTGGCCGCGGGGCCGGCCAGGTAGTCGGAGGCGTCCGACAGGGCCGGGGTGCCGTCCAGCTTCTGCAGGTAGCCGGCCTGGGCGAGGGCGGGGACCCAGCCGATGTCGGAGCGGAAGACGTCCGGGGCGCCGCTGCCGCCGGCGGCGGCGGTCTTGAAGGTGTTCTCCGCGCTGGCGAAGGGCTTGCTGACGTAGGTGACCTTGATGCCGGGGTACTTCTGCTCGAACTGGGCTATCAGGGCCTTGTAGGCAGGTGCCTCGGCCACCGGGTCGGAGGTGTCCCAGAACACGACCGTGCCCTTGGCCGAGGCCGGGGCGGTCGCACCGGTGGAGGCGGACCCTGAGGTACCGCTGCTGCTACACCCGGCCAACGTCGAGGCCGCGAGTATCGATACCAGAACCACCGGGATGCTCCGTCGCATCACACGAGCTCCTTGTCCACGGAAAGCACATCTGGTCACGGAACGCATCTGACGCCCCGTCCGGCCCAGAGCGGGCCACGAGGCAGGAAGTTAGCAGTCCCCAACGCAAGCCGTCCATAGTCTTGCGGAAACTTTCCGCAAGAAGGCTTGCGACTTGCGTTCGATGCCTGCGAACGCGGCGTACGCGGGCGCTCGAGCCGGGTGGCGGGCCGGCGTTCACGACGTGACATTCGCCCGGGTTTGGCGCCGGACGGTCTGCCGGTGCCAGACCTGTGCGACACTGCGAACGTGGCCACGCACCAGCAGCAGACCCGGGGACAGGCGGCCCGCCCGCCTGCCGCCGTTCCCGCCCCTGCCCGGGGTTCCGGGCCGCTCGCCCCCCCACCGCCGCCGGACCTCGCGGCGGGGCCGATCGGCCGGTTCCGGGTGCGGCGGACGCGGCGTGAGCTGCGGCGGCTGCCCGGTCTGACGGCGCGTGAGCCGGAGCCGTTCGGCCTCGGCGGGATGCACTGGCTGCCCGCGTCGGCGGGGGCGCTCGAGCCCGGTCTTGTGCTGCACGCCGGGCCGCGCGGGGTGGAACTGCTCGCGGTGGCCGAGATCGCCACCAGCGTGCTGCACGGCACCGACACACGCGACCTCGCGGCCCGGCTCGGCGAGTGCCTGCGGGTCTCCCCGGCGGCGGGCACGGTGCGCCGGATCCAGCTGCTCTACCAGGTCCCTGGACCGGTGGGGCGTACGCGCGCGTACGCGGTGCTCGCGCTGAACTACCACCCGGCGCTGATCGGACGCGCGGCCAAGCTGTGCCAGGGCGAGCGGGGCCTGTCCCAGGTGGCCACCCGCGCGGCGCAGAACGTGTACACGCAGCTGAGCCGGGACGACGCGACCGGCGGGCGGCTCGGCCCGCTGGTGCCGCTGGACCGGGCCGCGGTGACCGGGCTGCTCGGCTCGCTGCTGCTGCCCGGCCGCGGTCCGCTGCCCGGGCCCCGGCACGCCGACACCGCCTGGCAGCCGGCCGAGATCGACGCGCGCGCCCCGCGCGGATGCGCGCTGACCGGCGCGGCCGGGCCGCGCTCGGCCACCTGGTGGCACGCCACGGCCTGGGTGAAGCAGTGGCCGCGCACTCTCGGCGGCGCGATCGACCTGGCCGCGCCGGCCGGGTTCCTGCCGTCCGGGGTGAGCGGGGCGGCCTCGGTGGTGCTCGGGCCGACCGGGCGCGAGGGCGAGGTCGCGGCGGCCGGGTTCGTCACCGTCTCCGCGCACGACCCGCACGAGCTGGAGCTGGCCCGGGTGGGGGCGCACGCGGCGGCGGAGAGCGGCGGCGCGGTCATCGAGTTCTGCGACCGACGCCACCACCTGGCGCTCGCCCGCACGCTGCCGATGGCGCAGGGGCTGCGCTGAGGGTGCGCTGACGGAATGCCCACCGGGCACCCGCAGAGCACCCACGCGGCATCCACGCGGCATCGGCACCGAGCGCCTGACGGTGCGTCGGCTCCGACCGGACCTGCATCGGATCTCCCCGTTCAGCCGGACGGTCGTTCGCCCGCGGCGCGGAAGCCGTCGAACAGCGGACCACCCGCGCGATCGAGCACCTCGCGGGCGACGGCGTCGATAGCCTCCGGGTCGCCGAAAGCCGCCAGCCACCGGTCGGCGAGCCCCCGATCCAGCTCACGCAGTTCGCGTAACAACCACTTGCCGTTGCCGGCCCAACGGCCGTCGAACGCGAGGGCCTGCTGCGCGGCCGCGGTCCACGCGGTCGCGGCGATCACCGTCTTCTCGCCGGGATCCACCGCATGGGCCAGGTCGTCGAGCAGGTCGGTCAGGCCGTAACGGGCATAGTCGTGTTCTGCCGCGGTCAACGGAGCGGGCCCGTCGGCCAAGGCTCCGTCGCACTCGGCCCGCCACCGCGAGGGGTCGCCGACCAGGACGACGCTGCGGGCCACCATGCGATGCAGGGAGGGCTTGCGCAGCCGGAGTTCTTTGGCCAGGTAGTGGGCCAGCGTCTGCTCGTCGTGGACGAACGACTCCACCGGCCAGCCGCGGAAGTGGCGCGAGTCCCGGTGCGGGGCCTGCGGATCCCCGGTCGGCAGCAGCACGACGATTTCGAGATCCGAGCCCGCGGTCCGGTGAGCGGTGATCACACTGCCGGCCAGCACGGCCCACCGCGCCTGCGGAAAGAGCTCCTCGACCAGCGCGCGGGCGTCTATCACCGGATCTTGATCCATGCGCGGGATTCTCCGGGCTCGGCGCGTACGCCGGCAATCGGGTTTCCCGGCACGACGTCGCACTGATCCGACGTCACTCCGGACGCGCCGGCCACGCCCGGAACCCCGGGCACGCCCGCGTACCCGCGGCACGCCGGAAACCCCCTTGTGCGTCCGGCTCAGGGATCCGACGATTCGTCGGAAACCGACGTCGGCCACGCCTGGCGCCCCGGCGCACTCCCGGGCGCCGCGTACGGACGCCGCGCGCCGCCGCTGCCTCACGGTACGTCATTCCGCCGTGGCTCAGGGTAGGAATTCACCCCGCCCCCGGGCGGCGCCGGCGGGCCCAAGATCCGGGCAAGTTCTGGAAAAACGCCTCGAACCCCCGTCGCCCCGTGGCATGGTCGGGGTCTGCCACCACGGATAACGAAATGACCACGAAGGGTTGCCATGGGCTCGATGGGGATGATCAGCGAGACCGGGTTCGGCTGGCTGACCCCGGTATTGTCCTACCTGATGGCCTGCGTCGGCGGAGCGCTGGGACTGCGGGCCACCTTGCGGGCCGTGCACGCCGTGACCGCGCGCTCGCGCCGCAACTGGCTGCTGAGCGCGGCCGTGGCGATCGGCACCGGCATCTGGACCATGCACTTCGTGGCGATGCTGGGCTTCACCGTCGCCGGCACCCAGATCCGCTACGACGTCCTGCTCACCCTGGCCAGCCTGTTGGTGGCCATCGTGGTGGTGGGCGTCGGCGTGCTGATCGTGGCCCGCGGCGAGGGGCGGCCGCTTTCGCTGCTCGCGGGCGGCCTGGCCACCGGGTTCGGCGTCGCCGCCATGCACTACCTGGGCATGAGCGCGGTGCACCTGAACGGGAAGGTCGACTACGCGCCCTGGGAGGTGGGCGCCTCGGTCGCGATCGCGACGGTGGCCGCGACCGCCGCGCTCTGGGCCTCGCTCACCATCCGCTCCCCGCTCGCCTCGCTGGCCGCGAGCCTGGTGATGGGCGTGGCGGTGAGCGCCATGCACTACACCGGGATGGCCGCGGTACGGGTGCACGTGACGCCGGGGGCGCCACCACCGTCGGGGGCCACCGCGATGGACTTCATCTTCCCGCTCACCGTCGGGCTCGGCTCGTACCTGTTCCTGACCGCCGCCTACGTCGGGCTCTCCGACACCGGCCGGCGCCCGGTCCCCATGATGACCCCCGCCCCCTCCGCGCAGGCTCCGGTACAGGCCCCCATGCGGGCCGCGGTCGACGGGTCGGGCCGCCGATG
>NZ_JAGSOG010000375.1 GCF_018139695.1 Actinospica durhamensis | reverse complement strand
GGTTAGGCCGGGACGGGGAGCCGGCCGTCTACCGCGGGCGCCGGCGCGCGGCCGAGATGTCGCGCTCGGCCTCGCGCTTCATGGTGCGCTCGAGCAGGGTCTGGCGCTTGTCGTAGTCCTTCTTGCCTCGAGCCAGGCCCAGCTCGACCTTCGCCTTGCCGTCCTTGAAGTACAGCTCGAGCGGGATCAGCGTGAGGCCGGTCTCCTTGCTCTTGCCGATCAGCTTCTGGATCTCCGAGCGGTGCAGCAGCAGCTTGCGCAGGCGGCGCGGGGCGTGGTTGTTCCAGGTGCCCTGGTTGTACTCGGGGATGTGGACGTTGTGCATCCACACCTCGCCGTCACGCACCTGGGCGAAGCCGTCGACCAGGGAGGCGCGGCCCTCCCGCAGGGACTTGACCTCGGTGCCGGTCAGCACGACGCCGGCCTCGTAGGTGTCCTCGATGAAGTACTCGTGCCGCGCCTTCTTGTTCCGGGCGATGACCTTCTGCCCGCGCTCCTTGACCATGCTTCAAGTATCCCTTAGACGCGCAAGTACTTACGCAGCGTGAACACCGATGCCGCCACCGACATCATGATGCCCACGACGAGCAGCAGCGGGACGATGAAGACGAACGGGCGCCAGCCGATGAACTGGATCGAGCTCAGGTGCGGGGCCACGATGCCGTCGATGAAGAACGCCTTGATGGCTATCAGCACGCCGGAGGCGAGCGCGCCGCCGAGCAGGCCGGCCACGGCTCCCTCGAGCAGGAACGGCATCTGGATGTAGAAGTTCGACGCGCCGACCAGCCGCATGATGCCGGTCTCGCGGCGGCGGCTGAACGCGGACAGGCGCACCGTGTTGAAGATCAGCAGGAAGGCCAGCACCAGCATGACCGCGGCCACGCCGGCCGCCGAGTACTCGGCGATGTGGATGAAGGTGAACAGCGGCTGCAGCAGCTGCTGCTCGTCGACCACCGAGGCCACGCCGACCATGTTGCCGACGGAGTCCTGGACCACCTGGAACTTGCTCGGGTCGCTGAGCTTGACCCGGAAGTTCTGCTCCATGTCCTGCTCGGTCGCGGTCTGGCCGAGGGCGGTGCTGCCGTATGCCTGCTCGTAGTGCTGGTAGGCCTGCGCCTGCGATTCCGGAATGATGTTCTCGACGTACGGCGTCCCGTGCAGCTTGGTGTAGATCGCGGCCGACTCGGCCGCCGTGATCACGCTGGTGCAGTTGGTCGCGTGGCCGACGTCGTTCGTGTTGCACATGTACACGGCCACTTCGACCTTGCCGTACCAGTAGCCCTGCATGGCCTTGGTCTGCTCGAGCATGAGCAGGCCGGCGCCGAGCATGGTCAGGGCGACGGCGGTGGACACGATGACCGCGATCACCATCGTCAGGTTCCGCCGCAGGCCGTGGCCGATTTCCTGGAGTACGTACTGGATCCGCATGTCGGTTCTATCCCTGCCGAGGGTTGGTCGGGTCTGCTTCGTCGGGCGCGCGAGGGCCTAGCGGACGTATCCGTAGACGCCGCGGGCCTGGTCGCGCACAAGGGCGCCCTGGTCGAGTTCGAGCACGCGCTTGCGCATCTGGTTCACGATGGCCTGGTCGTGGGTCACCATGACCACGGTGGTGCCGGTGCGGTTGATCCGGTCGAGCAGCTTCATGATGCCGACGCTGGTCTCGGGGTCCAGGTTTCCGGTGGGCTCGTCCGCGATCAGCACCATCGGACGGTTCACGAACGCGCGGGCGACGGCGACGCGCTGCTGCTCACCGCCGGAGAGTTCGTTGGGCAGCCGGTCTTCCTTGCCGCCGAGGCCCACCAGGTCGATCACCTCGGGCACCACCTTGACCAGGTGGCTCTTGGGCTTGCCGATGACCTCGAGCGCGAACGCCACGTTCTGGAACACGGTCTTGTTCGGCAGCAGGCGGAAGTCCTGGAACACGGTGCCGATCAGCCGGCGGTGCTGCGGAAGCTTCCAGTTCGACAGGCGGGACAGGTCCTTGCCGGCGACGATGACCCGGCCGGTGGTGGGCCGCTCCTCGCGCAGGATCAGCCGCATGAAGGTGGACTTGCCGGAGCCCGAGGAGCCGATGACGAACACGAACTCGCCGCGTTCGATCTCCAGGGACATGTTCCGCAGCGCGGGACGCTCCTGACCCGGGTACGTCTTGCTGACGTTCTCGAAGCTAATCACGGTTGCATCACATCCGGCAGTGTAGTGAGGAACGCCGCCCCCGCCGGAGGGAGTTGCGCGAACTTCCCTGGAGTGTAGGGCGCGCGGCCCGGGTAGGAGGGAACGGATGGGGGTGCCAGGGCGTTAGTCCACGTAACGAGGAGGAGACGATGCGACGAGACGACCTGGTGTGCGCCAACTGCGCCGGGAGGGTGTCCGAAGGACGCTGTCCGGTCTGCCGCGCCACGCGTGACCAGTATGGATACGGGCGCAACGGGGTAAACGTGACGGTGTGGATGGTGCTTGCCGTCCTGGCCGCGCTGATAGCCGCGCTGGCCCTGGAAGCCCGCTTCGCCTGACCCCGATGTGACTCCGGTCACGTTCTGGGGCTTGGGGCCCGCGTGACCACGGCATTACCGTGAGCTGACGCCGAAACCGGCGCCCTGTCGGCAAATCGGCAGCGCGTCGCGGTTTGACCCGCGCGGCGCAGGGCAGATTCAGCGGCCGGTTGTGACCGTCTTGTTGCATAGGCGCGTGGCGGGGGCGGGAAACCGCGCCGGGGGCCGGGATCCGCCGTGGCGGAACCGGAGAAACGAAGCCGGAGATCCAAGCCGGACGAACGAACCAAGCCGGACGAACGAAGAACGTGGAAGAACGTGGACGGCCGCCGGATCGCGGGGATCCGGCGGCCGTCGTCGCGTGCGGGGGTGGCGCGGCGGGTTACTTCTGCCGGCGCCAGCGGATCGCGGCCTCGATGAAGCCGTCGATCTCGCCGTCGAGGACGGCGGAGGTGTTGCCGGTCTCGAACTCGGTGCGCAGGTCCTTGACCATCTGGTACGGGTGCAGCACGTAGGAGCGCATCTGGTTGCCCCAGGAGCCGCCGGTGTCGCCCTTGAGGGCGTCCATCTTGGCCTGCTCCTCCTGGCGCTTGACGTCGAGCAGCTTGGCCTGCAGGACGGCCATGGCGGAGGCCTTGTTCTGCAGCTGGGAGCGCTCGTTCTGGCAGGAGACGACGATGCCGGTGGGCAGGTGGGTCAGGCGGACGGCGGAGTCGGTGGTGTTCACGCCCTGGCCGCCGGGGCCGGAGGAGCGGTAGACGTCGATCCGCAGTTCGTCCTCGGGGATCTCGATGTGGTCGGTCTGCTCGACCACCGGGAGCACCTCGACGCCGGCGAACGAGGTCTGGCGCCGGCCCTGGTTGTCGAAGGGCGAGATGCGCACGAGGCGGTGGGTGCCCTGCTCCACGGACAGGGTGCCGTAGGCGTAGGGCACCTTGACCTGGAAGGTAGCGGACTTGATGCCCGCCTCCTCGGCGTAGGAGGTGTCGTACACCTCGGTCGGGAAGTTGTGGCGCTCGCAGTAGCGCAGGTACATCCGCAGCAGCATCTCGGCGAAGTCGGCCGCGTCCACGCCGCCCGCCTCGGAGCGGATGGTCACCAGCGCCTCGCGGGAGTCGTACTCGCCGTTGAGCAGCGTGCGCACCTCCATCTCCGAGACCGCCTTGGCCACCCGGGGCAGTTCCGCCTCGACCTCGACCAGGGTGTCCGCGTCGTTCTCGGACTGGCCGAGATCGTAGAGGACGTCGAGGTCGTCGAGGCGGCGGCGCAGGCCCTCCACCCGGCCGAGCTCGCCCTGCAGGTAGGACAGGCGGCTGGTGACCTGCTGCGCCTTGGCCTGGTCGTCCCACAGGTCCGGCGCCGCGGCCTCCTGGTTGAGCCTTTCGATCTCGCCGCGCAGCGCGCCGAGGTCCACCACCGCCTCGATCGAGGCCATCGTGGACTTGAGGTTCTTGAGCTCTTCTGCAAGGTCTACCGACACAGCTACCTAGCTTATGCGACGCGCGCCATCTGGTTTCCCACCGGCGCCCGACCGTCGCCCGGTCAGCGCGCGGTGCGGTACACCCCGACGCTTCCGTCGGCGGCCGCGACGGCCAGCACGACGCCTCCGCCGGGGATCTCGGCGACCCCGGGCGGGCCGGCCGCGGGGACGCCGGCGGGCAGCCAGGTCATGGTGCCGTGCAGGTCACGGCCGGAGGGCTGGAAGACCTGGACGCCGGCCGAGGCGGACAGGACGAACAGGTCCGGGCGCCCGTCGGCGGCGTACGCGGTGGCGGGCTGGCCGGCCGCGCCGGTGGGCCAGGCGGCCTGCCAGCCGCCGCCGTCGTTGGACACGCGCAGGGTGGCGCCGTCGGAGGCGCGCACGACGTAGGCGGCCAGGGCGGTGCCGTGGGAGGTCAGGGCGAGCTGCGGGAGGATCGGGCCGGCCTGCGGGAGGCGCTGCCAGCCGGCCGAGCCGCCGTCTGCGTTGAGCACGGCCTCGAGCAGGGTCTGGTCGGTGGACGAGGCGATCACCACGGTGTCGGCGGCGTACGCGGCCGCGGCCGGGGGGCCGGCCACGTGCTCGGTGCCGAGGGAGCTCCAGCCCTCCCAGCCGACGCCGGGGGTGAGCACGTTGCGCGCGACCAGGCCGCCGGGTGAGGTGGCGTAGAGCTCGAGGGTGCCGTCGTGGCGGCCGACGAGGGCGGGCTGGACCGAGCTGCTCAGGCCGGGCACGACGGACCAGATCCCGGCGGGCGAGCCGGAAGCCCCACCCGAGCTCCCGCCCGGCACCGCGGCGATCCGCAGCAGCCCGTCCGAGCCGGTGGACGCGGCGTACAGGGTGGAGCCGGCGTAGGCCAACTGCACGGCGCCGACCGCGTGCGCGGCCGGGGCGGGCAGGGCGGCCAGGGTGGCGAAGCCGAACTCGCCGGAGACCGGGATGGCCTCGAGGCTGCCGTTCACCGCGGCGGCGGCGCCGGTGGCGGTCTGGGTGGCGCCGCGCTGGGCCGCGTCGGAGCCGGCCGGGCCTGCCCCGCCGTCCTGGCTCAGGGTGTAGCCGAGGGCGCCGACGAGGGCCGAGCCGATGCCGAAGAAGGCCAGCAGCCGCCGTACGCCGGGGCGCTGGCCGGGCAGGGCGGCCTCGCCCGGGCCGTCCGGGCCGGGCGGGGCGGCGGACGGGAGCGGTTCGGCCGGCTCGGCCGGGCCGAGGTCGAGCGGCTCGGGCTCGGCGACGGGGCGGTCCGGGCCGAGCGGCTCGCGGATGGCGCGGATCAGGTTGACGTGGGTGACCCGCGCGTCGTCGCCGAGCGCGTCGGCGGCGGCGGCCACCAGCGGGACGGCGCCGGCGTGGGTCATCACGTCGGGGTCGGTGAAGGGGCGGTCCCCGCGCGGGGAGGCGATGCGCAGCGGCGGCAGGCCGGCCAGCGCGGGCAGGCAGGCGGCGAGCTGGGCGGAGAACTCGGCCGCGGACAGCCGCACGGCCGGGCTCTTGGCCAGGCAGCGCTCGAGCAGGTCGGCCGGGCCCTTGGGCATGCCGGGCACCCGCGGGGCCGGTTCGGTCACGTGCCGGCGCAGCACCGCGCCCGGGTGGCCGCCACCGAACGGGCTCCAGCCGGTGAGCAGCTCGAACAGCACCGTGGCCAGGGCGTAGACGTCCACGGCCGGGGTGGGCGGGCAGCCCTCGATGACCTCGGGGGCGAGGTAGTCGGGGGTGCCCACGATCCGGGTGGCCCGGGTGCGGCGCGGACCGTCGACGAGGCGGGCGATGCCGAAGTCGGTCAGCCGGGCCACGCCGCTCTCGTCGAGCAGCACGTTCTCCGGCTTGACGTCGCGGTGCACCACGCCGCGGGCGTGGGCGGCGGCGAGCGCGTCGGCGATGTCCCGGCACACCGACACGGCCTCGGCCGGGGCCAGCGGGCCGCGCCGCTCGAGCCGCTCGCGCAGGTCGGAGCCGGAGATCAGGTCCATCACCAGGGCCAGGTCGTTGCCGTCCACGACCAGGTCGCGCACGCCCACGATGCGCGGGTGGCGCAGGCTGGTCAGGACCGTGCGTTCCTGCACGAAGCGCGCGATCAGGGTCTGATCCGCCGTCAGGTCGTCGTGCAGCAGCTTGATCGCGACCGCTCCGTCCGGGCCGCGACCGGCCCAGACGGTGCCGCAGGTGCCTCGGCCGATCACCCGGGTCACGGTGTATCGGCTGCCGATCCTGCGCGTCACGAATTCGCTCCCCTGGGGCCTACCGGCGGGACGAACTCACCCTAACGGCGCGGCCGTCGTTCAGTGGGAAGACCCACGGAATCCGTTCCACGGCACGATGATCGAAACACCGGAACTGTTGCCCGAGGTGTGGTTGCGCGCGATCCGGTCGCCGATCTTCACGCCGATCAGCGCGGCGAGCGCGAGCACGATCAGCAGGATGGCGATCTTGCCGAGGCAGCCGATGCCGGACTTCGGCTCGTACGCGCTGACCGGGCGGGGCTGGCGCGGGGCCTGGCGCAGCGGTTGCGGGCCGACGACGGGGCGCTGCTGGCTCTGCGGCTGCGGCGGGTGGATGACGCGCTGCTGCGGCGGGCGGTAGGCGGACTGCGCGGACTGCGGGGCGTAGGCGCCGCGCGGGGGCGGCGCCGGGTTGTTGCGCACCGGCGGGTGCTGCGGGCCCGGGAAGACCGGCTGCGGCGGGTAGCCGCTGGGCTTGCCGCTCACGTGGGTGGGCGCGGCCGGCGCGGCGGCCGGACCGGGTCCGAGCGGGGCGCCGGCTCCGGCGGCGTACGCGGTGGGGATCGGGC
>NZ_JAGSOG010000374.1 GCF_018139695.1 Actinospica durhamensis | reverse complement strand
GCGCGGGCGTGGGCGAAAAAGGCGTGGTGCGATCCGGACGCCCCCGCCTAAGCTCCGGCCGTGCCCGAGACCGATCTCCCCCCTGCCGCCGCGCCGCACGACCTCGTCCTGCGCGCCGAGACCCCCGCCGACCACGCCGCCGTACGCACCCTGATCAGCGCGGCCTTCGAGGACGAACACGTGGCCGTGCTCGCGGACGCGCTCCGCCTGGCCCCCGCCCCGCTCGCGCCGCAGGCCTTCGTCGCCGAGGCGGACGGGCGGATCATCGGCCACGTCATGCTCTCCGCGAGCCGCCTGGACGCACCGCGGCAACTGGTGGACGTGCTCGTGCTGTCCCCGCTCTCGGTACTGCCGGAGTATCAGGGCCGCGCCATCGGCACCCGGCTGGTGCGGCGCGCGCTCGAAGCGGCGGACGCGCGGGGCGTACCCCTGCTCTTCCTCGAGGGCTCCCCGCGCTACTACGGCGCCCGCGGCTTCGCGCGCGCGGACACGCTCGGCTTCCGCTCCCCCTCGCTGCGCATCCCCGAGCCCGCGTTCCAGGTGGCCCGGCTGGCGGCGTATCAGCCCTGGATGACCGGCACGCTGGTGTACGCGGAGACCTTCTGGGCGTTGGACTGCGTGGGTCTGCGGGAGAACGCCCAGGTCGGCGAGATCGAGTAAGTAAGGGTTCTTGACAGACCGATGGTCTAGTCCAATTATGTGCCTGGTACACCGGCCGGTGTCAGAACAGTCCTGCTCCAGCCATCCCAGGAGAGGCCCATGCTCCGACCCCGCACACCCCGCGCGCTCACCGCGGCCTGCGCCGCCGCCTTCCTCGCCGCCACCTCGGCGGGGCTGGTGGCCCTCGGCGCCGGCAGCGCGTCCGCCGCCACCACCAACACCCCGCTCCCGGCGCACGTGTTCGCCCCCTACTGGGAGGCCTACAGCGGCGACGACCCACTCGCCGAGTCCCAGGCCTCCGGCGACAAGTACCTGACGGCGGCGTTCCTGCAGACCGCGACCAAGGGCTCGTGCACCGCCTACTGGAACGGCGACTCCAGCCAGCCGATCTCCACCTCGACCTGGGGCAGCGACTTCGCCACCATCCAGGCCGACGGCGGCAACGTGATCCCGTCCTTCGGCGGCTACACGGCCGACGACACCGGCACCGACATCGCCGACAGCTGCACCAGCGTCAGCTCCATCGCGGCCGTGTACGAGAGCGTGATCACCACCTACAACGTCTCGCGGATCGACCTCGACGTCGAGGACAACTCCCTGACGAACACGGCCGGCATCACCCGCCGCAACCAGGCCGTGGCGCAGGTGGAGTCCTGGGCGGCGGCGAACAACCGCACCATCCAGTTCTCCTACACCATGCCCACCACCACCTCGGGCCTGGCCTCCTCCGGCCTGGCCGTGCTGCAGAACGCCGTGGCCGAGGGCGCCACCGTCAGCGTCGCGAACATCATGACGTTCGACTACTACGACGGCGCCACGCACGAGATGGCCAACGACACCGAGACCGCCGCGGCGGGCCTCTACAGCCAGCTCCAGACGCTCTACCCGTCCTACAGCTCCACTCAGCTGTGGGGCATGATCGGCATCACCGAGATGGTCGGCATCGACGACTACGGCGCGGCCGAGACCTTCACCACCGCGGACGCGAGCACCGTGCTCAACTGGGCCGAGAGCAAGGGGATCAACACCCTGTCGTTCTGGGCGCTGGAACGGGACAACGGCGGCTGTGTCGGCACGGCCGGCTCCGACAGCTGCTCCGGCATCTCGCAGAGCACCTGGTTCTTCAGCAACGCCTTCGCCCCGTTCACCAGCGGTTCTGGCACCACCTCGTCGAACGGGTTCTCGGTCTCGCTCTCCGCGAGCTCCGGCTCGGTGGCCGCGGGCTCCTCGACCACGGCGACCGTCAAGACGGCCGTCACCTCGGGCTCGGCCCAGAGCGTGGCGCTGACCGCGAGCGGCGCGCCGAGCGGCGTGACGGTTTCGTTCAGCCCGAGCTCGGTCACGGCCGGCTCGTCCTCCACCGTCACCTTCGCCACCACCTCGGCCACGGCGGCGGGCACCTACCCGATCACCGTGACCGGCACCGCGGCCTCCGGCACCCAGAGCGCCACCTACACGCTCACCGTCACCAGCACGGGCGGCGGGGGCACCACCGGCAGCGGTTCGCTCGTCAACGGCAACTTCGAGACCGGCACCGCGAGCCCGTGGACCTGCCAGTCCGGCGACTCGGTGCAGTCCACGACCGTGCACGGGGGCAAGTACGCCCTCAAGGTGGTCCCGACCTCGAGCGTGACCGGTGAGTGCGACCAGGCGGTGACCCTGGCGGCCAACACCAAGTACACGCTGACCGGCTGGGTCGAGGGCAACTACGCGTTCATCGGCGTGAGCGGCGGCGCGAGCACCGACACGTGGAGTTCGTCGAGCTCGTGGAACCAGCTCACGCTCAGCTTCACCACCGGCTCCTCCGGCGCGGTGACCGTGTACATCCACGGCTGGTACGGCCAGGGCACCGTCTACGCGGACGACTTCACCCTGACCGCGGGCTGATGCCGATGACGGCACGCTAGACAGGCACACGCGGGGGCCGGTTCCGACCGGCCCCCGCTTACTCTCCGCTGATTCCTACCGCGCCTGCCGGGTACGCCGTTCCCGCCAGCCCGCGACGATCTCGTCCGCGTCCAGCATCGGCAGCACGACCCCGCGCCCGACCTGCGGCATCAGCCGCGCCTTGGCGGCCCGCTCGGCGTAGTCGGCGACGGCCGCACGCACCTCGGCCTCACTGCTCATCTTCTGTGCCCCGGCCCGCAGCTCGTCGGCGAGCTTGCGCAGCGCGAGCGGCAGCGGGACGACATGTGTCCCCGCCCCCTCACGCTCGACCACCTGGTTCAGCCACCAGTCAGGCCGGTACGGCGCCGTCTCGTCGGCCAGCGGCTTTCCGAAGCCGGGCAGGTCGTCGAACTCGCCCCGCGCCTGGGCCGCACGGATCTGCTGATCGATCAGCCCGTCGTGCCGAGACTCCCAATTCGCGTCACTCATACAACCACTCTAAGCAGCCCGGCCCGGCCCGTCGCCGTGAGGTGCCTCATATCAGACTCCTCACCAAGCCCCGCGCACCGCCCGCGCACCGCCCGCACACCACCCGCCCGGCGCAACGCGCGGAATCGCCCGGCCACCTCGCGCGTTGTGCCGGGTATGACAGACATCGCCGACGCCCGCGCCTTCCTCGCCGAGAACCACCGCGGCGTGCTCGCCACCTTCCGCCGCGACGGACGCGTCCAGCAGTCCCCGGTCACCGCCGGCATCGACGGTGAGGGCCGGGTCATGATCAGCGTCACCGAGGACCGGGCCAAGGCCCGCAACGCCCGGCGCGACCCGCGGGTGTCCCTGTGCGTGTTCAACGACGCCTTCTACGGGGCCTGGGTTCAGGTCGAGGGCGAGGCCGAGTTCGCCGACGGCCCCGACCGGCTCGACGCGCTGGTCGACTACTACCAGCGGCTGAGCGGGACGCACCCGGACTGGGACGCGTACCGCGCGGCGATGGAGCGCGACCGCAGGGTGCTGCTGCGGTTCGAGATCACCCGCGCGTCCGGGCTGTAGAGCGTCGGGCGGCCGCGCGGGTCTGCGGCAATCCGCGCGCCCAACCGGCCCAGGGTGTTGACTTGATCCATGGCAGCGAACGAGTTCACCAAGCGGGGCCTGCAACGGGCCGAGCGCGTCCTGTCCGGCTACGTCCAGCGCGGCGTCCTGCCCGGCCTCGTGGCCGCGTTCGCGCGCGGCGACACCACCCGAATCGAGGTGCACGGACGGCAGGACCTCGACCACGGCCTGTCGATGCGCGCGGACTCCATCTTCCGCATCTCCTCGATGAGCAAGCCGATCACCGCGGTGGCCGCGCTGATGCTCGTCGACGACTGCGTGCTGCGGCTCGACGACCCGGTGGACGAACTGCTGCCCGAGCTCGCCGACCGACGCGTGCTCAAGCGCCCCGGCGGCCCGCTGGACGAGACCGTGCCGGCCGCCCGCTCGATCACGCTGCGCGACCTGCTCACCTTCCGGGCCGGCTTCGGCGGCACCTGGGACCCGGACTGGCCGCTGACCGCCGCGGCCATAGAGCGCGGCATCGCCCCGCAGCCGCCGCGGCTGAGCCCGGAGCCCGCGCCCCAGCCCGACCTCTACCTGAGCCGCCTCGGTGAACTCCCGCTCGCATACCAGCCCGGCGAGGCCTGGCTCTACCACACCGGCATCGCGGTCACCGGCGTGCTCATCGCGCGCGCCACCGGCAAGCCGCTGGAGCAGTTCCTGCGCGAGCGCGTCTTCGAGCCGCTGGGCATGGACGACACCGGCTTCCACGTCCCCGCCGACAAACTCGACCGGTTCACCACGCTCTACACCGGCGCCGGAGCCGCCAACGCGTTGACGGTAGCCGACCCGGCCGAGGACGGGAAGTGGACCACCGCCCCAGCGTTCCCGGACGGCGGCGGCGACCTCGTCTCCACGGTCGAGGACTACCTCACCTTCGCCCGCCTGCTGCTCGGCCGCGGCCGCTACAGCGGCACCCGCCTGCTTTCTCGCCCACTGGCCGAGCTGATGACCTCGGACCTGCTGACCCCCGCGAACAAGGCCCGCGGCGGCCTGCTCCCGGGCATGTGGGACGCGGCCGGCTGGGGCATGGGCGTGCGCGTGGTCACCCGCCGCACCGGCTACCCGGCCGTCGGCCAGTACGGCTGGGACGGAGGCCTCGGCTCGACCTGGTTCAACGACCCGGCCGAGAACCTCATCGGCATCCTGCTCACCCCGCGCATGTGGGACTCCCCCGCCGCCCCGCCCGTCGCCCAGGACTTCCAGGCCTGCGCCTATGCGGCGCTCGCGGACTAGCCGGCCCGGCCACGCGCGGCAGCCGGCACCGAATCCTCGGCGCCGGTTACCGCGTTACGCCTCCGTCTGCTCAGGCGTCCGCATCCTTGAGCGCGTCGCCGCGCACGAGCCCGTAGACCACCATGTCGCGCCACTTCCCGTCCCGGAAGGCGCAGCCGCGACGCACGCCCTCGCGCTGGAACCCGACCTTCTCCAGCGAACGCTGCTCGGCCAGGTTGTCCGTCTCGGTGCACGCCTCCACCCGGTTCGCCAGCGTGTGCGCGAACAGGTACTCCACCAGCGCGCGCTGGGCGGACGTGCCGTATCCGTGCCCGCGCCCGCTGGTCTGCAGCGCGATGCCGATGTTCCAGGTGAACGAACTCGGCGCGGTGCGCACCTGGTGCCAGCTGACCACGCCCACCGGCACCCCGCCGCCGAGCACCACCAACGAGCCGCCGTCCGGCGTCAGCAACCCGGTCTCCGTGAACGACCGATACAGGGAACTGTTATCCCGGTGGCCGTACCAGCCGAAGTCGGAGGCCTCCACCGGATCGCTGCGCAACACGGCGAGCATCGGCAGGTCGGACTCGAGGACGGGGCGGAGCGTGATCGTGGAGGACATGGGCCCGATGGTAACCCGCTTGTCCGTACGGTCCCGCAGCGGTCCGGGAACCCGCGAATCCGCCCAGTTCACAGCCTCGTCGCGGCGCCCGGCGGGAAACCGCTGCGCCGAATCGGAGCCGCCCGCGGCGGCCGACCGGGTGATCCCCGCGCCACCCCCGGCGTGGCACCTGGCCGCATCGCCATCCGGATACGAGCATCAATACCTGTTCGGAACTGCGCCTTCTGCCTGGCCGCGAACCCCCGCAGCAGGCCCGGCGGCTATCAGCCCAACGGCGCAAGCCTGCGGCGTATCCCGGCCACAGGGGTTTACCGACCACGCTGTGGTGGCATCTTTGCCACGTTCCGTGCGTAACCCCAACGCACTCCTACGGGAAAGGCCGGCCGCCATGAGCACCTCGGTGACCTGTGAGTTGCAGTTGCGCCTGGTCGTCTCCAGCGAATCGTCTCTTCCGGTGCCCGCCGGTCTGCGCTACGACTCGGCGGATCCCTACGCCGTCCACGCGTCATTCCACACCGGCGGCAACGAGACGGTCGACTGGGTCTTCGCGCGCGATCTGCTCGCCGAAGGCCTCCGACGGCCCACCGGCTGCGGTGACGTGCGCGTATGGCCCTCACGCAATCGCGGGCAGGGCATCGTGTGCATCGCGCTGTCCTCACCCGAGGGCGAGGCGCTGCTCGAAGCCCCGGCGCGGGCGCTGGAGAGTTTCCTCAAGCGCACCAACGCCGCCGTGGCCCCCGGTTCGGAGCACCGCCACTACGACATCGACAGCGAACTGGCGCACCTGTTCGCCGACAACTGACCCCTCGGCGTCCCCACCTCGTTCCGGAACCCCGCCGCCCCCGGCGGGGTTCCGCGCATCCACGGCGCCGTCCGGGCCGTCTGCGCGCCCTGGAGCCGGATCTCGGCACCTTCTTCGTTCCTGCGGCATTCGCCTCAGGCGCTTCCTCGTTCCTGCGGTATGCGCCTCAGCTGCGCCCGCTCGCCAGCCCGATCAGCCGCTCCGCCTTCAGTTCCGTCTCGGCCCACTCGCGCGCCGGGTCCGATCCCCAGGTGATCCCGGCGCCGGTGCCGAACCGCAGCAGCCCGCGCTCGAGCCAGAACGTCCGGATGCCGACCGCCAGCCGCGCCGTGCGCCGATCCCCGTCCACCCAGCCGATCGCGCCGCAGTAGGGCCCGCGCGCCTCGCGCTCGAGTTCCCCGATCGTCTTGAGCGCGCTGTGCTTCGGCGCCCCCGTCACCGAGCCGGGCGGGAAGGTCGCGGCCAGGATCGAGGCCCACCCC
>NZ_JAGSOG010000373.1 GCF_018139695.1 Actinospica durhamensis | reverse complement strand
GGCAATGGCGGGTGGGCGTACTCGTGTGCTGATTGTGAGAGTGGGGGCGTGACTGGTCGGGGCGCAATCGGTGGAGGGAGCTGAGCCTGGGTGCTGATTCGGGGCGCTGACTCAGGGCACTGGTTCACGGCGTCGGATCGGTGCGCTGGCTCGGCCCTGAGCTGCGCTAGGCGGCGGGAGGCGTCGGCGGATTCTGCGGCGCCCATGCGCTGTAGAGGTTCAGTTCAAGGCGCGGCCTCGGTCCGGTTCGGTCTGTCTCGGCTGGCCTGGCAGCCTGCGGGCGTTGGAAGTGCCGTCCAGGGCGCGGGCCTCGACTATCGAGCAGTTTCGGCTGTGCGCGGGCTGCGTCCAGGGCTTCGAGGTGCAGCTTCGGAGCCGTCGGACGGGTGGCGGAAGCGGGTGGCGGAAGCAGGTGGCGTACACGGCCTTCGCGTGGATGGTTTCGGCCACCTCCCTGGGCATGCCCACCTCGCGAAACACGGCGAGTGCGCCGGCCGAGACGGTCGGTGCGATCCGGGCCCGCATTCAGCAGGGGTAGCAGGGGCGACAGGGGAAGCAGGAGCCGCAAGGGGCGCGGGTGCAGCAGAATTCGCCCGGCGTGCTGCGGATCGGGCTGGACGGGCGGGTTCGCCGCGTCGAGCAGCCGATCCGGGTGACGGAGGGAACCGAGTGGGCCGAAGCGGCCGAGGACTCGACGCCGCCGCTCCCCGTGCGTCGCCGGACCCTGACGCGCTCCCTCGGTCGGGATCCGATCCGCGCTCTGCTCGCCCTCGTCTGGGATCCGGCGCGGCGCTCGACGGACGACGGACGACGGGCGGATGCTGCTGCGGATCCTCAACGGCTTCCTGATCCTCGCGCGCGAGGCGGAGCGGTTCGCGGACGGCGCGCCCGGGAACGAACCGAATAGGCGGAACCTGTAGAGCGTTACCCTCGCCCACGTCGAGGCCCGACGTCGACTGGCCAGCAGGGCCGTACTGCGGATGGGCCCGTTGGAGGAAGACGTCGGGCGGGGCATCGGTTCGTGAACGGCGGAGACGCCCGTTCTTCAAGGTCGCGCGGTGGGTCGGCCGTGCGGGTAGCGTCGGGTGTTGGTGGTTACTCTGTGGTTGTCTTCCGCAGGTTGCGTCGTGCAGCTCGTAGCGCCTCGAGCTCAAAGTGGGGGAATGATCGGCGCCAAGCCCGGTGATATCCGCTCTCGCCGTATGTATCGACCACGTTGTCGAAGCAGCGGATGACGGCTCGGGCCAGGGTGTCGGCGGGTTGCCGACTTGTCCACAGCTCGGTGCCCTCGCGGTCGTGGCTGCGGCGGTCGGGAAGCTGCAGCAGCCGGATCGAGACGTCGTCGCCCTCGCGCTTGAAGATCCACCGGAAGGCAGCCGGTTCGGTTTCGAAGTCGGCCCGCGTTTCGGTCTCGCTGATGAGCAGGCGCGCGACCGCGGTCAAGAGGTCCTCTGGCACTGAGGCGATATGAGAGGTCTCAAGGCGTGCTTCGGCATCCTGGTCGGCCACGGTGCAATCGGCCCAGCCGTCACCGCTTAAAGCCCACGTCAGGCGCAGCATGTCTACCCTCATTTGATTAGCCTGCTCTGGTCCGGCCGGCAAACGCGCTGATGCCGCGTATGCAAACCGTACGCGGCATCAGTGTGCCGAGACGTTCAGAAGCCGCCCGACGACTGAATGGGGGAGCCCAGGTGGGCCCGGGGCTCGGCCCGACGGTGGAGCCGGCCGCTCATAGGATGAGTTTGTGGAGGACGAGCGGCAGCTTCTTGAACTGGAGATCGATACGATCTATGGTCTCGTTCCGGACTCACCCGGCCAGCCACGGCGGCTCGCCACCCCCGACGTCGCCTTCGTCTTCGGCTGGTCGCCGAATGCGAGCGTGACCGCCCTCAGTCACGCGGCGGCCGAGCTGATCGGCCCGATGGACGTGGTCGTTGCCGAGCGGTTTGCGCCGGAGGCCGAGCCGTCGATCGTGGGGCGGGTGCAGGAGCGGCTGCGCAGAGCCGATTCAGCGTCAGGATTCACAGTGTCCGGCGGTCCGTCCTACGTGTTCCCGCAAGCGGCGGCCGATCTGCCCGACCTGCACGTCGGGTTGCCGATCATCGCGTCTGATGCCAGTGGCCTGTCGGCGGCACGCCGACTGGTTCGACCGGATAATTGGCCGGCCGAGGAGTGGGACCGGCTGATCTCCGGCCGGATCGGTCCCTGGGCGAT
Organism: Actinospica durhamensis; assembly: GCF_018139695.1. Classification (GTDB taxonomy): domain Bacteria; phylum Actinomycetota; class Actinomycetes; order Streptomycetales; family Catenulisporaceae; genus Actinospica; species Actinospica durhamensis. The sequence goes on along the minus strand of NZ_JAGSOG010000373.1, from coordinate 4,608 downwards.
GGCCGTCGACGAGCGTTGCCCCGCCTCCATCTGCCACACTCCCGCCGCCACCGCGCGCAGTGCGGAGGCCGGGACCTGGACCCGCCCAGAGCACCGCGGCGCGGGCCTCGCCGGCGCTGTCGCCGCCGCGTGGTGGAGGCGTGTGCGCGCGGAAGACGACCGGATCGGTTTCTACAGCACGGACCGTGCTAACGCGGCGTCGCGCGCGGTTGCCCGCAAACTCGGCCTCAGGTCGCTCGGCTGGCTCTGGATCGTCAAGTGAAGACGGACGGCTCGGATAAATACTGCGCGCGGGGGAGGGGGCGTGGCTAGCATGCGGGGATGACCTTGCAGGGCAGGCAGGATCCGGCGGTTTCGCCGTGGCACGTGACTTCGGGTGAGCAGGCCCCCGAGACGGTTGAGCGGCTGTTGCGCTCGTTGCCCGAATGGTTCGGCATCGATTCGTCGATCGTGGAGTATGTCGAGCATGCCCACCGGCTCTCGACGTATCTGGCCTGGGCGGACAGGGCACCGGGGGACGGCGCCGAGGACGGTGAGCGTGCGGCGGTCGGCGTGATTCTGGTGGCGCGCCACTTTCCGGGGGCGGCCGAGGTCTATCTGATGGCGGTGGATTCCGCGCTGCACCGGCAGGGGGTCGGGCGGAGCCTGGTCCGGGCGGTGGAGGCCGATCTGATCGCGGACGGGGTCAGCCTGTTGCAGGTCAAGACGCTCGGTCCGTCGCGGGCCGACCCGCACTACGACCGGACCCGGGAGTTCTACACGAGCATGGGCTTTCGGCCGTTGGAGGAGATCCACGAGCTGTGGCCGGAGAACCCGTGCCTGGTGATGGTCAAAGTCCTGCAGTAGCCCGTACTCGGCCGCTTCCGGCTTGCGGTACAGGACTCTGCGACGGTGTGGGTGCGCAAGGGCGGAGGCGGGCAGCAGCCCTTTTCCGGGGTTCGGTGAAACGCGGAAGAGTTGTCTGGACCACGGGGCCGGGGCGGCGTCGAAAGCCGTGGAACTTTCATGCGGCCGCGACCATCACCACAAATGCTGACGATTGCAGACGAGTGATGCGCCGAGAGTTCGCCGGATCGCTTTCTTCGACGGGGTCCGTCGCCGCCGCGGGGGTGGGCGGCGGCGTGGCCGACCTGCGCGCTCGGGCCGGTGGGGCGGTGGTGGAGTGGTGGCGGAGCGGCGGGTGGATACGCGTGCAGCGGGTGGGGTTGTCGTGAAACTCGCCGCGGCGGCCCGGAAAAGGTCCGGCGTCTCAGAGTACGAGATATGTTTAAAAGCGCGTTAAATTTCTCGTGCAAAGGAGATGATTGCCAAGGCAACCGCGCTGACCTACACTGCACCCCGGAGGACAGTTCTCCACAATCAGCCTACTTGCACGCATAGACTACCGGTTCCTCGGTGCATGGTGTGCAGCATCCGCGGCCGGTGGACTACGGGGAGGCAATGGCAGAACTCGCCTTTCGGCTTCTCGGCCCTTTCGAAGTGCTCAGCGACGGCCGGCCGGTGCCGGTCAAGTCGGCGCGGCAGCGCATCGTGTTGGCGATCCTGCTGATGTCACCCAACCATGTCGTACCGCTGGACCGGCTGATCGACTCGGTCTGGGACGGCGAGCCGCCGCTGACGGCCAGGGGCCAGATCCAGATCTGCGTGTCGGCGCTGCGGCGTACGCTGGCCGACCCCGACGTGATCGAGACCAGCCCGGCCGGGTACTGCGTGCGGGTGCGCCCGGAGCAGCTGGACTACGCCTCCTTCGACGCGTCGCTGGTGCGGGCCCGGGCCGCGGCGGCCGCCGGGAGGCTGTCCGAGGCCTCGGAGGAGATGAACGCCGCGCTGCGGCTGTGGCGCGGGGTCGCGCTGGCCGGGGTGCCGGGGCGCAGTGCCGAGACGCTGGCCAACCGGTTGCAGGAGCGCCGGATCATGGCCATCGAGGACCGGGTGGAGATCGGGCTCGCGCTCGGCGAACACCGGGAGCTGCTCGACGAGCTCGTCGTGCTCACTACCGAGCATCCGCTGCGCGAGCGCCTGCACGGCTTCCTCATGCTCGCGCTCTACCGCTCGGGCCGGCAGGCCGAGGCGCTGACCGTGTACCGCACCGCGCGCAAGGCGCTGATCGCGGAGCTGGGCCTCGAGCCGAGTGAGAACCTGCGCCACCTGGAGCGGGCCATCCTCGCCCACGACGCGGAGCTGAACGTCGCGCAGGACTCGGCCCGGCCCAGTCCCGAGCGCGCGCCGGCGGCGCAGCGGCCGCACCAGTTGCCCGCGGACATCCCGGACTTCGTCGGGTATGACGCGCTGGTGCAGTCCCTGGTCGCGGCGCTCACCGTCTCCTCGGCCGAGGGCGGGCCGGCGGCGGCCGGGGGCGAGGGCGCGGCTGCTCGGTCGGACGTTCCGCTGGCCGTGGTGACCGGACAGCCGGGCTCCGGCAAGTCCACCCTCGCGCTGCACACCGCGCACCTGCTGCGCGCCCGGTTCCCCGACGGCCAGCTGTTCGCCGCCATGCACGGCGACGCCGCGCAGCCCACGCCGACGATCGAGGTGATAGCCCGGTTCCTGCGCGCCCTCGGCGTGGCCTCGGACGCGATCCCGGCCGACCCGGAGGAGCGCGTCAACCTGCTGCGCAGCCGGATGGCGTTCCGCAAGCTGCTGATCGTGCTCGACGACGTCGCCGACGAGAACCAGATCAGGGACCTGCTTCCGGGGGTGCCGGGACCGGCCGTGCTGGCCACCAGCCGCTCCCGGCTGGCCGCGCTGCCCGGGGCGCACATCGCCGAGATCGGCCTGATGCCCGAGGCGGACTCGGTCAGGCTGCTCGAGCGCATCGTCGGGCCGGGCCGGGTCGAGTCGGAGCCCGAACACACCCGGCGGCTGGCCCGGCTGTGCGGCGGACTGCCCATCGCGCTGCGCATCGCCGGGGTGCGGCTGGCCTCGCATCCGCACTGGTCCGTCTCCACCCTGGTGAACCTGCTGGCCGACGAGCAGCACCGGCTCGACGAGCTCAGCCACGGCGACGTGGCGGTGCGTCCGCTGCTCGCCCTCGTGCACGACTCCCTCGGCCCCCGCCCGCAGCAGCTGTTCGGGCTGCTCAGCTCGCTCGAGCTGCACGACTTCACGGCGCTCACGGCCGCGTCCGCGATGGACACGGACCAGCGCGAGGCCGCCCGGCTGCTCGACGATCTGGCCGAGGCCCGGCTGCTCGACGTCTCACTCGGGGCCTCGGGACAACTGGCCCGCTACCGCTTCCAGACGCTGGTGCGGGTCTACGCCTCCGAGCGCATGGCCGCGCGCGACGACAGCGCGGTGCAGCGGCTGGGCGCCGCGACGCGGGTGTTCGGGTGCCTGCTGGCCATGGCCAACGAGGCGCACTCGCGCATCTACGGCGGCAGCTACACGCAGCTGCGCGGGCGGGCGCCGCGCTGGCCCGGCGCCGCGGCGTACTTCGCGCTGCTCGACCCGGATCCGCTGCTCTGGATGGACGTGGAGCGGCCGAGTCTGCGCGCGGCCGTGCTGCAGGCCGCCGCGCTGGTGCGCGCTCCCGCGGACGCGGCGGCGCTGCCCGGGGACGGGACCGGCATGGACGAACTGTGCTGGGAGCTGGCCATCAACGCCGTCACCGTGTACGAGGCGCGGGCGTTGTTCGACGAGTGGCGCGACACCCACACGGCGGCGCTGGAGGCCGCGCGCACGGCCGGAAACCGGCGCGGCGAGGCGGCGATGCTCGCCTCACTCGGCTCCCTCGGTGTGGCTCAGCGCTCGAAGGACGACGTGGCGAAGCTGCAGTCCGCGCTGGCCCTGTTCGAAGAGCTCGACGATCTGGTCGGCCAGGCCCTCGCCCAGCGCAACCTCGCCCACATCGACCGCATCCAGGGCCACCCGCGCCGGGCGGTGGAGCGTTACGAGAAGGCGCTCACCGGGTTCCGGGCGATGGGCGACGTGGCCGGCCAGGCGCACGTGCTGAGCGGCCTGGCCCGGGCGCAGCTGGACCTCGGCGACACGGTGCAGGCCGAGGTGCTGGCGAAGGAGTCGCTCACCCTGGCCGGGCAGCTGGACAACCGCAGGTTCCAGGCGCAGGCCCTGTACCGGCTGGGCGAAGTGCTGATGCAGTCCTCGCAGATGCTCGCCGCCAAGGCGGTGCTGCAGGAGACGCTCAATCTCACCCAGCAGCTGGGCGATCTGATCGGCGAGGCCTACGCGACCAGCGGGCTCGGCCTTGCCGCGCTGGAGACGGGCGAGCTGAACTCGGCCGAGATCCACTACAGCCGGGTGGCCGAGATCTGTCAGAAGGTCAACGAGCGCAATGTCCACGCCCAGGCCGTGTTCGGACTGGGCCGCGTCTACGACCTGCGCAGTGAGTACGATCTCGCGGAACGCTATTACGTCAGTGCGGTCAACGCCTTCGCGGCCCAGGGCAACGAACCCTGGCACACGCGGGCGGTCGAGGCGCTACACGAGGTGCGCAAGGCCGCCAGCCGCCTGTCCACCTTCGCCGATCCGACGGGGTACGAACACCCGGGGGCGTGACGGCGCGGCCACCTCGGTGCGGCGCTGTCGCGCGTCTCAGCCCCAGGGGGTGTCGTCGGCCGAGTTGGCGCTCGCGGTGGCGGTGGGGGTGGC
>NZ_JAGSOG010000372.1 GCF_018139695.1 Actinospica durhamensis | reverse complement strand
CGACTCCCACTGGGCATCCGTCAAATCACCACGCGCCATGACCCAGTTCTACAGCCCCGCCAGCCACAGGCCGAAAACCGCAGCCAGAAAGCATCAACAGATAGTCAGATTCACCAACACTGCCTAGCACGAGGGCGTGCCGGTCGTACCGGCTGGGCTCAGCGAGATCTCGACGGCGTTCTTGGCGATGCTGCCGGGCAGGCCGGCCACGGAGGGATCAGCGGAAGCCTCAGCGCCGAGGTTGGCCATCGCGATGATCAAACCCGTGAACCCGTGGCCGGTGAACATGAGCTCCGCCATTCCCTTCGGGGCCCCGGTGCTGGGGTCGGAGCTCAGCGTGCTGTCCGTGATCTGGTAACCCGCCGAAGGAAGAGCCGCATTGTAGAAGTCCGACGCCTGAGGGGGAGTCACCGAGCCCAGCTCGATGAGGATCTGCTTGCCGCAGGGCATGTTTGCCACCACCTGCGCTCCGCGCGGAATCGGGAAGGAGCCGATCGGCGCGTCCACGCGGACCGTACTGCCCGCACCGGCGGAGGCCGACGCCGCGTGCGAGGGGGACGCGGTCGGCGAGGATCCGGCGCCGCTCGCGGCAGCGGAAGGGGACGTTCCCTGGTTCGCAGAGGTTACCCCGGCGGCGCACGCGGCCAGCAGCGACAGACTCGCCGCGCAGGTCGTTACGGTTATGGCCATGCGGCGGTACGCGTTCATCGAATGCCTCCAGTAAGTCCGGTCGTTGCCATTCAGCCTAGGCACGCGCCTTGCCACGGGAATCGCGTCGCTGTCGCAGAACTGCGACAGCGGGCGCGGTTCCGGTACGGCCCTGCACCGGAAGCTGGATGCTGACGACCGTGCCCTGCCCGTCCCGGCTGCGGATCGCGACCTGCCCGCCGTGCCGGGTGATCACGACACGGACCAGGGCGAGCCCGATACCGGTACCGGGCACGCTGCGGGCCGCGCGGCCCCGGGCGAGCTCGTGCCAGACCTCCCCGATCTCGTCCTCCGGGATCCCCGCCCCGGTGTCGGCAACCTCCAGCAGCACCCAGTTGCCGTCCTCGCTGGCGCGTACCTCCACCGTGTCGCCGGGTGCGGAGAACTTGACCGCGTTGGCGACCAGGTTCTGCAGCGCGATGAACAACAGGTCCCTGTCACCTTCGACGAGCGGAAGCGGCCACGGCGCTTGCGGCACGTTCACCCGGATGACCCGCTCGCTCGCCAGGGGGATCGCGTCGGCGGCTTCGGTCACCTCGTGCAGCAGAGCGGGCAGGTCCACCGCTGCGGCCTCGATCTCCCTCGTCTCCAGGTCCGCCAGCTTGCGCAGGTCGCCGACGAGCCGGGCGATCCTGTTCGCCTGCGCCGACACGCTTGCCAGGGCGGCGCCCGCGGAGGTCTCGGCCGTTACCGCGGGGCCGGCCTGCTCGATGTTCGCCAGCCCGGCGCGGATGGCGGTCAGCGGGTTTTTCAGTTCGTGATCGAGCCGCATCAGGAAACGCAGCCGGTCCTCGGTCGCCTTGGCCACCGCGTCGCCCACCGCCGCCGCGGTCGCCGCGGCGGACCGCTGCCGGATCACGGTGAAGGAGGCCAGAACCACGGTACCGAGCAGGCCGGCCATGCCCGCCAGCAGGGCAGGCGACACCAGCACGTACAGCCTGGTTTCGGGTTCGGTCAGCTCGATGACGACGCCGAGGGCGATTCCGGTCAGCGAGGGGGCGAGCAGCCGCGGCAGGCTCCCGCGTATCAGCCTCGTCATCGCACCTCTTCCACTCGCTCGACGAACCGATACCCCTGGCCGGGCACGGTCGCTATCCACTGCGGGCGCGTGGGCTCGTCGCCGAGCGCCCGCCGCAGTTCCGCGATCCGGTTGTCCACGGCGCGCGTTCCGACCGGGAACTCAAACCCCCACAGCACCTCGAGCAGCCGGTCTCGCGTCATCAGCTCGTCCGGGTGAGTGAGCAGGTAGTCGAGCAGCAGCATCGCCTTCGGCGTAAGCAGAAGTTCGGTGTCCCTGAGCCAGGCCCGGCGCGAAATCCGGTCCATCCGCAAGCTGCCGGCCCGCAGTGTGGGCGACGCGGACAGCGGCCTGCGCCCCGGCCGCGCGCGGCGCAGCACCGCGCGCAACCGCGCCAGCAGCTCGTGCGGGTCGAACGGCTTGTTGAGGTAGTCGTCCGCCCCCTCCTCCAGGGCGATCGCGCGTTCAGTCGATCCACCCACCTGCGTCAGCAGTATCACCGGCAGCCAGTGGCCGTCGGATCGCAGCCGGCGCAGTACCTCCCGACCGTCGGCACGGGGCATCAGCACGTCGAGTATGCATCCGTCCGGGTCGAGCCGCTCCACCAGCTCCAGTACGGCCTCGCCGTCCGAGGCGACGTGCACGGCAAACCCGGCCCGTTCGAGGAATGGAGCCAGGTTGGAGGTGATCGCGTCATCGTCGTCGGCGAGAATCACCACAGGACGTGCATCTTGTCTGCCCATGCTCGGCATTATCGCCCGTACGGGCGGATCGCATGACGGGCACTTGTGGTACTCGAGTAACAGACGGGGGCTTGGCCTGGGACGATGGCGGGCGCTTCGGCGTGCTCTGCTCTGTTCTGTTCTGCAATGTTCTGCGACGGCGACGGCGGCGGCAACGGCAACGGCAACATGGCCTCGGCCGCTGGCCCGGCGGAAGACTGACGCCGCATCAGCGCTCCGCGCCCGCCTCGCACTTGCGCGCCACCCACGCGTCGATCGGCTCCCACCAGCCCAGCAGCCACTCATCGCGGGCCGCGCCGCCCGCTGGCACCTGCGCCGCCGGCACCCGCCACGGCCGCACCCGCAGCGCGTCCGCAGCCGAGCGGTCACTCAGGGCGCTGCGAAATACGGCGCTCTGCCCTATCCACGATGACCACGACTTGCGTGCCTCCGTCTCGCCTTCCCCCTCACCACCCGGATCTTCGCGGCCGCCTGGGTCACGCGTCGGGACACAGCCTGGCGAACCGCGGAGATTCTGCTGCTCCAGCAGCAACTCGCCGCGCTGCAACGCCGACTCGGCGAGCGTGCCCGGCCGGAGACGGCGACGACCGGGCAGCGGAGGGTTGCTTGCGGCGTGCACGACGCCCTGGATCCGGCGATCCCAAAGACTACTTTGACATCTCGAAGATGCCAAAGTAGTCTTTGGCTTATGCAGAGCACCGACCTCCAGGCGATCCGGGCACTGACTCACCCGCTGCGCCTGGACCTGATGGAACTGCTCACCGCCCACGGGCCGGCCACGGCCGCCGAGTGCGGCCGGGCGCTCGACGTCCCGCAGGCCAACTGCTCCTTCCACCTGCGCCAGCTGGCGAAGTACGGCTACGTGGAGGAAGCCGCGGCGGACGGCGGGGACCGGCGCGAACGCCGGTGGCGCGTGGCCGAATCCCGGATGGAGACCCGGGTGGAATCCGGCGGACCGCAGGCCGCGGGCCTCGTCCGGCACCGGCTCGAGCGGCTGGTCGTCGAACGCGAGACCCAGGCGATCCTCGAGCGCGTGGACCAGCGCAGGGACGCACCGGAACCGGGGGCGGAGATGATCCTCGCGGCGATCGCGGCCGTGACTCCGCAGGAGGCGGAGGAACTCAAACAGAAGCTGCGGGAGGTACTCGAGCCCTACCTCGCGAAGCCGGACGCGACGGCCGCACCGGGCCGGGACCGCGAGCACATCAGGGTATTCATGGCACTGACGCCGACGGCGTCGATTCCGGGAACGGACAGGGGAGAGCACTGACATGGGCACGCAGACCGAGATCGACTTCACGAGCAAGGCGCCCGTCGCCGGCCGCCTCGACATCGCCTGGAACCACGGCGTCGAGCCGGGGAGCGGCGCCGCGGCCGAGCCCCTGGTCCAGGTCCATCAGTACGACGAGCACACCGTCGTGCTGCGACAGAGCAAGACCGCCAGCTACGAGGCGCCCTTCGTCTTCCTGCTGTTCGGCAACGAGCGGGTGCTGCTGCTCGACACCGGCGCCACCGAGGACCCGGAGCAGTTCCCGCTGCGCGCCACCGTGGACCGTCTCATCGGCGAATGGCTCGAGCGCAACCCGCGCGACGCCGGTTACGAGCTCGTCGTCGCGCACACCCACAGCCACGGCGACCACGTCGCGGGCGACGCCCAGTTCGAGGGCCGCCCCGGCACGAGCGTCGTCGGCAAGGATCTCGAGGCGGTCCAGGCATTCTTCGGCTTCGACGCGCAGCAGGCCGCGGCACCCGGATCCGCGCGGAACGTGACTTACGACCTCGGCGGCCGGGTGCTGGAGGTCATGGCCACCCCGGGCCACCACGCGACCGGGATCACCGTCTACGACCCGTGGACCGCAATCCTCTTCGCCGGCGACACCGTGCTGCCCGGCCGCCTGTACGCCTTCGACTTCCCGGCCTTCCTCGACACCGTCGAGCGGATGGTCGCGTTCACCGAGTCACACGTCGTCAGCCACATCCTGGGCTGTCACGTGGAGATGACGCGGACCCCCCGCCTGGACTACCCGATAGGTGCCCCCTACCAGCCGGACGAAGCGGCCCCGAGCTTCACCCCCGCCCAACTGCGCGCAGTCCGCGACGCGGCACGATCCATCGCCGGCGAGCAGGGCGTCCACCACTTCGACGACTTCAACATCTACAACGAGCCGAACGAGCAGGACCTGCGCGCGCTGGTCGAGCGCGGCGAAGCGGCGCTGAGGGACGCCTGCTCAGCCCACTGATCACCGGACGCCCCGCTGCTGCATCGTCCCGCTCGCCGCCCTGATCGTCGCCAGGTGCTCATGTCATGGATCCAAGCCGTGCTTCAACGCGGCCTCTTGCGTGATGTGACGACAGTCGGCGGTCTGGCTCGACTCCGGCTGCTGCGGAATTCGCCCCGTCATCGAAGCACCGCACCGGCATGGCCCCTTGCCGCGCCCCTTGCCGCCGACTCCGGTGTCGGCTCGGCGGCCAAGGTCGCCACCGCCCGGAGCCTCGCTTCGTACTCGCTTCGTCCTCGCTTCGTCCTCGCTTCATCCTCGCTGCCCGGGACCGCGGTGTAGGCGATGACCTTCAGGTCGGTGTCTCCGTCGGTGACACGTCGCAGTCGACGGAGATGTCACCGACCCGGGGGTGGCGGATCAGCTTCCGGTCCTCGGCGTGGCGGCCGACCGCACCTTCAGCCCAGAACGCGGCGAAGCGGGTGTTGCCCGCGAGAGTGCGGGACACCAGCTCCCCCACGCGCGGGTCATCGGGATAGCGGGGCCGAGGCTTGGCGCAGATCGGCCACCAGGGCGCGGTCGGAAGCCTCGGCGTTGGCGGGGATCACCGGCCAGCTCGTCAGCCGGCCGCGGTCCTCGGCGACGGGGAAGCGCAATCAGACGAGGTTGCGCACCTCGGGGGCGAGATCGGACCGATCGCCGAACAGACCGGCCCAATGGACGCGCGACCAGTTGGCGGCCAACCTCGCGAACGCGCGCCGCATCCTCTACCCGCCGCGGGGATGACGCGGTCCCGGGGCCCGGGGCCTGCACACGCGTCGCGGTACCGCTCAGGCGGCGACTCAGGCTCTGTCGCGCCGTTCGCAGGCATCTACCTCGGCGCCGCCAGACAGCGCGACCACGCGCTCGAACTGGTCAGGACGGCAGCCGCGGCTGGCGTGCCGGAGGGACAGCGCCGCGCAGGTTTCATGCTGACGAACGGGACCGCCGTCGCGAAGGACTCCACGGCGGCCAACGAGTACTTCGTCTGGGCAGCGACCGCAGGAGATAGTCACAGGAGATAGTCAGAGGCTTGACGCGGAGTCGATCTCCCGTGAGTCCAGTCGTCAGCCGTTCGGCTTCCGCCCGACGGCACGCAACGGGTCGTGAGCGTACTCTGCACTTTATGGACACGCCCAACTCCCGGAACAGGGGCCGGAAGCAGGCCAAGCGCCAGAACCCCAAGATGATCGCCTTCATGTGCCTGGCCCTCGCTCTCGGCTGCTTCGGGGCCCTTATATTCACGGCCACAGTCGTCGCCGGCGAGGCCAACAAGTCGGGCTACACGCAGGCACATGGCCTGCCACGGAGCGGCATCGTGACCAGCGTGACGAACCATAACGGCAAAGACCCTTCCTCCGACGTAGGAGTACGGCTGGAAGAACCCGTCAACGGACACTCGGTGACTACCGCGCACCTCAGCGACCTCACCTCCCTGAAGACGGGTGTCACGGTCCAGATCCTGGTCGATCCGCAAGACCCCGGCTACGCCGAGTTCCCCGGCCACCGCTACGAATCGAACTCCCTCCCCCAGATAAGCGCGGCCACCTTTCTCGTGTGTATCGCCTTCTTCGCCTTCGGAGCTGCCTGGTGGGGCCGGGTCTGGTACCGCCAGCGCAAGCGCCCCCAGACCGCCGGATCTCAGGGCAGCGGCGTAAACCTGTAGCCCCTCGGCAAGCCTCAGCGTCACACCGGGCGGCTACGACAACCAGGGCCGGTAATCTCAATGGATTACCGGCCCTGATCTCTGTAGAGCCAAGGGGATTCGAACCCCCGACCTCTTATATGCCAGCCGCCTGTGCGAGTCGCCGATCTGCGCGCAGTCGGTCTTGACACCAACTGGTGATCCTGTCGACCCACCGTTGTTCGTCGCCGTTCGCGGCGGCTGGTGTCAGCCGTCGGTGTCACTAGGATCTTCGACCCCTGGGTGTCCAAGGGAACTGGCCTCAAGCCGCGAGACAATGCTGCGCGTCCGCTCCTCCGTCAATGAGAATCCGCCAACGATTTGGTGCTGCTCAGGTTGGGTGGCGTGACCGAGCGTGTTCGTGCTCGTGCATGTGGGGCGCGGCTGTCATGAGTGTAGATCGTCTGTCACCGGGCGACTGCGAGGTTCG
>NZ_JAGSOG010000371.1 GCF_018139695.1 Actinospica durhamensis | reverse complement strand
ATACTCTGCATCGCCCGGGCACCCTCCGGGTGCTGTCCCTCGGGAACCCACCCCTCTCGAAAGGCCCTACACCCATGCCCCACCAGAGCAGTCGAACAGCCGTGATCCGGCGACTCGGGCTCATCCTCGCGGCCGGCGCCACCGCGGCGGCCACCGCCCTCGCCACCGCCCCGGCCCACGCGGCGAGCGGCACCTACAGCCTGCTGATCCTGCCGGACCAGGGCGAGAGCACCATCTACAGCTTCGTCAACTCGGCCACCAGCTCCATCGACATGACGATGTACGAGCTGCGCGACACCACGATGGAGAACGACCTGATCGCGCGGGAGAAGGCGGGCGTGAACGTCCGCGTCATCCTGGACCGCCAGGAGACCTCCGTCAACGCCGCCGCCTACAGCGCCCTGCAGGCCGGCGGCGTCAGCGTCACCTACTCGTCGACCTCGTTCACCTACACCCACCAGAAGACCGTCACGGTCGACAACGACGAGTCCTACATCTCCACCGGCAACCTGGACACCACGTACTACTCCACCTCGCGCGACTTCGGGGTCTTCGACACCGACCAGAACGACGTGAGCGCGATCGTCGCGGTGTTCAACGCCGACTTCGCCAAGACCTCCATCACCCCGGGCGACGGCGACGACCTGGTCTGGTCCCCGACCGACTCGCAGACCAAGATCGTCGCGCTGCTCAACGGCGCCCAGCACACGCTGGACATCGAGCAGGAGGAGTTCTCCGACACCGCCGAGATCAACGCGATCGTGGCCGCGGCCAAGCGCGGCGTGACCGTGCGCGCGGTGCTGGAGAACGAGAGCAACGAGTGGGCCACCGGCATCAGCGAGATCGAGGCCGCGGGCGCGAAGGTCACCACCTACACCTCCTCGACCGGGTTCTACGTGCACGCCAAGACGGTCGTGGCCGACTACGGCACCTCGACCGCGAAGGTGTTCCTCGGCTCGGAGAACATGACCGACAACTCGCTCAACAGCAACCGCGAGCTCGGCCTGATCGTCTCCGACTCCGGCGTGCTCAGCGGCGTCGAGTCGACCTTCAACACCGACTTCGGGTCCACCGGCACCACCGGCTCGGTGTCCGTCACCAACCCCGGTAGCCAGACCGGCACGGTCGGCACCGCCGCGAGCCTGCAGATCTCCGCCACCGACACGGCCGGCGGCACCCTGTCCTACGCCGCGACGGGCCTGCCCACCGGCCTGTCCATCAGCGCGAGCACCGGCGCGATCTCGGGCACACCGACCACCGCCGGCACCTACAGCGCGACCGTCACGGCCACCGACTCCACCGGCCCGTCCGCCTCGGCCTCGTTCACCTGGACCATCAGCGCCGCGGGCGGCGGCGGCACCGGCTGCACCGCCGCGCAGCTGCTCGGCAACCCCGGCTTCGAGACCGGCACCGCGGCGCCGTGGACCGCCTCCTCGGGCGTCATCGCCGACAACAGCAAGGAGCCGCCGCACAGCGGCACCTGGGACGCCTGGCTCGACGGCTACGGCAAGACGACGACCGACACGCTCTCCCAGTCCGTCGCCGTCCCCTCCGGCTGCACGACCTACTCGTTCACCTTCTACATGCACATCGACACGGCCGAGACCAGCACCACCACGGCCTACGACACGCTCAAGCTGCAGGTGCTCAACAGCTCCGGCACCGTGCTGCAGACGTTGTACACGTACTCGAACCTGAACGCGGCGACCGGCTACAGCCTGCACACGTTCACCACCCTCGGCACCTACGCCGGCCAGACCATCACGATCAAGTTCACCGGCACCGAGGACTCCGAGTACCAGACCTCGTTCGTCATCGACGACACGGCGTTCAACGTCAGCTGATCCGAATTTGCGAGCTGACGTGAACTGACGTGAGCTGACGTGAACCGACGCGGGGTGGGCCGGGTGCATTCCGGCCCACCCCGCGCCGTCCGCCGTGCCTCGCCGCGTCATCCATTCGCCCGCGTGACGCGGCGGGTCGGGGCGGGGTGCGGGAAGCTGGGGGCTCGACGACCACCACCGAGACCCGTCCGAAGGCGCGCCATGACCACGACCGCGGGGCCGTCTGACACGCCGTCCGGCGAGGGGACGCTGCGGCGTGCGCTGGGGTTTCGGGATCTGGTGGTCTACGGGCTGCTGTTCATCGCGCCGATGGCCCCGGTCGGGGTGTTCGGGGCGCTGCAGGCGCGCTCGGGCGGGGCGATCGCGCTAGTGTACGTGGTGGCGACGGTGGCGATGGCGTTCACCGCGTACTCGTACGCGCAGATGGTGCGGGTGGCTCCGCAGGCCGGGTCGGTGTTCACGTATGCGCGGGTGGGACTCGGGGAGTCGGCCGGGTTCGTGGCCGGGTGGATGGTCATGCTCGACTACCTGCTGATCCCGGCGGTCGCGTACCTGTTCTCCGGGATCGCGATGCACTCGCTGGTGCCGGCCGTGCACCAGTGGTTCTGGACGGCGCTCGCCGTGGTGATCACCACCGGCCTGAACCTGATGGGGGTTCGGGCGGCGGCCGCGGTGGGCTTCCTGGTGCTGGCGATGGAGATCGTGGTGCTCACGGTGTTCGTGGTCGCGGCCGCGGTGGAGCTCGGGCTGCACGGGGCGCGGCACGGCTGGCTCACGCCGCTGACCGGGCAGGGTGCGTTCTCGCTCGGCGCGGTAATCGGCGCGGTCTCGGTGGCCGTGCTCTCCTACCTGGGCTTCGATGCGATCGCGTCCTTCGCGGAGGAGGCGACCGGCGGGTCGGCGAACGTGGCCCGGGCTGTGCTGACCTGCCTGGTGGTCGCGGGCGTGCTGTTCGCGGCGCAGACGTATCTCGCGGCCCTGCTCGAGCCGGCCTCGGCGGCGCAGTTGGCGGCGGACCCGGGGGCGCAGGGGGCTGAGTTCTACACCACGGTCGACGCGGCCGTGGGCTCCTGGCTGCACGATCTGGTCGCGGTCAGCAAGGCCATCGGCGCCGCGTTCGCCGCGCTGGCCGGGCAGGCGGCGGCGGGCCGGCTGCTGTTCGCGATGGCCAGGGAGCGGCGCCTGCCGAGAGCGCTCGCCCAGGTGGACCGCGGCTCCGGGGTGCCGCGCCTGGCCCTGGGCTGCGCCGCCGTGGTGACGATGGCCGCGGCGGTGTGGGCGGCCAGCCGGGACGACGGCCTTGACCGGCTGGTCTCGGTGGTGGACATCGGCGCGCTGGTCGCGTTCACGCTGCTGCATCTCGCGGTCGTCGGCTACTTCGCGGTGCGCGGACGCGACACGCAGGAGCGTCTGCGTCCGATCGCCCACGTGGCGGTGCCGCTGGTCGGCGCGGCGATCACCATCGCCGTGATCACCCAGGCGTCCGGGGCGGCGCAGGTCGTCGGCGGGATCTGGCTGGTCGTCGGGCTGGTCGTGCTGGCCGTGCAGCGCGGCCGCCGCGCAGCTGGCACAGTGTGAGAGGGCGTCAGCCGGTCGGCGAGTCCTGCGGAGAGGGGCGGGCATCATGGTCGGAACCGAGATCGTGGTCGGATACCTGTTCGGCTGGGCGCTGCGCAAGGCGCGGCGCGCGGGCGCTCGGGCGGACGAGCACGTGGACACCGCCGTGGACGAGGCGGTGGACCGCCTGGGCGAGAAGCTGCACCACGCGGTCGAGGGCAGGCTCGGCAAGGACCCCGCGCTCGAGCGCCTGTACGACGAGTCGCGCCAAGGCCTCGAGGCGCCCACGCCCCGCACGGCGCAGCGGGTCGCGCTCGCGCTGGACGACGCCGCGGAACGCGATCCCGACTTCGCCGCCTCGATCGACGCGCTCGTGCGGCAACTGCGGGACGCCGCGGACGCGGCTCCCGGGATCGGGATCGTGCAGGCGCCCGAGGGCATGGCGGTGGGCGGAAACGTCGAAATCCACGCGGAGGGCGGCTCGCTGGCGGCCGGGGTGATCCGTGGGAACGTGTGGATGGGCACCCGGCCGGACGGAACCCCGAAGCCTTAGACACCCCGCAGCCGGTCGAACGGTCAGGCCTCCTCGCGCCGCGCCCTCTCGTGCCGCGCCACCTCGTCGGCGAACGCGGCGAGGCTGCCCGGATCGATCGCGGCCAGGCCCCGCACGACCGTGCGCCACGGCCCGAGCGCGCACGCCTGCGCCAGCATCTGCCGTGCCCGCGCGCGCTGCCCGGCCTGGTACAGGACCTTGGCGAGGTCCGCGCCGGCCTCGCTGCGCATGTAGGGGTGCACGATGGTGCCGACCAGGGCGACGGCTTCGTCGTCACGGCCGGCCGCTGCGAGAGCGCCGACCCGGGCGGCCAGCCCGGCGTCCTTGCCCAGGGTCGGGCCGTCGCCGGCCCGCGCCGTGCGTCGATCGTATTCTGAGATCTTCTGCACCGCGTAGGACTTCGCGTAGGCCTGGTGGATGCGCTCCGCGTGCCACCGGGCCGCCGCGGCGATCTCGGCCGCACGCACCGCCTCGCCCTGCTCGACCAGCGTCTTCGCCAGCTCAAGCAGCGCCAGCGCGTCGTCGCTGGGGTCGGACGCGCCCTGGGCCGTGGCCGCCGACTCGTGCGCGGCCGCGATCGCGTCGCCGACCCGGTCCGCCCGCACCAGTGCCTCGGCGCAGGCGGCGAGTGCCTCGGCGCGGTCCGCGGGCTCGAGGATGGACCGGGCGACCTTCCGTGCCTCGTCGGGCAGCCCCTCTTCTCGGAACACGGCGGACAGACGTGCCTTCGTGCGCGAGGCCCAGAGCGGTTCCGGCTGCAGGATGTCGTCGTAGGTCGACTCGCCCGCGCCGGAGGTCTCGACCCACACGCGCGAGCGGGTCGGGGTGCTGCTCGTCTCGAGGACGAGCCGAGCGAGTTCGACCGCGCTCTCCCGCTCGCCGACGTGGGCGTACACCCCGACGAGGTCCACCCGGAGCCTGGCCGCGTACTGCGAGTCGTCGAGCGTCGCGGCCTGCCTCGCGGCCTCGCGCGCGAAGCCCAGCGCCCGCGGCGGGTCGTTGATGTCGGCGTGTCCGCGGGCGAGCGCGGTCAGCAGCGCCGCCCGGGTCACACTGCGCATCGTGCCGCCGCGCGTCCAGTTCGGAGCCAGCCCGCCCAGGTCCTCGGCGAGACCGATGCGGACCAGGACCGGGATCAGCTCGTCGAGCAGGTAGGGATACCCCGCGGCGGCCCGGGTCTCCCGGAGCGCGCGGCCGTGCACCTCCCGCCCCGCGCGGTGCGCCACGTCCGGATGGCACGCGGCGCTCGCCTCCGCCAGCACCGCCAGCATCTCGCTCAGCCGATCGGTATGACTGGGGATCATACGGACGCGCGACTCGGCGAGTTCGCACTTCCCGGCGAGGACGAGCGCGCGCACGGCGGCGCCGACGGCCTGCGTGTTCGTGTGCATCGCGCCGAGGGTGGTGTAGGCGGAGGGATCGCTGAGCCCTTCGAGCAGGGCCTGCGGCCACTGCGAGGGGCCACGCTCGACCCAGGGTCCTGCGATCTCGGCCCACGCCTCGATCCGGCCGCCGCTCCTGATGTCGCCGGGCATCGACTCGACCACGTCCAGCGCGTCCTTGAAGCGGTCGAGCCTCGCGTACACCCCGGCGATCCGGGCCAGCGCCGCGTCCTCGAAGTGCTCGAAGGGAATCTGGTGCGCGCTCTCCACGGCCTGTCGGGCGAACCGCTCGGCCCGCTCGGCCTGCTCGGCTCGGGCGGCCAGCCGGGCGAGATCGGTCAGCGCCGCCGCCCGGGCCAGGGGATCGGTCAGCGAGTAGGCGAGCGTCTCGGCCCGGCCGTGCTCGCCGAGCACGGCCCACACCCGCGGGAGCGTCGCGGGAAGGCGGGCGTTGCGCTCGGTCAGGACCGTGCGATGCGCGGCCAGGCGCACGGCCGCGAGCAGGTCGGGCCGCGGATCGGCCGCGATCGCGGCGTGGGTGGTGGCGAGTTCCGCCAGCGCGGTGCCGTCGGCGCCGTAGGCCGCCAGCATGCGGTCGTGCCGCGCGGCGTCCAGGGCGCAGGCCAGCATGCGGGCGAGGTCGCCCTCGTAACGCAGCATGCCGAAGTAGTCCTGCAGCAGATACTCGGGCGTACCGTCCGGCCAGCCGCGGCCTCGGTACCCCTCGGCCCAGGCGTGCAGACGGTCCCGGTAGGAGCCGAGCCGGGCGCGCCCGAGCACATCGAGGGCCGTCTCCTGCAGACGGTCGTGCGCGAGGATGTAGAGGTCGGATTCGCCCTCCAGGCGGCGGCCGGCGCGCGGCACGAAGGAGCGGCCGCCGACCGCGTTCAGGGTGCGGCGGGTCTCGTAGGCGCTCGCGCCGATCAGCTCGACCAGGTCCGCCGCCGCAAGGCCTCCGCGCGCGGCCGCGACCAGGCCGAGCACGTCCCGCTCGGTCTCAGTGCCCTGGAGCAGCCGCTGCAGGTCGTTCTCGGCCTCGTTCCGGACCACCTCGGCGGCCGGTGACGGACTGAGCATGCGCACGATGGCGGGATCGTGCAACGGATGCCAGCCCGGCACGTCGGCGGGCACGGGCGGGTTGAGCCGGCCGGCCACGATCACCCGCAGGCCGGAGCGCGGCCGGGCGGGCAGCAGGGCCGCGATGCTGTACGCGCTCGGGTCCGTGGTCACGCCGCGGTCCTCGTCGAGCCCGTCGACCAGCAGCACCAGGCGCCGTCCGCGGTCCGCGCTGGAGCGCGCGGCCTCGTCCAGCATGTCCAGCAGATGCGCCTCGCGGGTGGCCGAGGTCAGCAGCGGGGGCAGTCCGCGGCCGAGCGTCGTGGCCAACTGCTCGAGGACGACGTCGATGAAGGCCTCGCGGTCGGACTGCGAGGCGAGGCGGGCGGTGATGAAGAAGGAGACGACGTCGACGTTCGCCGGCGGGTGCAGCACGAACCAGGCCATGAGCGCGGACTTGCCGGCCCAGGCCGGAGCGCGCCACCAGCGGTACGCGGACGCCGGGTCGGGAGCCTCGTCGCCGGTACGGTCCCCACCCGCGTTCCCATCCGCGTCCCCATCCGCGCC
>NZ_JAGSOG010000370.1 GCF_018139695.1 Actinospica durhamensis | reverse complement strand
CCCGCCTCCGCTGTTGTCGACGGCGTCACCGTCGCCTCCGGCTCCACCCGCACCGGCGAGCCCGTTCGCCCACGCGCTGCCGGGGTTGCCGACCGCGTAGGTCTGCGGCGGGCAGTAGCTACCCACTCCGAGCACGACTCCGCCCGCGCCGCCTCCGGCGCCGATGCCGCCGTCGCCGCCCTGCTCCTCGGCGTTGCCTCCAACGCACTGTCTGTCCACGGTC
Source organism: Actinospica durhamensis (assembly GCF_018139695.1). Lineage (GTDB taxonomy): Bacteria > Actinomycetota > Actinomycetes > Streptomycetales > Catenulisporaceae > Actinospica > Actinospica durhamensis. The sequence continues at coordinate 6,751 of NZ_JAGSOG010000370.1, read as the reverse complement.
GACCCCCCGTCACCGGCACCCGGGGTGGCGTCCTGCGTCCCGGTCGACGAGCCGCCGGACCCGGCCTCGGTGGCCGCGCCTGCGCCTCCGCCGCCTCCGCCCGCCACCACGAGCGGGGCGGAGGCCCCCTGCACGCTCACCGCCGAAGCGCCGCCGCCCGCGCCGCCGCTTCCCGTGTAGCACCGGGAGTCCCCGCCTCCACCGCCTCCGCCCACGCCGCCTGGGGTGGGCGGGCAGTTGCCGACGCCGTCCCCGCTGGTCGTGCCGTTCGGGCCGACGCCGCCGACCGCGATGACCAGCGTCGAGCCCGCCGCCACCGGCACGGCGCTCGCGTTCACCACCGCACCCTGGCCGCCGAGGCCCGCGACACCCGAGCCGAACGGCCCGCCGCCGGCTCCACCGGCGGCGCCGACCGCGAGGACGTCCACGGTGCCGATGCCGCCCTGCACGGTCAGCGTGGTCGTGCCCGCAGACACGTAGGTGCAGGTGACGGTTTCACCGGACTGGCTGCACCCGGCCGGCAGATCCGCGGCGGCGGCAGGGGCCGCGGTGCCGGCCAATCCCGCCGCGCACAGCAGTGCGGCACCGGCCGCCGCCCGGCATCCGGAACGTATTCCCACGGTTTCTCCTCGCGCCGTCCGACCTGCTCCGAGACCGCCTCTCTCTCGGGATACCAGACACGCGAAACCGCGTCAGCGGCGCTGGCGGCGCACGCCACCATTCGCCACACTCGGGTCAGGCCCCTCCGGTCAGCTCTCTGCGACACCGCCTGTGCGCAGGTGACCGGCGCCGCCCAGGCTCCGCTCCCCGGTCAGCCGCTCGGCCGGAGCCTGGACGCGGCCACACCCGGCCGCGTGCAGCGTGCGGCGTATCTACTTTTGGATCCGACCGGGTGACCATAACCGTACGGCTGGTCGATCCGGACGTCGGCTGGGCAAGCTGACCTTGATATGTACATCCGATGTTCGCCGAGGCGGGCATCAGACGTGCTTCAGTCATTCAAGCGGAAGGGCCGACGCCTCGTCATGTCACCATCGTTCTCGAAATCCTCCCCGGCCTCACGCGCCGCGGCCTACGCCGTCGGCGCGGTCTCGCTACTGACGGCGATGGCGACGGGGGGAACCGCGTTCGCCGCTCCCGAGGCCGGGCGCGGGGGACCACACGGGCCGGACACCTCCATCTCGATTCACAACCAGGTCATCGGGGAAGGCGGGGTGGGCCCCGCAGGTCCACAAGGGCCGACCGGTCCCGCCGGTCCGCAGGGGCCCGCCGGGACACCGGGCCAACCGGGTGCGACAGGGCCGCTGGGCCCTGCAGGTGCTGTCGGTCCCGCGGGTCCGGCCGGTCCCACGGGTACTGCAGGCGCTACCGGTCCTGCGGGTCCTCCGGGTCCGGCCGGTCCCGCGGGTCCCGCGGGACCCGCCCAGCCGGATATCAGTGTCGCCTTCCACGACGCGGAGGAGTCCGAGCAGGTCGATCTGGACAACAACGTCCTGACTGTTCAGGTCGGCAGCCTCGCCTCGGGCTTCGGCACGCCCCAATCGCTGTCGGGCCTCGCCGGCTACCCGGGCCTCGCCGGCACGAACGGTCCGGTGGTTCACGTGTCGGAGGCCATCGAGGGAAACCAGCTGTACGTCGACGCCGTCACCAGCAACGGCCAGGCGGCGCAGCTCATCTGCACGCTCTCCGGAACCACGGGCCTCGAAGGCGGTGCCACCTCCGACACAGCCTGTATCTCCGTCATCGGCCACGCGAAAGAGTTCTGGCACCCCTTGGTGTTCTGACGGGCGCAGGTCGCTCAGCCGTTGGGAAACTTGGACCAGAACGCTTCGGCGAGGTTCGGGCCAAGATGCCGGTGGATGCCGTATCCGAGCTGGTCGGAGCCAGGTAGGTTGTCGACGAAGGAGGTGAGGATGGCGCCCCGGATCTCGCCGGGCGCCGGGTCCGCGGCGAGTTCGCGGTCGAGGAACCCAAGCACGCCGAGCCAGTCGACGTCCTGGTACTCGGGGTCGCCGAGGTAGGCGCTCACCAGCGTCGGCATCAGATCGAGCACCAGGAACATGTGGGGGAGGACCTCGCCGTTGTTCTCGATGTGCGCCTCGTAGTCGAGTTCGAGCGGGGGGAACGCCGCCACGAGACGGTGGATGAAGTCGATGCTCTTTTCACTCACTTGGGGCAGTCCAATTCCGGGTAGTTCTTGTATCCCTGGTATTTTCCCGCGAGTGCGTCGTTCATGGCGCGCTTGTAGCCCTCGGCGACCGCCAAGTCGTGCGGCGTCTTGGGGTTCGGTATCTCAGCGCGCCCTCGCGGCTTGGTGGTGTCCTCGTTGAGGACCCGGTTGATCGCGTTGATGGCATCCTTGATCTTCGTGATGTGGTTGCGCCCGTCGACTTGGGCGCCTCCGCTTGCCTCGTGGCTTGCCGCCGCCAGCGCGCTGCCGTCGCCGACAAGCTGGGTGGCGTCGCGGGTTTTGCTGTGGTGAAGGCTGTTGATGATGTTCTGGAGTCGGGGATTGTCCACCTGCGGGATCGGCGCGCGTACGTCGTCTCCCGTCAATCCCAGCGGGTCGAGCCAGCTGAGCGGGTTGTACACGTAGCCGTGCGGGTTCGGCGAGGGACCGAGGCCGAGCGGGTCGGGGCTCTGATAGCGCGCCGTTGCCGGGTCGTAGTAGCGCTGGACGTTGTAGTCCAGGCCTGATTCATCATCGTGGTACTGGCCGGGGAAGCGCAGGGGGCAGTCGACGCCGCCGGTACCCGCGGCGAACTGCCCGCCCCAGAGGTCGGCCCGGCGCTGCCAGTCGACGTCGCCCGAGGTGCCGACCAGTTCGGTCGGGGTGCCGACCAGATCGGTGACGATGGCGTGGAACTGCTCGTCCACGACCTCTTGCGGCGCGTGGGCGAAGGAGTTCGCCGAGACGGTGCGGCTGGACTGCGCTACCGGCGCCCAGGAGTCGGGCTCGTAGTCCCACGCGGTGATCCGGATCGGCCCGGACCCGCCGCCGCCGACACGGCGGTGGTGCTGCTCGGCGAGTTCGGCGCCGTCCCAGAAGAACAGCGTCTCCTCGGCGACGGCACCGGTCGCATCAAGGCGCTGTTTCGCAGTGCGGCGTCCGATGGGGTCGTACCGGTAGCGCCAGTCGTCGCCGTCCGGGGTGACAGCCTGCGTCATCCGGTCGAAGACGTCGTACGCGAAGGTCCAGATCAGCTGCTTTCCGGACAGGGTGCGTCGCGCCCGCTGCACGACCCGTCCCTGGGCGTCGTACTGGTAGTGCGTGCGTCCGGCCCGGCGCAGCAGCGTGCCCGAGACCTCGCGTTCGCCGGCGGTGTCGGAGTCCGGCACGCGGCTGTCGCCGGTGTGGGTGAGGTTGCCCGTGCCGTCGTACGTGTACTGCTCGCTCCAGGTCGCCGCGCGGACGGCGGTGACCCGGCCGAGGGGGTCGAGTGAGAGCCGGCGTTCGCCGTCGGCGGTGTCGGTGACGGAGTCGGGGCTGCCGTCGGCACGGTAGCTCCAGGTACGTTCGCTCAGGATGCGTGAGGTGCGCGCCTGTTCGGGGCCCTCGACGCCGAGCAGGCGACGCGTGGTGAGCCTGCCGAGCTGGTCCCATTCGCTGGTCAGCGCCGTGTGGGTGTCGAACCAGCGGAAGGTCTCCTGGCCGAGCGCGTCGCGTCCGAAGGTCAGCCGGCGCTCGCCGACGGACATGCCGACCGCGTGTCCCGCCGCGTCGTACTCCCAAGTGGTTGCGCGTCCGGTCGGCGTCGTCCGCGCCACGCGCCGCCCGAGCGCGTCGTACGTGCTGGTGAGGGTGCCGCCGTCGCGGGTCTCCCCGGTCACCCGGCCCGCGGCGTCGCGGGCGAGCGTGATCTCGCCGTCCTGGTTGGCCATCCGTACGAGTTGGCCCGCGCCGTCGTACGCGAAGGTGGCCTGTTGCCCGTGCGCGCGCTGTTCGACGACACGGCCGAAGACGTCGCGTATGTACTCGATCGATTCGGCGGCGCCGTTGGTCCGCCGGATGAGCCGGCCGGCGGCGTCGTGCCGGTAGGAGAGCGTGCGCGCGTTGAAGTCGGTCTCCGCGACCAGGTTGCCCGCGTCGTCGTACTCGTAGGTCCACGCTGCCTGCTGCGGATTGACGACCCTCGTCAACCGCATTTCGCTGTCGTGCTCGAAGGCGATGCGGGTGCCGTCGGGCTCGGTGCGCGCGACGACTGTGCCGAAGGGGCCGTACTCGAGCGCCGTCGTCGCGCCGACCTGGTCCGTGTACGCGGTGACGTTGCCGGCGTCGTCGTAGTCCCACCGCTCTGTGGAGCCGTCGGGGTGCGTACGCGCGAGTGCGCCGACGGCTCCCCACCGCGTGGTCGTGGTGGCGCCCAACGGGTCGGTCATCGAGGCCACGCGGCCGAGCTCGTCGTGCTGCAGCACCCAGGCGGCGCCGAGCGCATCGGTGATCTGAGTCGGAAGGCCCGCCGCGTTCACCGCCACAGTGGAACGGTGCCCGTGCGCATCGGTGTGTTCGACGAGGGCGCCGTGATCCGAATACCCGTACCGCGTCACGGCGCCTTGGGCGTCGGTGACCGCGACGAGCCGGCCGCGCTCGTCGTACTCCAGGACGGTCTCGGCCCCGTCGGCCGCGACGACACGTATCGGGAGCTGGAGGTCGTTGTATTCGGTCCGGATCCGCGAGCCGTCGGGGCGTTCGAGTTCGACGATGTTGCCGAACGCGTCGCGGACGAAGGCGCTGGCGTTCCCCAGCGCGTCGACGTGCCGGACCAGCCTGCCGTAGCGGTCGTGGCTCAGCAGGGTCGCGTTGCCCAGCGCGTCGACGATCTCGGTGAGGTGGTTGTCCCGGTCGTAGCGGTAGGCGGTGACAGCTCCGAGCCCGTCGGTGACCTCGGTGGTGCGCGCGGCGCGGTCGTACGCGAAGACCGCGGACACGGCCCCGTCCTCGCCGCCCACACGGGCGACACGGCTTTCGTCGTCGTAGGCGTATTCGTACCGGTACCCGAGGCGGTCGATCCAGGCGGTGATCCGGTTCGCAGTGTCGTACTCGTAGACCAGCGGTGCGCCGCCCGCGCTCAGGATCTGGGTCAGTCGGCCGAACGGGTCGTAACCGTAGCCGATGAGCGGCACGCCGTCCGGGTGTGAGGCGTCGAGCAGGCGCAGCCCCTCGATGCGGAAGCCGCCCGCCAGGAACGAGGAGTCCACCGCGATCCGGTAGCCGCCGACGTGGTCGACCTGAGTCGGCACGCCGTCCGCGTCCCGGGTGATGGTCAGCCAGTTGCCGTGGCGGTCGGTGATGCGGGTCAGATGCCGGGGGCCGTCGTCGGGAGAGGCGGCGAAGTGCCGGGTGATGCCGGTGGCCGGATCCAGGATCGCGATGGCGTCGAGTTCACGGTCCCACGTCAGCGGCCAGCGGGCGCCGGCTGCGGGCAGCACCGGCCGGCCGGACTGGGTGGGGACCTGGTAGTTGAGCGTCTGTGCGTCGTCGCCGAGGAGGTGCACCCCGTCCTCGTCGAGGATGACGCGCTGGTCGAGGGTGGAGGACCAGCCGGGGCCGAACAGGGCGCCGTGAGCGTATCCGGAGGCGTAAGCCCGGCGCAGCACCAGCGGCAGGATCCCGGGCAGGTCCACGTCCGCGGCCGACGTGATCATCTGGCCGCTCACCGGGTCGACCGGGTCCTTGCACGCGGGAGTCTGCTCGACGCCGGCGGACCCGAGACCTCCCTCGTCCCCGCCCTGGAAGCCGTCGGTGATCGCGCCGGGCGTGCCGGGGGCCCCGCCGGCGGGCGAGGTCGCCGGTGTGTCGGCGGGTCTCGGCGCGGGTGGGTTCACCGGTTCGTTGCCGACCTGGTTGAACTGGTCGCCCAGGTCGCTGTCGGTCTGCTCCATGGAGTGCGCACCCGCCTGGGCGGCGTCGGCGGTGGCGTCGTGGAACCCGCCCGCGGAGCTCGAGGTGTCCTCGGCGACCTTGCCGAAGGTGTCGCGCAGCCCGATCGCGAGGTTGCGCTGTTCCTCGTCGCTCATCAGAAGTCGATCTCCGCTGCCTGGGAGGTGAAGGTCTGCGCGTGCGAGCGCATCGTCTCGGCGTGCCGGCGCAGGGTGCTCACGTGCTGGTCGACCGTGCTCACGTCCACCTGGATGCTCGCCGAGCCCGCGGCGAGCGGGTCCACCCCGCCAGGGGCGTTGGACCAGTCCAGTCCGGAGAGCATCTGCTCGACCTTGGCCACCAGCGGCTGGGAGACCGCCGCGATCACCTTGCCCTGCACGTACATGTTCAGGTCCTGGATCAGCGAGTTCGCCAGCGCCTCACCGATCTCCTCCAGCCCCGGCAGCGCCGCGAGCGAGGCCCCGAGCGTCTCCGGCGCCGCCGCGATCGCCGTCACATAGCTGATCGCGAGCTCGACGAGCTGGACCAGCGCCTCCCCCTTCTGCGCCACCACGTACAGCGCCCACGCATCGAGCGCGTCGGCGAACAAGCCGCACGCCGCGGTGACCTCTTTGACGTGAGTGGCCGAGAGGTGCGCCCACCCCGAGGACATCACCTGCGTCGAAGCACCCTGGTATGCCTGCGCGATGCCCGAGACCGCCTGCGTGGCGTCCTCGTGCGTCTGCTCCACCGCCTGCCCGAACTCCCGCGCCAAGGTCGCGAAGCGGTGCAGTGAATCCTCATTGATATAAGGCCATTTTATGCCGAACGCGTTCAGGAACGTCACCACGGGCATCGGCAGGTCGTCGATCGCCATCAGAACCCCACCCC
>NZ_JAGSOG010000036.1 GCF_018139695.1 Actinospica durhamensis | reverse complement strand
GGATTCCGGACTTCCGGGGGTCGGAGGGGGTGTGGACCAGGAACCCGGTGGCGGAGCTGAGTGCGGACATCGTGTCTTATCTGCGCGATCCGGAGTTGCGGGCGCGGGCTTGGCTGGCGCGGCGGGACAATCCGGCGCGGGGGGCGCAGCCCAATGCGGGGCATCTGGCGCTGGTCGAGTTGGAGCGGCAGCGGTCGGTGCGGATCCTGACGCAGAACGTGGATCGGCTGCATGTGCGGGCCGGGTCGAGTCCGCGCAAGGTGCTCGAGTTGCACGGCAACATGTTCGAGGTCGTGTGCACCGACCCCAAGTGCGGGTGGACCGGGACGCTCGACGGTGTGCTCGCGCGGATCGAGGCGGGGGAGCCGGATCCGAAGTGTGAGCGCAGCGGCGGGATTCTCAAGCCCGCGACGGTGATGTTCGGGCAGCAGCTGGACCCGGAGGTGATCGGGCGGGCGGCGCAGTTCGCGCGGGCCAGTGCGGTGTTCCTGGCCGTGGGGACGTCGCTGCGGGTGCATCCGGCGGCGGGGCTGTGCGAGGTGGCGGTGGCCGCCGGGGCGGATCTGGTGATCGTCAACGACGAGGCGACGCCGTATGACGAGCTGGCGACCGAGTTGATCAGGGAGCCGATCTCGGAGGCGTTGCCGAAGCTGGTGGGCGAGCTTTCGCGGGTATCGTCGGCGACGGCGCAGGCGGCGACGGAGGCGGAAGTCTCAGGGGGCTCAGATGGATCAGGGGGCTCATAGGGCGTGGCCTCGACCTCCGGCACGGGCGCCGATCCACCCCGACCCGACCGCGCTCAGCGCAGCCGGGACTCGAGGTACGCGACGTCGTGGAAGCCGCCGGCGTTGATGGCGTCCATCCGGGCGCGCATGAAGGGGCGCAGGTCCTCGGGCAGCTCGTCGACGGCGAAGAAGCCGATCTCGGCGATCTCGTCCTCCTGCGGCCGCAGCGCGGAGGGGTCGGGGCACACCCCGACGTCGAAGGTGAGGCTCAGGAACTGCACCGGGCCCTGGCCGCGCTCGGCCCACTGGACGGCGAGCAGGCGCACCGGGGCGTCCGGGCTGACCTCGAAGCCGAGTTCCTCGCGCACCTCGCGCACGCAGGCGTCGGCGGGGGGCTCGTTGTCGTCGACCACACCGCCGGGCAGGGACCAGCCCTCACGGTAGGTGTTGCGTACGAGCGCGACGCGGCCCTCGGGGTCGCGCAGCACCGCGTTGGCGGACAGGGCGAGCTTGGGTACCGAGGCGTACCAGGCGGCCGTCTCCTCCGGGGTGAAGCCGATCGTCGTCACGCGAAGATCCTGCCACATTCGGCTCATCCGGTGGTGCGCATAAGGTGGAGGGCATGGCAGACGCACGTGACGCGCACGACATCCTCCAGGCCGCGGCCCGCATCGCCGCCGACCACCTCGGCGGCCTGCTCGAGCGCCCGGTGTGGCAGCCGGTGCCGGAGCCGCTGCGGGCCGCGCTGGCGGGGCAGGCGCTGCCGGAGCGGGGGCTTGACCAGGAGCTTCTGCTCTCGACGCTGGAACGCGACGTGCTCGCCTATCCGATGGGCAACGGGCATCCGGCCTTCTTCGGCTGGGTCAACGCGGCGCCGCATCCGGCCGGGATCGCCGGGGCGCTGCTGGCTGCGGCGATGAACCCGTCCTCGGCCGGCGGGGACCACGGCGACGTCTACCTGGAGCGGGCGGCGGTGCGCTGGATCGCCGAGCTGATCGGCTTTCCGCACGAGCCGGGCGCCGGGCTGCTGACCTCCGGCGCGTCCATGGCGACGATCGTGGCGGTGGGGGCGGCGCGGCGGCGGGCGCTGGCCGCGGCGGGCTGGGACGTGCGCGAGCGCGGGCTGGCCGGGGCGCCGCGGCTGGTGGCCTACGGCAGCGAGGAGGTGCACTCCTGCGTGCGCAAGGCGATCGAGCTGCTCGGCATCGGCTCGGCGAACCTGCACGCGGTGCCGGTGGACGCGGACGGCCACCTCGAGATCGCGGCGCTGCGGCGGGCGATCGCGGCGGACCGGGCCGAGGGCGCGGTGCCGTTCCTGGTGGCCGGGTCCGCCGGGACGGTGAGCACGGGCGCGGTCGACGCGCTGGACGAGCTGGCGGACGTGTGCGCCGACGAGGGTCTGTGGTTCCACGTCGACGGGGCGTACGGCGGCCTCGGCGTGCTCGACCCGGCGATCGCGTACCGGTACGCGGGGATGGAGCGGGCGGACTCGGTCGCGCTTGACCCGCACAAGTGGCTGCAGGTGCCGGCCGGGGTCGGCTGTGTGCTGGTGCGCGACCGGGTGCAGCTGCGCGAGACGTTCTCTTACGTGCCGGCCTATCTGCGCGACGACGCGGCCGGAGAGCTGGGCTGGTTCAGCGAGTACGGGATCGAACAGACCAGGCCGCCGCGGTCGCTGCCGGTGTGGGCGGCCATCGCGGCGCGCGGCCGGGAGGGGGTGGCCGCGGACATCACGGCGTGCACCTCGACCGCGCGGCTGCTGGGCGAGATGGTCGAGCGCGACCCGGACTTCGAGCTCGCGGCGCCGGTGGAGACCTCGATCACGGCCTTCCGTTACGCCCCGGCGGATCTGACGCCGCGGCAGGCGGACGAGCTGACCCGTGCGGCGGCCGCGGCCGTGCAGGCCTCGGGCCGGGCCTTCGTGACCGACTCGGTGTTCCGGGGCAGGCCGGTGCTGCGCGCGTGTCTGATCAACCCGGCGGCCGGCGCCGAGGACGTCGGCATCCTGCTGGACGCGGTACGGGAGGCGGTCACCGCGCGTCGGCGGGAGTACTAGGCTGTCGCCGTGCTTGGTTTGGGTGGGGACGATCCGACACGGCTGGGACCGTACCGACTGCGGGCGGTGATCGGCGACGGGGGCATGGGCCGGGTGTACCTGGCCACCTCGCCGGCCGGCCGGGCCGTGGCGGTCAAGGTGATCGGGCCGGGGCTGGCCGACCAGCCCAACTACCGGGAGCGGTTCGCCCGCGAGGCCCGGGCCGCGATGGCGGTGTCCGGGCTCTACACGGCCAGTGTCGTGGACGCGGACACCACCGGTGAGCGGCCCTATCTGGCCACCGAGTACGTGCCCGCGCCTTCGCTGGCCGACGTGGTCAAGACGGTCGGGCCGCTGCCGGCCTCGACGGTCTCGGCGCTGGCGGGCGGCCTGGCCGAGGCGCTGGCTGCGATCCACCGGGCCGGCCTGGTGCACCGGGACGTCAAGCCGCACAACATCCTGCTGGCGCCGAACGGGCCGGTGGTGATCGACTTCGGGATCGCGCTGGCGGATGAGGCGCAGACCTCGTTGACGGCGGTGGGCATGGCGGTCGGCTCGCCCGGCTACATCGCGCCGGAGGTGCTCAGCGGCCAGGAGCCGACCCCGGCCACCGACATGTTCGGGCTGGCCTGCGCGCTGGTGTACGCGGCGCGCGGGGTGGGTCCGTTCGGCAAGGGCGATCCGCTCTCGATCGCGCACCGCACGGTGTCGCAGGAGCCGGATCTGGACGGCCTGCCCGAGTTCATCAAGGGTCTGGTCCGGCCGCTGCTCTCGCGCGATCCGGCGAGCCGCCCCTCCCCCGCGCAGCTGCTCGAGCACCTCGCGATCGTCGGGCAGGACGTGGTGCTGCACGACGCCCAGTGGCTGCCGGAGAGCGTCAGGGAGCTGCTGGTCCAGCGGCGGGCCCAGGTGCAGGTGCTGCTCGGCGGCAACGGCAACGGGAACGGGCACAGCGGCCAGACCGACGCCGGGTACGGCACCGGCTCGCCGCCGACCGCGGCGGCGCAGCGGACGGTCCCGCTCGCCTACCCGCCGCCGCCCTCGAACCAGCCGGTGTCACAGCCGATGCAGCAGCCGGTGTCACAGCCGATGCAGCCGCCGATGCCGGTCCCGCTCGCCCCGCCGCGCCCGCCGGCACCCCCGCACCGGCTGCGCAACGCGCTGCTCGCGACCGGCGGCGCCGTCGTGGTCGCGGCGGCCGTGGCCACGACCGTGGTCCTGGCGCAGGGCAAGGACCACGGCCCGGGCGGGACGACGGGCACGCGCAGCGCCACGGCCGACGTCGTCGCGCTGAGTACGGGCAGCGCCGGCCAGGCGGCGACGACGCCCGCCGCGTCGACCTCCGCGACCCCGTCGGCCACGCCGACCCCCACGCCGACCCCCACGGCTACCGCCACGGCCACCGCCACTGCCACCGGCGTGCTCGGCTACAAGCCCGGCACGTACAAGCTCAACAAGCTGATCTCAACCGACACCTTCGGCTATTCGAGCGTGTACCTGGTGGACATCACGGTGAACGGGGACGGGTCGGTCCAGGCCGATCTGCGCTACACCAACAACACCGGCTCCGACCAGCAGTTCACCTGCTACGCGGACACCAAGGACGAGGCCCAGCTGGTCATCGGGGGCGAATCCAGCGTCTACTCGACCGCGACCGCGTGCACGGACGACCCGAGCTACACCAAGGACGTGCCGCCGGGCGGCTCGATCACCGGATACGACAAGTTCCCGAGCGCGCCGGCCGGTTCCGGCTCGTGGACCTACAGCCTCTCCACCATCGAGTACTCCGGCAGCGTGACGGGGATCGACATCCCGACGCAGTAGAGAACGCGAGCGGCGAGAGAGAACGCGAGCGGCGAGCCGGTAAAGTGATCATGGCCACGGCGTGTCGCCGCGCATGCCGGTATTGATTTCCTACCATGACTTTCATGGCTAGGGTTTCCGCGGGCCGCGGGACGGCCCGGCATCGCAGGAAGGCGCCGGCGCGCCGGCTCGCGGCCGAGCGGCTGCTGGCCGTGGACGGGGCCTGGCTGGTGTGCTTCGCCCTACTCGCGGAGGCCACGATCCGGCATCCGGAGCCGGCCGCGATCCTGTGCGGCATCTGCGGCATCACCGGGCCCGGTGTGGCGCGCCAGGGGGCCCGGTGCGCGGCGCGGGTGTGGGACCTGCGGCACCGGATCGGGCCGCCCCCGCAGCCCGACCCGGCCGAGCCCCCAGAATGGGAGCGTGCAGACGCAACCCGAGGCTGACTTCACTCCCGAGCAGTACGCGCGTTCCCGGGCGCGCAAGCGGGCCACGGCGCCGCTGCGCTACGGGTCGATGGCCACCGGGCTGCTGGTGGTGTGCGCACTCGGATTCAGCCCGCTCGGCAGCGGGCTGAGCCGGGCGGCCGGGAACCTGGCGGGCGGCGGCTGGATCGCGACGGCGGTGCTCGGCGCGCTCGCGCTGCGGATCGTGCTGTGGCTGGCGGCGCTGCCGTTCTCGTTGTGGAGCGAGCGGATCAACCACGCCTGGGGGCTGAGCACCCGCACCCGCCAGCTGTACTGGCTCGACTCGCTGCGCGGGTTCCTGCTGCTGGCGCTGCTGCTGTCGGGGGCCTCGCTCGGGTTCTTCGCGATCACCCGGCACGCGCCGCATACGTGGCCTGTCATCGTCGGCGCGACCGGGGTGGCGCTGGTGTTCGTGTTCTCCTTCCTGCTGCCGGTGGTGGTCGAGCCGATGTTCAACAGGTTCCGGCCGCTCGAGGCCGGGGAACTGCGCGAGCGGCTGCTCGGGGTCGCCCGGGATTCGGGCGTGCGGGTGCGCGACGTACTGGTGTCGGACGCCTCGAAGCGCACCACGGCCGACAACGCGTACGTCTCCGGATTCGGCCGTACCCGCCGGATCGTGTTGTGGGACACCACGATCGAGCACTGCACCACCGAGGAGATCGCGAGCGTCACCGCGCACGAGCTCGGGCACGCGGCCCGGCGCGACGTCCTGGTCGGCACGGCGCTGAGCGCCGGGGCGGTGGCCGTCTCGGTGGCGGTGCTGGCCTGGGCGCTCGGCCTCGGGGCGCTGCACGGCGCGGCGAACGTGACCGGCGCGGCCGATCCGCGGGCGCTGGCGCTGTGCGCGGCGGTCTCGACCGTGCTCGGCAGCGTGCTCGGGCCGCTGTTCAACGGCTACAGCCGCCGGATCGAGCGGCGCGCGGACCAGTACGCCCTGGATCTGACCGGGGATCCGGCCGCGATGATCTCCACCTGGCGGCGCCTTGGCGTGCAGAACATCGCCGACCTTGAGCCGAACCCGGTCAGTGTGCGGCTGTTCGCGACCCACCCGCCGGTCCCGGCGCGGCTGGCGCATGCCCGGGAGTGGGAGCGTTCGCGCACAGCGAACACGGGCGGGAACAGTGACCGGCCCCGGTGAAGTTGAGTAGGGCAGACTCAACCTTCGTGGCCGGTGCTCGGCGACGACGACCCGAGGAGCTGCTTTCATGGCGATCACGTCCACCACCAAGGCCCTGCCGGTCCTGCCGCTCGATGACGAGGTCGTGCTGCCGGGCATGGTCGTGCCACTGGACCTGAACGACAACGACGCGCGCGCCGCGATCGACGCCGCGCGGCTCGACCCCGATGCGGGCGAGCATCCCGAACTGCTGCTGGTCCCGCGCCCCGACGGCAAGTACGCCGGCTACGGCACTCTCGCGGTGATCGAGCAGGTCGGACGGCTGCGCGGCGGCCAGCCTGTGGCCGTGGTGCGCGGCACCGGCCGGGCCAAGATCGGGCGCGGCACCACCGGCCCCGGCGCGGCGCTGTGGGTCGAGGCGGAGATCCGCCCCGTGGCGGCCTCCACCGCCCGCGCCCGCGAGCTGGCCGAGGCCTACCGCGAGACCGCGGTCAAGATCCTCCAGCACCGCGGCGCCTTCCAGGTCGTGGACGTGATCCGGCAGATCCAGGACCCCTCCGCCCTGGCCGACTCCGCCGGGTACGCCCCGTACCTGACGCTGGAGCAGAAGCTCACGCTGCTGGAGACCACGGACGTGGAGGCGCGGCTCGAGCTGATCGGCGAGTGGGCCAGGACGGCCCTGTCCGAGCTGGAGGTCACCGAGACCATCCGCAAGGACGTGGACGAGAGCCTGGAGAAGCAGCAGCGCCAGTTCATGCTGCGGCGCCAGCAGGAGGCCATCCGCAAGGAGCTGGCCGAGCTGGACGGGCGCCCGGCCGACGAGCAGGACGACTACCGCGCCCGGGTCGAGGCCGCGGGGCTGCCGGAGAAGGTGCGCGAGGCGGCCCTGAAGGAGGTCGACAAGCTCGAGCACGGCAGCGAGCAGAACCCGGAGACCAGCTGGATCCGCACCTGGCTGGACACCGTGCTCGACCTGCCCTGGAACGAGCGCTCCGAGGACGCCTACGACCTGCCCGGCGCCCGCGCGGTGCTGGACGCCGACCACGCGGGGCTGGCGGACGTCAAGGAGCGGATCGTGGAGTACCTCGCCGTGCGCAAGCGCCGCGAGGAGCGCGGGCTCACGGCCGTCGGCGGACGCCGCTCCGGCGCCGTGCTCGCCCTGGTCGGCCCTCCCGGCGTCGGAAAAACCTCGCTCGGCGAGTCCGTGGCCCGGGCCATGGGCCGCAGCTTCGTCCGGGTCGCGCTCGGCGGCGTGCGGGACGAGGCGGAGATCCGCGGACACCGGCGCACCTACGTGGGCGCGCTGCCCGGCCGGATCGTGCGGGCGATCAAGGAGGCCGGCACGATGAACCCGGTCGTGCTGCTCGACGAGGTCGACAAGGTCGGCTCGGACTTCCGCGGCGACCCGGCCGCGGCGCTGCTCGAGGTGCTCGACCCGGCGCAGAACCACACCTTCCGCGACCACTACCTGGACGTGGACCTGGACCTGTCCGACGTGGTCTTCCTGGCCACGGCGAACGTGCTCGAGTCCATCCCCGGGCCGCTGCTGGACCGGATGGAGCTGGTGCGGCTGGACGGCTACACCGAGCAGGAGAAGGTCGTCATCGCACGCGACCACCTGCTGCCGCGCCAGCTCGAGCGGGCCGGCCTGAACGAGCAGGAGGCCGAGATCGACGAGAGCGCGCTGCGGCGGCTGGCGGCCGAGTACACCCGCGAGGCGGGCGTGCGCGACCTCGAGCGTTCGCTGGCCCGCGTGCTGCGCAAGGCCGCGGCCAAGACCGCGGTGGGCGAGCTTGAGCTGCCGGTGCGGGTGACGGCGGAGAACCTGCCGGACTTCCTCGGGCACCCGCGGCACACCCCGGAGAGCGCCGAGCGCACCACGGTGCCGGGCGTGGCCACGGGTCTGGCGGTGACCGGCGCGGGCGGCGAGGTGCTGTTCGTGGAGGCCTCGCTGGCCGACCCGGAGACCGGTTCCACCGGGGTGACCCTGACCGGCCAGCTCGGCGAGGTGATGAAGGAGTCGGCGCAGATCGCGCTGTCCTACCTGCGCTCGCACGGGGCCGAGCTCGAGCTGCCGGTGGGTGACCTCAAGGACCGCGGCGTGCACGTGCACGTCCCGGCCGGCGCGGTGCCCAAGGACGGACCGAGCGCGGGCGTGACCATGGTCACCGCCCTCGGCTCACTGCTCTCCGGACGTCCGGTGCGGGCCGAGGTGGCGATGACCGGCGAGGTCTCGCTCACCGGCCGGGTGCTGCCGATCGGCGGAGTCAAGCAGAAGCTGCTTGCCGCGCAGCGCGCCGGGGCGAAGGTCGTGCTGCTGCCCCAGCGCAACGAGCCGGATCTGGACGAGGTGCCCGCCGAGGTGCGCGAGGCGCTGGAGATCCACCTGGTCTCGGATGTGCGCGACGTGCTCGAGCTGGCGCTGGCCCCGGCGCACGCGCCGAGCCCGGTGACGGTCGGCTGAGCCCCGGAGGGCGGCCCTACTGCTCGGTGGGCTCGTCCTCGTCCGCAGTGTCTTCGGCCTCCTCGTCCCGGGAACGGGAGGAGGAGGCCGAGGCCTTGATCAGGACGGATCCGGAGCTGAGATCGATCGGTCCCCGGCCGGGCTCGTTGTTGCCCTCCACCTCACGGGTGTGTTCCAGGCGCTCCTGCTCGTCGACACGATGCCGCTGGCCCGGGCTGAACAGATCGAAGAAGATGCTCACGCTTCCCACGCTACCCTGCCGCGCGGCCAGTGCCTACAGGGTGAAGGTCACGAGCACGAGCTCGGTGCCCGGAGGCGGTGGCCGCCGGGCACCGAGCTGGAGGGTTACCGTGCTGGACTACCGCGCACTGCGCCCGACTACTGGACGGTGCCGCCGGCGTAGTCGGAGTTGAACTGCGTCTCCACCACGCTCTCGACCCCGGTGTCCTTGAGCAGGATGCCGAGCTCGCGGTTGTCGTTGAGCGAGTTGCTGGTCCAGTTCATCGAGCCGAGCTCGACCGCGGCGTCGGACAGGCCGTAGTCGGCCACGACCGCCTTGGCGTGGATGTAGTAGCCGGTGCTGCTGGAGTAGCCCACCACCGTGCCGCCGGCCGCCTTGATCTCGGAGACCTCGGAGGAGTAGTCGGACGGGTACTCCACCACCACGCGCACCTTCACGCCGGCCTTGGCCCGGGCCACCACCGCGTTGATGAGGGTGGAGCTGGAGAACTCCTCCTCCTCGATGTCGAGGGTCTTGGTGGCGCCGTTGATGATGGACAGCAGCTTGGTGGTGGCGGTGGTCGGCGACCACAGCAGGTCGTCGCCCGCGCCGGGGGTGATGGCGGTGTTGGCGTAGTCGGCGTTGAACACGGCCTCGATCGCGGCGACGTCGTTGGCGTCGGTGTCGAAGACTCCGTAGTCGCAGCTGGTGGTGTAGTACTCGCTGGTCAGGTTGCCGGTCAGGATCAGCGACTCGTCACCGTCGACCGTGATGGTCTTCTGGTGGGTGTAGGTGAAGCGGGAGGTGTTGGACTCGACCACGCCGACGCCGGCCGCCTTGAGGGCGGAGATGGCGGAGGCGTTGTACGAGGTGTGCTGGCCGTCGAGCACGACGCGCACCTTCACGCCGGCCTTCTCCCGGGCCACCAGGTCGTTGACGGCCGTGGTGTCCACGAGCTCGTACATGGTCATGTCGAGGGTCTTGGTGGCGGAGTTGATGAAGTTGTAGATGGTCGGCTCGGTGGCCGAGCTGGTGTTGAAGACGAAGGCGGAGTACGCGTCGGTGGCGGCGTGGGCCGGGGCCGCGGCGAGGGTGGACGCGACCAGGCCGCAGGCTGCGGCGGAACCGAGGGCGCGGAGAGCGGTGTGGCGCATGGGGTTTCACACTCCAAAGTGGGATGCGCCGTGCCGGTGGGTAGACGGCACGGGCCCGTTCGGGGGCGTCCCCATGACACCCGTCGCAGGGGCCTTCGACGCGACCGTGGGATGGAGGCGTCATGACGGTTCCGCAACGATTTTGTTAATCAGCCCACGAAGCGTTGACCTATGCGATATGCTGAAATCTTGACCCCTTGACTTCTCAGAGTCCTGTCATCAGACACTTGATGATGTGGGTGCGTCACGGGGTTCTTTCCGCGGCTCAGGGCCCGGTCTCGGGTCCGGCACTCCCGGCCCGCCTCGCGCGGCCCGGTGCTCGCCCGGCCCGGCTCAGGAGCCGGCGGCGCCGCGCAGCGGCCAGACCCGGCGGACCCGGCGCTCCCAGGCGCGCACTCCGCGGATCGCGGCGCCGCCGCGTCCGGCCCTGGTCTCGTCCCCGCCGTGCTCTCCGGCGCCCGCGGTGAAGGTGGCCGTGACGGTGGTCCCGGTCCGGTAGCGCGGGGCGCGCACGATCAGGGAGTCGGCCAGTTCGCGCGCGATGAACAGCCCGCGGCCGCCCTCGGCGTCGAGATCGGACTCGATGTCGTCGCGTCCCGGCACGTCCAGGCCGCGCCACTTGCCGGCGTCCTTCACGGTGCAGATCACGGCCGGCCCGCCCGAGGTGGGCTTGCGCCGCAGGATCAGCTCGACCGGGCCGCTGCCGTGCCGCAGCGCGTTGCCGGCGAGCTCGCTGATCACCAGCGCGGCGTCCCCGGCGCGCTCGGCCAGGCCCCAGCGCTCCAGCGCCCCGACGGTCAGCCGGCGCGCTTCGGACAGCGCGGCGGGCGCGGTCAGTTCGGTGACCACCAGGCCCAGCACCACCTGGGGGGAGATCGAGCGCACGGATCGTACGCCCATGGCCGAGACCAAGACTCGGCGCGCGATGCGGCTTGACTGACGCGCCACGGTAGTTCCACTCCAGCGGTAGATCTCACACATTCATTCCGGGCCATACCGGTCCGGACCACCACCGCGCACCCACCACCGGCCGCCTTCGACGCCGCACTCGCCAAGGCTCGGACCCGCCTTCGCGCGAGGCGATCCAGAAACCCGTCGCCTCGGGTACGCTCCGCGTCCACACCCTCACTTGCAGTGTTCGAAAGTGCAGGTCAACACGGGTCTTGGAGCGATAAACACGAAACCACGGTACCGACCGAAGCGTATCCCGGGATTCGTGCATCCGATACCCCTCGGCCATCACAAAATGCCCGGCGGCAGGTGTATGGAAACGACAATGCGCCCCACGATGCGCATGCAATTGCGCGTGCACGGTGCACACGCAAAGGGGGCCCCCGGGGCGCCGGACGAGTGTGTCCCGGCGCCCCGAAGGCCCCTGTTGAGCGCGTCTCGGCTCAGTGCGTCTCGGCGTCCGGGTTCGCCTGCACGCACGCCCCGGTGTCGGCGCCGTTCTCCTCATAGGACTGGCTCGGCACCGAGATCGCGGCGCTGGCCGAGTAGGTGCCCGCGGTGGAGTACGTGCTTCCGGTGGTCCAGTCGGTGCCGATGGTGAGGGTGAGCGTGGTGCCGGTGCCCGTTTCGGACAGGGCCGAGGCAGGCAGGTCGAGGTCCGTGGCGAGCTCCTGGGCCGCCTTGACCTCCTGGGCCGAGTAGACCAGCGTGGTGCTCGCGACGGTGCTGGTGGCGTCGCTGCCGGAGGAGTAGACGAATCCGTCCTGGAACACCTGGGACACCACGGCCTGGTAGCGGTCGGTGGCACCGGAGGAGTTGACGACCACCACGTGCATCGGGTGGGTGCGCGCGGCCGCGGTCTCGGACTGCTTGGCCACTGCCTCGGCCGACTGGGAGGCCGCGATCTGCTGCGCGGTCGGGGCCGAGGGCGAGCCGCTCGAGGTGGGCGAGGGCGAGCCGGAGGAGTCCGGGGTGGCGCTTGAGCTGCTGCTCAGGGCACTGACGGAGCCGCCGGAGGTGGTGAAGGACTTGTCCTGTTTAATGTCCTCGAACAGCGCCACCGCGGCCGGGTCCTCCTGCACTCGGGAGGTGTAGCTCGGGTCGCTGGTGTCGGTGTCCTGCTGCCACGGCATGGTCAGGAACGTGACGCGGTCCGAGGCCACCTCGCCGAAGTCGTTGGCGAGGTCGAGCAGCGAGGTGATGCTGTCGAGGTCGTTGTCCACGGTGGTGTACTTGGTCACCGTCTCGGCCAGCGACTGCATCTCGCCGATGTTGGTCAGCGTCGCGTTCTGCTTGACCTTGCGCAGCAGCGAGGACATGAAGATGTGGGTGGCCTGCTCCCGGCCGAGGTCGGAGCCGTCGTAGAAGGCGTGCCGGGTGCGCAGGAACTGCAGCGCCTGCTTGCCCTGCACCTCGGTCACCCCCGCGCCGATGGTCAGCCCCGAGTACGGGTCGTGCACCGCGGCGCTCACGCACACCGGGACGC
The DNA here is from genome assembly GCF_018139695.1 of Actinospica durhamensis. Taxonomy (GTDB): domain Bacteria; phylum Actinomycetota; class Actinomycetes; order Streptomycetales; family Catenulisporaceae; genus Actinospica; species Actinospica durhamensis. Next base: position 35,060 of record NZ_JAGSOG010000036.1, on the reverse strand, counting down.
CGCCGAGCTCGGTGGACAGGTCCACCACGCCGGAGAAGTCGAACTCGACGAAGTGGTCGATGGTGACGCCGGTGAGCAGGTTCACCGCGGCCACCTGGCAGGCCGGGCCGTATTGCAGGGCGCTGTTGATCATGCCGCGCCCGCCGCCGGCGCACTGCGGCAGCTGCGTCTCGGTGTCGCGCGGGATGGAGACCACCGTGGCGTTGCTGCGGTCCGCCGACAGGTGCACGATCATCTCGCTGTCGCCGTTGGCGCCGGAGTTCGCGTCGCCCTGCACGCACGCGCCGCCGAGCGAGCAGTCCGAGCTGGTGTCCCGGGTGTCCGAGCCGAGCAGCAGGATGTTGAGCGCGGAGCGGCCGTAGGCGTCCACGGTCTCCGGCGGCTCGGTCACCCCGGGCGGCAGCAGCGCGACGTGCTTGAGATTGTGCGTCAGATGCTGGACGTCGTAGGCCACGTAGACGAAGGCCGCGGCGACCACGAGGGAGCCGGTGACCGTCATGGACAGCAGCGCGTACTTGGCCCGGCGCCGCCGTTTCGCCCGGCGTACCAGCCGTTCGCGGCGCTGGGTCTGTTCCACGAACTCCTCGGTGGACTGGGCGTCTTCCAGCATCGCGCCGAATCCGCCCTCGTCCCGTGCCCCCGGATCCTGTTCCGGGCCCTGCCCCGGTCCCGGGCCCTGTCGCAGGTCCCGTTCCGGCTCCCCCGCGGCCGCACTGCCCACCCGGCCGTTCGCGTCGTCCGACACCGTCAGTCCTCCACCCCTGTCAATCCCGCGCGTACTGTGACGTCCGGCCAGGGCGGCTGGTTGCCTACGGGTGCTGAGAAGTGGCTGAGTTCACACTTTGGCGACCAGTCGGTCACGCAGTGCGGTCAGGATGGCGACGGACACCGCGAGCAGGACCACGCTGAGCACGATGGCGGATTGCGGATCGACCTCGAAGGCGAGGTAGACCGCGAGCGGCATGGTCTGGGTGGTGCCGGGGAAGTCGCCGGCGAAGGTGATGGTGGCGCCGAACTCGCCGAGGGCGCGGGCCCAGGCGAGCACCGCGCCGGCGCCGATCGCGGGCAGCAGGTTGGGCAGGGTGATGTACCTGAAGGTCTGCCAGACGCTCGCCCCGCTGGTGGCGGCGGCCTCCTCGATGTCCGGGTCGAGTGAGCGCAGCGCGGTCTCCACCGAGACGACCAGGAACGGCATGGCCACGAAGGTCTCGGCCATGATCACGCCCGGGGTGGTGAACGGCAGCGTGACGCCGAACCAGCGGTCGAGGTACATCCCGAGCACGCCGGAGCGGCCGAACATCAGCAGCAGCGCCATGCCGCCGACCACCGGCGGCAGCACCAGCGGCACCATCACCAGGGCGCGGGCCAGGCCCCGGCCGGGCAGCTCGGTGCGCACCAGCAGCCAGGCCAGCGGCACGCCGAACAGCAGGCTGACACCGGTGGCCGCGGTGGCGCACTCGAGTGAGAGGCGCAGCGCGGTCCAGGTGTCGCCGGCCGAGAGGTCCTGGGTGAACTGCCGCCAGGGCGTGCGCACGAGCAGGCCGACCACCGGCAGCACCAGGAAGGCGAGGCCGACCAGGGACGGCAGCAGCAACAGGGCCGGAGCGCGCCCGCCGGTGCGGCGGCCCGAGCCGGACCGCCGCCGCTGCCGCCGGGTCCTGCCGGTGGGTCGGGTCACGGCGCCTGGAAGCCCGCGGCCAGCAGCACCTGCTCGCTGGCGGAGGTGAGGATGAAGGCCTCGAAGGCCGCGGCCGCGGTCGGGTTCGTCGAGCCCTTGAGCACGTCGATCGGGTAGGAGTTGACCGCGTCGGAGGCGGTGGAGAAGACGACCCCGTCCACCTTGCCGTCGGCGCCGAGGATGTCGCTGTGGTAGACCAGCGCCGCGTCCACCTCACCGAGCTCGACCTTCGCCAGGGCGCCGGTGACCTCGGTCTCGTAGGTCACCGGGGTGAGCGAGACCTTCGCCGCGGCCAGGGCCTTGACCGCGGCCGAGCCGCAGGGCACGGTCTTGGCGCACAGCGCCACCTTGATCCCGGACTTGGTCAGGTCGGCGAGGGTCTTGATGCCCTTCGGGTCGCCCGGGGCGACGGCTATCTCGAGGGTGTTCTTCACGAACACGGTCGGGGTGCCGGTGGTGTCCCCCGCCTTCTGCACGGTCTGCATGGTGGCGGTGTTGGCGGAGGCGAACACGTCGGCCGGCGCGCCCTGGGTGATCTGCGCGGCCAGGGTGTCGCTGCCGCCGAAGGAGAACTTCACCGTGACGCCGGGATGCGCCTTCTCGAAGGTGGTGGCGAGCGAGGTGAAGGTCTTCTGCAGCGAGGAGGCGGCGAAGACCGTGACGGTGCCCGAGATCGCGGGCGCGGACGAGGAGGAACTGGAGGCCGGGGTGGTCGCGGCGGTCGGCGTGGACGACGAGCACGCGGCGGTCAGACCGGCCAGGCCGAGGGCCAGTGCGGCGGCGGTCAGGCGGGTACGGCGGTTCATCAGGGTTCGATCCGTTCGACGACGACGTTGGTGGACTTGACCACGGCCACCGAGAGCACCCCGGGCTCGAGCCCGAGTGCGTCGGCGGCCTCACGGCTCATCAGCGAGACGATGCGGTGCGGACCGGCCTGCATCTCGACCTGGGCCATGACCCCGTCGCGCACGACCCGGGTGACGATGCCGCGCATCCGGTTGCGGGCCGAGGAGACCGAGCCGTGGCGCTGCTGCTCCTCCACGTCCGCGAAGGTGGTGGCGAAGGCGGCCAGGTCGGGTCCGGCGATGGTGCGGTGGCCGGGTCCGTCCGCGGAATCGCCGCGCCGGGCCGGCAGCCGGCCGGCGTCGATCCAGCGGCGCACGGTGTCCGCGCTGACCCCGAGCAGGTCGGCCGCCTCGCCGATCCGGAAATCTCGCGTTTGCGTCACGCTGTGCACTGTAGTGCCGCATCTGCGGGCCATCTTCCCCCGGCCGCTCGCATCCGCGCAGTTGTTACGCATTCGATAGCGCGCGGCTGCGGCGGGTCGCGAATGGGGGGCGAATCCGCTTAATCAGTGGACTTGTACGCCGGGTTGGCGGATCATGGCTGGTCGTGACCAAGACGGGCTTTGAAGCCACGGCCGCGCCCGATCCGGCGCGGGAGCGGGTCGATTCGCCCTGGTACGTGTGGGGCGTGCTGGACCACAGTGTCGACTTCCACGAGATCACCCGGTTCCTGTACCTGTCCGCGTTCGCGGAGGGCCGCGAGCCGCACGGCTACCGCATGCCGCTCGGGCGGGTGCGCAAGGGGGAATGGCGCCTGCCCGAGGGCGCCCGGGTGCTGCGCGAGGGCCGCAGCCGCGGCCAGCGCGCGCTGTACGCGGTGGGCGAGGGCTGGAGCCTGTTCGTGCACCGCTACAACCCGGGCCACGGCGGGGTGGCCGTGACCGCGGTGACCGAGGAACTGGCCCGGGAGGTCGCGGAGCGGGCCGCGACGCTGGTGCGCAAGAAGGTCAAACAGCGCGACGACCGGGTCAAGCTCGGGTTCTGGCATGCCACCGGCGGCGGCGCGGTGAACCAGGAGCGCAGCATCGAGGCGCCGGAGTGGGCCGAGGTGCGCGGCAACTACGCGGCCCCCGTGGCCGACCAGCTCGACCGGCTGATGAAGACCGGCCCGGACGACGTCAACGGCAAGCTCATCTTGCTGCACGGGCCACCCGGCACCGGCAAGACCACCGCGCTACGGGCGCTCGGCCGCGCCTGGGGCAAGTGGTGCCGCACCGACTGCGTGCTCGACCCCGAGCGGCTCTTCGCGGACCCGGGCTACCTGCTCGAGGTGGTGATGGGCGAGGACGACGACGACCGGCGCTGGCGGCTGCTGATCCTCGAGGACTGCGACGAGCTGATCCGCGGCGAGGCGAAGAGCACCGCGGGCCAGGCCCTGTCCCGACTGCTGAACCTGACCGACGGACTGCTCGGCCAGGGCCAGAACATCCTGATCGCCATCACCACCAACGAGCCGCTGGAGCGCCTGCACCCGGCCGTGGTGCGCCCCGGCCGCTGCCTGGCCGAGATCGAGGTGGGCCCGCTCAGCACGGCCGAGGCGACGGCCTGGCTCGACACCGGCGCCGGGTCCGTGGCCGGCCCGATGACGCTGGCCGCGCTCTACGCGCGCAAGGCCGGACGCGAGGACCCGGCCGGGCTCGCGGTGGAACCGTCGACGGGAATGTACATATGAGTGTGGCCCTCACCCCCGAGGCGATGGTCGACTGCGCGGCGCCGTGGCGGCCGACGGTGGCTCCGGACGGGCGCCGCGTCGCCTACCTGGTCGCGCGGACCGACGAGGACGGGCGGCGGCTGATGTCGCTGTGGGTGGGTGCGCGGCGGCTGCTGGCCGACCAGGCCCGGATCAGTGCCCTGCGCTGGAACGCCGGCTCCGACGCCCTGTACTACGTCGCGGAGGGGCAGGTGCACCGGATCGCGGTGGTCGACGGAGCCGGCGCCGGCGCGGAGGCCGAACCCGAGGCGCTCACCGACTGGCCGGGCCGGATCGTGGACCAGGTGCCGCTCGCGGACGGACGCACCGTCGCCGTCGTGGCCCCCGACGAGCGGGACGAGGACGCGCAGGACGAGCCGACGGTCTGGGGCGAGCAGACACCGCCCGACCAACTGCGGCTGCTCGACCTCGAACGCCGCGAGCTGAACCTGGTCGACGAGCTCTGCGACCGGCACGTCATCGCCGTGGCCGCGCGCCCCGACGGCGATGCGCTCGCGGTGATCAGCTGGGCCGAGCCGATGGACGACCCCGGCGCCTTCACCGCGCGGCTGCACGTGGTCGATCCGCACACCGGCAAGGTGCAGGACCTCGGCGCCCTCGGCATCGACGCGCGGTCGCCGGCCTGGTGGCGGGACCGGGACGACGCCTGGCACGTGGCCTACATCGCCGTCCCGCCGGGCGAGGCGGCCGGGATGGCGGTCTTCGACGCCACCGAGAGCGGGCACCGGAACCTGACCGCCGACCTGGAGGCCTGCCCGGTCGAACTGGTGCAGATCGCCGAGGGCGCGCCGCTGGCCCTGTTCGCGCAGGGCCTCGACACCGCCGTCTACCGGCTCGACCCGGTCGCCCTGCGCTTCGACCTGGTACTGCTGGAGAGCGGCCTGCTCGACACGCTCAGCGCGTGCGACCGGGGCGAGCAGATCGCCGCGCGCAAGTCCACGTCGTACGAGCCGAAGGACGTCTTCGCAGGGCCGGTACAGGGCCCGCTGGCCCGGCTGAGCGACGTGGAACCCGAACTCAGGCAGGTGGACTGGGGCCGGAGCGAGCGCCTCGTCTTCCGCGGCGCGGACGGCCTCGAGCTCGACGGCCTGCTGATCCTGCCGCCCGGCCGCACCCGCGAGGACGGCCCGTTCCCGCTGATCACGAGCGTGCACGGCGGCCCCTACTTCCGACACTGCGACGATCTCGCGCTCTACGAGCAGCCCGCGCCGCAGTGGCTCGCGGCCGCCGGGTACGCGGTGTTCCTGCCCAACCCGCGTGGCAGCCAGGGCCGCGGCGGCGCGTTCGCGCGGCTGGTGCTGGGCGCGGTGGGCCGGCAGGAGTACACCGACATCCTGGCCGGCATCGACCTGCTGGTGGCCGAGGGCGTGGCCGACCCTGACCGGCTCGGGATCAGCGGCTGGAGCCACGGCGGCTTCATGGCGGCGTGGGCGATCGGCCAGACCGACCGCTTCAAGGCCGCGCTGATGGGCGCCGGGATCAGCGACTGGGGCATGCAGGTCGGCCTCGGCGAACTCGGCGCGCAGGACGGCGCCCTGGCCGGCGGCTTCGGCTGGGAGGGCCCGGGACCGCACCCGCACGACGTGCTCAGCCCGATCTCCTACGCCTCGCGGGTGCGCACGCCGGTGCTCATCCTGCACGGCGACCAGGACCAGAACGTGCCGCTGGGCCAGGCGGTCTACTTCCATCGAGCCCTACGTCACCACGGCGTCGAGCACGAGTTCGTGGTCTACCCGGGCGAGGGCCACGGCATCGTGGTGCGCTCGCACCGGCTCGACCTGGTGCGCCGCTCCCTGGCCTGGTTCGACCGCTGGCTGCGCCCCGCCGCGTAGAGATGAAGGCCCGACAGCCCCGCCGGCGACGCTGCCGGCGGGGCTGTCGGGCCTTCAGGGTGCTGCGACGGCTACTGCCAGGTGACGGTGTCGCCGAGGAACTTCATGTACTGCGACGTGAGGCCGCTCTTCGAGGAATCGCCGTCGTTGTACCAGGTGACGTCGCCGTCGTCCTGGATCAGGTAGACCGGGCTGCCCGAGGACAGCGAGGCGGGAAGGACCCCGATGCCCTCCCAGGCGCCGGACGTGGACGCCCCGGCCTGCGCCGGGGCGGGCAGGGTCACACCGTTCTGCACCGGGGCGTCGGCGGCCACGCCGTCCCAGGACCAGAGCGCGGCCGCGTCGTTGTCGCCGTTGGAGGTGCCGGTGAGGATGACGTACTGGTTGGCCGCGTTCTTGCGGATCTCCCGGATGCCGAGGCCGTCCAGGTTCATGTCGATCGCGCTGCCGAAGGTCGCCGTGGTCGCGGCGCTGGTGACGAGCTGGTCGATGTTGGTGACCGGCACGACCAGCGCGTCGGTACGGGTGGAGGTGCTCTCCAGCGGGGCGCGGAAGGCGACGTACGCGGTGCTGGTGGAGTTCGGCGCGAACTCCATGCCCTCGACGTTCAGGCCCGTGGTGGACTTGGGGTCGTTGGTCGAGGAGGCGTTCAGGCCGAGCGCGTTGCCGTTCGACTTGTCCCAGGACAGCAGGTCGCCGAGCAGGCCGGTGTAGGCGCCGACGTAGGTCAGCGTGGCGGAGGCGCCGGTGCCGGTGACGTCGGTGGCGAACAGGGTGCTGCGGGAGGGCTCGGCGTTGCCGCTGCTGCTGGCGCTCATCGAGCCGGTCCAGTAGATGCGGTTGCCGACGCGGGCCGCGGCCTCGATGTCGACCTCGGTCGTGCCGTAGGGCAGCTCCGAGGTGAAGTCGAAGGTCTTGACCGGCGCGGTGACGCCCTGCTGGTAGAGGTAGAGCACGTTGGTCTCGTCGTCACCGATGAAGAAGTAGCCGTTGCCCGCGTCGATCAGCGTGGAGGCGTTGCCGATGCCGGAGTAGTAGTCGGCGGACGGGTCGGCGTCGTCCTCGAACGAGGCGGCGTAGGCGATCGTGGTGGTGGCGGTGCTGCTGCCCGCGGTGGCGGTGATGGTCAGCGTGGAGTACCCGGCGGCCGACGGGGTGACCGTCAGGGTGCGGGTGGCGCCGGTGCCGGAGAACGTCAGGCCGCTCGTGGGCACCACGCTCGTCTTGGAGGACTTGGCGGTGAGGGTGACCGCGGCGGCGCCGTAGTAGGCATCGCCGACGGTGATCGTCGCGGTCGGGTTCTTGGTGTTGCCGACGGCGCCGAGCAGCGTGGCCGGGGAGGCCGAGATCGTCGGGGTCTTACTCCCCGACGGCGAGGCGGAGGCCGAAGCCGACGCGGAGGCGCTGGCGGAGGCGGACGCACTGGCGGAGGGGCTCGGGGTGGCCGAGGCGGAGGCCGTGGCGGCGCCGCTCGGAGCGAAGGCGACGCCGCGGAAGGCCTCCTTGGACGCGGCAGAAGCCAGGGTGCTGACGGTGCCGGACATGCTCGCGCCCGCGCCCGCGGCGTCGGTCACCAGGGAGAGCGTGCCGCTGGTGCCGGAGGAGCCGCTGCCGGTCGAGTAGAGCACGGCCTTGCCGCCGACCACGGAACCGGTCAGGTCGACCACGTTCGACACGCTGGTGCTGCCCTCGGCCGTCCAGCTCCCGCTGACCAGGCTGTACTTGAGGATCTTGCCCGCGGTGTTGTCGGACACGTACATGGTGTCCGGGGTGGAGCCGCCGGACAGGCTCAGCAGCACCGCGCTGTACGGGTCGCCGCTGCTCTCCGGCTTGCCCGGCAGGTTGGCCAGGGACTGCCCCGAGGTGGTCGGGGTGCCGCTGCCGACGGTGGAGACCCCGATGCTGCTCTTGTTCGAGGTGGTGTAGAGCTGGCCGTCGACGACCTCGACCTCGCGCACGTTCGAGCTGCTGAGCTGGGTGTAAGAGCTCGAACCGAGGGTGGTGTAGCCGATGCCCTCGTTGGCGCCGGACACCCAGATGCTGGTGCCGTCGGTGCTGGTGGCGCCGCGCACGTTGTTGCCGTCGGCGAAGCCGCTGAGCATCGTGGAGGTGTCCACCGTGCCGTCGCCGCCGACGCGGGCGACCGTCACGTCGTCGGTGCTCGCCACGCTGCTCTTGCCGACCGCCTGGTGGTAGCCGGGGGCGAGCAGGTAGCGGCCGTCGGCGGAGAGGGTGAGCAGGCCCTCGGACGCGGCGCTGCCGGAGGCGGTGAGCTCGTGGGTGGTGCCGCTGTCGGCCGTGGGCAGCTCGACCGAGGTCACCAGCGTGCCGGAGGGGGTGTATTCGTCCAGGAACACCGGCGCGGCGCTGGAGCTCAGGGAGCTGCTGCCGTCGCCGACCCGGTAGACGACGAGGTCGCCGGCGGTGAACGCGGTGGCGGTGGCGGCACTGGCGCTGGCGACCACCGGGACGACCACGGCGCCGAGCGCGAGCGTGCCGGCCAGGACCGGGCCGAGCACGGCGCGGCGGCGCCGGGAGTGGAGTTCGCGGGGGCGGGATGAGGCGGGCTGGGAGGCTGGGACTCTCTCAGTCACAGAGGTTGCTGCCTTTCAGCGGCGAGGGCGGAACCGCCGAAGGGCTGGGTGACCACGTCGACGGTATCCATGGGTGTGGACACAAGCCTCGCCACTGTGTCGATCACAGGTGACGTCCCGGTGAACCACACCCGACGCGCCGCCGCCCGGCGGCCGACGAAATGAGCCTTCTGCAATATCCGGGCGGCGGGGCAACCGTACGGGTTCTACTTCCCGTGCAAGAGGAAGAAGCCGTAGCAGGCGATCGTCTGGGCGTCGCGGATCGTGCCGTCGCGCATCATCTTCTCCAGGTCGGCGCGGGCGAACCAGGCCAGGCGCATGTCCTGCTCCTCGGGTTCGCGGGCGAATTCGCCGGGCACCAGGCCGGTGGCCAGATAGACGTGGCCGCCCTGGGAGGAGAAGCCGGGGACGCAGTAGAGCTCGCCGAGCAGTTCCCAGCGCTCGGCCCGCAACCCCGTCTCCTCCAACAGTTCCCGCTGCGCCAGCTCGAGCGGGTCCACGGTCCGGCGGCCCGGGTAGGTGCCCATCGGGAACTCCCAGGACCGCTTGCCCACCGGGTAGCGGTACTGCTCCACGAGCCAGAACCCGTCGTTCTCGAAGGGCACCACGACCGCGTAGTTGCCCTTGTCCACCACGCTGTAGATCCCGGGCGAGCCGTCGGCGCGCTCGATCTCGTCCTCGCGCACGAGCAACCACGGGTTCTCGTACACGACCCGGCTCGAGATCGTCTTGATGTCCTTGGCGGGCCTGCTCTCGGTTTCGCTCACCCTTCCACGCTAGTGCCTGGCCCTTTCACGAGGCGCTGTACGCAGCCGCCTGGAGCCCGTAGAGGTCCGCGTAACGTCCGCCGGGCAGGTCCACGAGCTGGTCGTGGCGCCCGGTCTCGACCAGCTTCCCGTCCGCGAGCACCAGGATCAGGTCCGCGCCCGCCACGGTGGAGAAGCGGTGCGAGACGATGATCGTGATCGCCCCGGTGCGGCGGGAGAGGCTGCGGGCGCGCACCATGTAGCGTTCGAAGATCTCCTGCTCGCTCGGCGCGTCCAGCGACGCGGTCGGCTCGTCGAGCACGAACAGCAGCGGCGAGGTGCGCATCGAGGCGCGGGCCAGGGCGGCCTTCTGCCACTGCCCCTCGGACAGGTCCACCCCGCCGGTCTCGGTGCCCAGCTCGGTGTCAAGGCCCTGCGGAAGGCGGCGGACCAGCTCCTGCGCGTTGGCGTCGGCCACCGCGGCCTGCACCGCGGCGCGGTCCTCGAGCCTGGGCAGGTCGCCGAAGCCGACGTTGTGCGAGAAGACGGTCTTGAACCGGCCGAAGTCCTGGAACGCGGCGGCCGAGCGGGCCCGCCACGCGTCGGTGTCGAGGGCGGCCAGATCCGTGCCGTCCACCAGGATCCGGCCCGAGGTGGGGCGGTAGAACTTCTCCAGCAGCTTCACCAGGGTGGTCTTGCCCGAGCCGTACTCGCCCACGATCGCGACCACCGAGCCGGGCGGGATGGTCAGGTTCAGCCCGTCCACGGCCTTGCGGTCGGTGCCGGGGTAGACGTAGGTGACGTCCTCGAACACGAGGCCCTCGGACAGCGTCTCCGGCGGCATGGCGGTGCCCTGGACCCGCGCCCGCTCCTCGGCGACGTAGGCGCGCAGCCACAGGTACGGCGCGATCACCCGGCCGGCCTGCGCGGCGCCGGAGGACTCCGAGACGGTGCCCTGCAGGGCCGTGCGCAGCGTCGTGGCCACCGTGATGGACAGCACGATGTCGCCGATGCTGCCGTGGCCGTGCGCGGCCCGGTACACGATCAGCCAGAGCGAGCCGGCGAAGCCGAGGGTGAACAGGATCCAGCCGGCGAGCTTCAACACCGAGGCCCGGACCAGGGCCCGGTAGCGGCCCTCGACCGCCTCGTCGAACGCGGCCCGCTGCAGCCGGGCGATCTCTGTGCCGGAGCCCGCGACCCGGATCTCCTTGCCGGAACCGGCGGTGGTGGCCACCTCGAACAGGTGGCGCTGGAGCCTGACCTGCTCGGCGGTGTCGGTCTCGGCCCGGATCACCCCGCGCTTGCCGAGCCGTTCCCACCACAGCGGCACGCCGGCGAACACCAGCAGGCTCATCAGCCACGGGTCGATGGAGCCGAGCAGCAGCAGGGTGACCCCGAGCTGGAGCACGGTGAAGAACACCCGCACCGCGCTGAAGAGCCCGAACATCAGCATCCACATGCCGGTGCGCACGACGGTGAGCCGGTCGAGCACGTCGGTGCGCTCGAGGTGCTCGATGCCCTCGAGCGTGGCGATGTCCCGGTGCACCTGCGGCATCAGGTCCAGCAGCGCCGTCTTCTCCACCGCGTAGAGGGTCGAGCCGCCCACCAGCGAGGTGCAGAACATGCTGCTGGTACAGGCGAGCGCGACCACCACCCCGGCCACCAGCGCGGAGTGCGCACGGCCCTGGATGGCGTCGTTCACGGTCGAGCGCATGCCCAGCGCGATGGCCGCGGTGAGCCCGACCTGCACGGCCTGCAGGCCGAACACGAGCACGACCCGGCCGGGCACCCGCTTCCAGGCCAGGCCCATCAGCTCTCTGCCGAGACGCAGGTAGGCGCCGCGCGAGACGCGGGGAGAGTACTCGGTGGGTGCCGCGGTCACAGCAGCTCCCCTTCCTCGATGTGGTCGTCGTAGCCGGCCTGGAAGCGCTCGGCCTGAATCGCGAACATCCGCGCGTACTCGCCGCCGCGGGCCAGCAGCTCCTCGTGGGTGCCGGAGTCGGTGATCCGGCCGCCGTCGAGCAGCACGATCCGGTCGGCGTAGCGGACGGTGGACAGGCGGTGCGAGATCAGCACGATGCTCGCCTCGCCCCGGCGTTCGGCGAGGCGTTGGAAGACCTCGAACTCGGTGCGCACGTCGAGGTGCGCAGTGGGCTCGTCGAGCACCAGCAGCTTCGCGCCCTTGCGCAGCGCGTAGAGCGCGCGGGTGAGCACGACCTGCTGCCACTGGCCGCCGGACAGGTCCACCCCGCCGGTGCGGGTGCGGGCGAGCGGGGTGTCCCAGCCGGCCGGCAGGCGGGAGAGCACCTCGCCGAACCCGGCCTCCTCGGCCGCGAGCTCAAGCTCCTCGAAGTCGGGCGCCAGGTTCCCCCGGCCCAGCAGCACGTTCTGGGCCGCGCTCAGCTCGTACTTCACGAAGTCCTGGAAGACCACGGATATCCGGGAGCGCCAGGCCTCGTGCCCATAAGAGGCGATGTCGAGCCCGTCGGCGGTGATCCGGCCCGAGGTCGGGGTGTAGAGCATCGACAGGAGTTTGATGAGGGTGGACTTGCCCGCGCCGTTCAGGCCCACCAGCGCGAGCAGCTCACCCGGTTTGATCTCCAGGTCCACCGAGTGCAGCACGGTGCGCTCGGTGCCCGGGTAGCGGAAGCCCAGGCCCTCGAAGGCGATCAGCGGCACGCGGTCGGGCAGCTCGCGCGGGGCGGCGGCCGCGGCGTCGGGGGCGAGCACCGCCGCGGGTACGGCCGCCGGCTCGAGCACCTGGCGCAGTTCCTCGTACGCGGCCAGGCATTCGCCCGCGGAGGTGACCGAGATGGTGGTGTCGGTCCAGCCGAGGGACTGGAAGATGGACCAGCCCGCCGCCAGCACCGCGGACTCGACCGCGACCGTGGTGCGGCCGGTGGCCGCGTCGTGGCCGACCACGGCCAGGGCGACTGAGAACGGCAGGCCGACCAGGAGGAAGACCTGCCACTCGTCCTTGGCCGTGAGCTTGGCCCAGATGGGCTCGAAGGCGGTGCGGATGTGCGTCTGGATGGAGTCGGCGATCCAGTCGCCGAGCCCGTAGACGCGGATGTCCTTGCTGGTGCCGGGATCGGCCGCGGTGCGCTCCCACACGTTGCCGCGCTGCATCTCGCGGCGCGAGGCGCGCCAGTTGTGCATGAAGGACTGGTGCCGGCGGGCCAGGATGCACCACTGCGCCAGCGCCGGCAGGAAGATCAGCGGCACCAGCCACCAGGCGAAGCCGGCCAGCACGGCGCAGGAGGCCACCGCCCCGGCGAACACCGCCGCGATGTGGATCAGGGCCATGACACCGGTGCCCGGGGTGCGCTCGGTCCAGTTCACCGGATCGGCCCGGGCGGCCCGGACCAGCCGCTGGCTCTCCGGGTCCTCGAGCCGGTCCACGGTGGGGCTGGTGGCCGCGAGCTCGGTGATCCGGGCCCGGTAGGCGCCGTCGATCCGGAACGCGCCGAGGTAGACCAGCGGTTCGAGCGCCGCGTCGGCCGCGTGCCCGATCCCGAGCACCAGGGCGAAGACGATCAGCGGGACGGTGGTCGCGGCCACCAGGTCCGAGGGCACGGCGTGCTGGACCCGGCCGATCAGCAGCGCCGTGGCCAGGGCGAGGCCCGCGGGGGCGAGGTTCTGGAGCAGGATGAGGATACCGAGGCCGGTGAGCAGGCGGCCTCCCGCGTCGCGGGCGCAGCGCGTGAGACCTCGGAGGGTTTGGTACGTCAAGACTTGCCTTCACTGCGAGACATGGTTCGGGCGGCGCCCATGCTGCTCCTTCCCGGGCGCCACCGCCAGTTCTTTTCCCGCAGCTCAGAGGACGTATTCCTGTCCGTGCCTGACCTCCGGGAGCAGGGCGCGGCGCCCCGCCTTGTCGAAGGCGGCTTCGACGGCGGCGTAATCATCGGAGAAATGCGCCCAGCTGTCGCAGTGCAACACGACGGCGCGTCGGCTCCCGAGGATGCGCGCGGCCTCGGCCGCCTCGGCCGAGTCCAGGGTGAGCGCGGCGCCGCCGAGCACCTCGGGCACCCGCGCCGCCCCGGCGAAGATCACCGCGGTGTCCACCGGCCCGAACCGTTCGGCGACCTGCTCGACCAGGGCGAGTGAGGCGTTGTCCCCGCTGACGTAGACGCTCGGCAGATCCGGGGCGTGCAGCAGGAATCCGAGCACCTGCCCGGTCACCGGCTCGCACCCGGCCGGGCCGTGCTGCGCGGGCAGCGCGGTGACCCGCAGCGTGCCGCCGTCCGGCCGGGCCAGCTCGTACGGCTCCCAGGGCGCGAGGCCCACCGCGGGCACGGCGGCGGCGCTGAGCCGGCCGGCCCCGGAGGTGGTGGTGAGCACCAGCGGGACCTCGGCCAGCAGGGCCCGGCCGGAGCGGTCGAGGTTGTCCGGGTGCTCGTCGTGCGAGAGCAGCACCGCGTCGATCCGGCCGAGCGCCTCGGGTCCGAGCACGGCGGGCTCGGTCTTGGTCAGGCTCGCCCCGGAGCGCGAGACGTAGTCGCCGGGCTCGTCGAAGGTGGGGTCGGTCAGCAGGCGCAGCCCGCCGACCTCGATCAGGGCGGTCGGGCCGCCGGTGGACAGCAGGCGGATCACAGGGCTCTGGTGCGTCGGGTTCGTCATGTCTTGATCCTGGCAGCGCGGCCCGGCCGGGGACAGTGGCGTGAAAGCCGACCATCGATGGGATACTGCCAAGCATGCGCCGTATCGCCCTGCTGGTCATGGACGGGGTCCGGATGTTCGACATCTCGGTCGTCGCCGAGGTCTTCCGCAACGACCGGATCCCGGGCGGGAGCGCGCCGTTCGACCTGCGCACCTGCGGCGTGGACCGGGAGCCGGTCGCGCTCGAGCACGGCGCGTCCATGGCCGCGCGCCAGACCCTGGCCTGGCTGCGCACCGCGGACCTCGTCATCGTGCCCGGAGTCACCTCGCCCACCGCGGCCTTCCCGCAGCCGGTCCTACGGGCCCTGCGATCCGCCCACCGGGCCGGCACCCCGGTCGCGGCCCTCTGCCTCGGGGCGTTCGTGCTGGCGCAGGCCGGGCTGCTGGACGGGCGGCGCGCCGTCACGCACTGGAACGCCGCCGAACTGCTGGCCCGGCGCCACCCGGAGGTCAAGGTCGACCCCACCGCGCTCTACGTCGAGGACGACGGGGTGTGGACCTCGGCGGGCGTGGCCGGCGGCATCGACCTGTGCCTGCACCTGGTGCGCGTCGGGCACGGCGCCGAGACGGCCGCGGCGATCGCCCGGGCCATGGTCGTCGCCCCGTTCCGCACCGGCGACCAGGCGCAGTTCGTGGACCGGCCCATCCCGGTGCGCGACGAGGGCGACGAGTTGCTCACGGCCGTGCGGACGCGGGCGCTGGCCGAACTCGAGCAGCCGCTGACGGTGCCTCGGCTCGCCGCCTGGGCGGGTCTGTCCGAGCGCACCTTCGCCCGCCGCTTCCTGGCCACCACCGGCACCACGCCGGCGCAGTGGCTCATCGCGCAGCGGGTGCTGCGGGCGCAGCGGCTGCTCGAGCAGACGGACCTGCCGATGGACCGGGTCGCGGCCGCCTCCGGCTTCGGCAGTCCGGTCACCCTGCGCCAGCACTTCGTGGAGCGGGTCGGTCTGGCTCCGCGCGACTACCGGCGCTCCTTCCGCCGGATCGGCTGAGACGGCTGCGACGCTCGAGACAGCTGTGACCGGACCCGGCACCGGGCGGCCCAACCTTCGATTTCGCCACGGGGCGCCGACTGGCGTGGGCCCGGGCGGACGGGTTAGGTGGGTTGAGGCCAACCAGTCGGTTTACGAGAGGCGTTTGCCATGAAGGTCACCGAGATCCTCCCCGGCTCCCCCTGTTGGACCCAGCTGAGCACGTCCGACGTGGACGCCGCCAAGAAGTTCTACGGCCAGCTCTTCGGCTGGGGTGCCGAGACCGATCCGCGGCCCGAGGCCGGCGGATACACCATGTTCATGCTCGACGAGAGCCCGGTCGGGGCCGTCGCGCCGCTGATGAACCCGCAGCAGCCGGTGCGCTGGATGCTCTCGTTCGACACCAAGGACATCGACGCCACCACCGCCGCGGCCAAGAAGGCGGGCGCGCAGGTGTGGATGGAGCCGATGGACGTGATGGACGTCGGCCGCTGGGCGCTGCTGAGCGACCCGACCGGCGCCGCGTTCAGCCTCTGGCAGAAGGGCTCCTTCGCCGGCTTCGGCAAGGTCGAGGAGCCGAACACCTTCGGCTGGATCGACCTGGCCACCCGGGACAAGGACGCCGCGGTGCGCTTCTACACCGAGGTGCTCGGCTGGGAGGCCACCGACGACGAGATGTACCCGCAGGTCGGGCTGGCCGGCAAGGAGTTCGGCGGCGTGATGGACATGGGAGAGATGTTCCCGGCCGACACGCTCTCGCACTGGAACCCGTACTTCCTGGTCTCCGACGTGGACGCGATCGCGGACAAGGCCAAGCAGCTCGGCGGCGGCGTCCTGCACGGCCCGGAGGACACCCCGATGGAGGGCGGCCCGCGCATCGCCCTGCTGCACGACGGCCAGAACGCGCCCTTCGGCGTCTTCTCGGTCAAGATGTAGCGGCGTAGCCGCGCCGCGGACGGACGCGGGGCCCGGATCCGAGTCGGATCCGGGCCCCGCGTCTGCGCGTACGCCGCATGCCGAGGCTCGGCTAGGTCATCGAGGTGTAGGCCACCACTCCGCGGCGGATCAGGTCCACCGCGCCGCGGGCCGACTCGCGCACGCCCGAGGACCGGTCCGAGGCGGCCGCGTCGGCGATCTGGCCGAGCAGGTCGATCAGCTGCTTGCACCAGCGCACGAAGTCGCCCGCGGGCAGGCCCACCTCGTCCAGCACGTCCTCGAGCCGGTGCCCGCTGGCCCAGCGGTAGGCCGCCCAGGCGAAGCCGGTGTCCGGCTCGCGCTGGAAGTCGAGGTCGTAGTCGCTCTCGATGGAGTGGGTGTCCAGCCAGATCCGCAGGGTGCGCTCGATCGCCTCCCTGGCCGGGCCCTTGGGCACCCGCGGCGGCGGCGCGTCGTCGCTCATCCGGGCCTCGTAGACCAGCAGCGAGGCGGCGCAGGCCAGGTCGGCCGGGCCGAGCCCGTCCCACACGCCCTCGCGCAGGCACTCGGCCGCGACCAGGTCGAGCTCGGAGTAGATCCGGGCCAGGCGCCTGCCGGCCTCGGTCACCCGCTCGCCGTCCAGATAGCCGAGCACCGTGAGCACCGAGCAGACCCGGTCGAAGGTGCGCGCGATCGAGTTGGTGCGGCTGCGCACCCGCCGCTCGAGCTGG
Source organism: Actinospica durhamensis (assembly GCF_018139695.1). Lineage (GTDB taxonomy): Bacteria > Actinomycetota > Actinomycetes > Streptomycetales > Catenulisporaceae > Actinospica > Actinospica durhamensis. The sequence continues at coordinate 18,375 of NZ_JAGSOG010000036.1, read as the reverse complement.
TCGGTCTCCCGCTGCAGCCGCCAGTAGCGCTCGGCCCAGCGGGCGTGGTTCTCCCGGTCCTCGCAGCCGTGGCACGCGTGCCGGCGCAGGGCCGCGCGCAGCCGGCTGATCTCGGCGTCGTCCGCGGCCTCGGTCCTGGACCGGCGCGGCCGGGTGGCCTTGATGCCCTCGGCCCCGGCCTTGGTCCGCAGCGCCGAGGCCAGGTCCTTGCGCGACTGCGGGGACTTCGGGTTGAAGCTCTTCGGGATGCGCATCCAGCCGATCGGCTCCACCGGCACCGGGAAGTCGAGCATGGACAGCCGCGCCACCTGCCGTTCCGCCGTGAGCACGACCGGGCGCGGACCCTCCTTGCCGGTGTCCAGACCCGGGTCGAGCACCACCGCGAGCCCGGAGCGCCGCCCGGCCGGGACGGTGATGATGTCGCCGATCTTGAGCGCCTCGACCGCTCCGGCCGCCGCGGCCCGGCGGGACGCGGAGTTCTGCCGGGACAGCTCGGCCTCGCGGTCCGACAGCGCCCGGCGCAGCCCCGCGTACTCCTCGAAGTCGCCGAGGTGGCAGGTCATCGACTCCTTGTAGCCGTTCAGCGCCTCGGTGTTGCGGCGCAGCTGACGGGTCAGCCCCACCACCGCGCGGTCGGCCTGGAACTGCGCGAAGGAGCTCTCCAGCAGCGCCCGGGCCCGGGCCGTGCCGACCTGGCCGACCAGGTTGACCGCCATGTTGTAGGACGGCTTGAAGGAGGAGCGCAGCGGATAGGTGCGGGTCGAGGCCAGGCCGGCCAGTGCCCGCGGATCGAGCCCGGGGCGGTAGAGCACCACCGCGTGGCCCTCGATGTCGATCCCGCGCCGCCCGGCCCGGCCGGTGAGCTGGGTGTACTCCCCCGGGGTGACGTCGACGTGCGCCTCCCCGTTCCACTTCACCAGCGACTCGAGCACCACCGAGCGGGCCGGCATGTTGATGCCCAGGGCCAGCGTCTCGGTCGCGAACACGGCCTTGACCAGGCCCTGGACGAACAGCTCCTCGACGATCTCCTTGAACGTGGGCAGCATGCCGGCGTGGTGCGCCGCCACGCCGCGCTCGAGCCCGTCCAGGAAGTCGTGGTATCCCAGGACGTTGAGGTCCTCGCGGGGGATCTCGGTGGTGCGGGCGCTCACGTGCGCGCGCACCTTCAGCCGGTCCTCCTGGCTCAACAACCGGATGTTGGAGCGCAGGAACTGCTGGACCGCGCCCTCGCAACCGGCCCGGGAGAAGATGAAGGTGATGGCCGGCAGCAGGCCGTCGGAGTCGAGCCGGTCGACCACGTCCACCCGGCTCGGCGGCCCGGACCGGCCGCGCCCGACCCCGGCCGAGCGCCCGCGCCGTCCGCCGCCCGGGGCGAAGCGCTCCTCCTGCCGGCAGTAGCGCACCAGCTCCGGGTTGACCCGCGCGGCGTCCGGGGTCTCCGGGTCCACCCCGTTGTAGAGGTCGTAGATCTTGCCGCCGGCCAGTACGTGCTGCCAGAGCGGGACCGGCCGGTGCTCGGAGACGATGATCGTGGTGGACCCGCGCACGGTCTCGAGCCACTCGCCGAACTCCTCGGCGTTGGACACGGTGGCCGAGAGGGACACCAGCTGCACCGACTCGGGCAGGTGGATGATCACCTCCTCCCACACCGCGCCGCGGAAGCGGTCGGCGAGGTAGTGCACCTCGTCCATGACCACGAAGCCGAGGCCGTCGAGGGCGCTGGAGCCGGCGTAGAGCATGTTGCGCAGCACCTCGGTGGTCATCACCACCACCGGCGCGTCGCCGTTGATCGAGTTGTCCCCGGTGAGCAGGCCCACGTTGGCGGCGCCGTGCCGCTTGACCAGGTCGGCGTACTTCTGGTTCGACAGGGCCTTGATGGGCGTGGTGTAGAAGCACTTGCGTCCGCGCTCGAGCGCGAGGAAGACGGCGTACTCCCCGACGACGGTCTTGCCGGCGCCGGTGGGAGCCGCGACCAGCACCCCGTGGCCCTCGTCCAGTGCGGCACACCCCTGGACCTGGAATTCGTCGAGCCCGAACGGGTAAAGAGCGGAGAACTGCGGGAACGGCGAGGCCATGCACCTCATCCTAGGGCAAGGGTCCGACAGGGGGAGATCGATTTCCCGCTCGTCCGGCGGCCCGCGACCGGGCTGCGGGCCCTGATCCACCGCACCGCGTACCCGGTCCGCCACCCGCGCCCCGTCACCGTTCGACCGCACCGTGTTTGGTCCGGCGGCGTCGACGGCCGAGCCGGACGCCACCGGCTCTCAGTACATGCCCGTCCGCGTGCACGCTCACACCCGTACGGAGCAGCGGACACGCCGGGAAATCCGGCCGCTACCGGCGGCGACGGCCGGGGGCCGGATGCCGCCGCCGGTGGCGGCCGAGCGGTGGGGCAAGCGCTAGAGGATGTCCTCGAGGGACTCGGCCCGCTCGATCGGAGCCGGGGTCAGATCCAGGTCGGTGGCCTCATCCGGCGACAGGCCCGCGCCCGGCATGGCCGCACGGCGGCGGGCCCGGCGGCGGTCGTTGACCTCGGAGACGCCCACCGCGGCGAAGTAGAGCACGACCAGCGGCAGGGCCAGCGCGCTCATGCCGAACGGGTCGCCGGTGGGCACCGCGATCGCGCCGAAGACGAAGCAGGCCAGCACGACCACGCGCCAGTGCTTGCGCATCGCCTTGGAGCTGAGGATGCCGATGAAGTTGAACAGCACCAGCACCAGCGGCAGCACGAAGGAGACGCCGAAGACCGTCATCATCTGCAGGATGAAGGTCATGTACTGGCTGGCGTCGAGCATGGTGGAGGCGCCGGCGCCGTTCAGGAAGGTGAGCAGCACGTGCATGATCACCGGGAACAGCTCGTAGCAGACCGCCACGCCGGCCAGGAACAGCGGCACCGCCGTCAAGATGAACGCGAGGCTGTACTTCTTCTCCTTCTTGTACAGCCCCGGCGCGAGGAAGGCCCAGATCTGGTAGAGCCAGACCGGGCTGCCGAGCACCACGCCCACGTACATGGCGATCTTGAACGAGAGGTTCACCTGGGAGGTGGCGCCGCTGAAGACCAGCGCGCCGTCCGGGCACCGCGAGTTCTTCTGGCCCACTCCGCTCAGGCCCTGAATGTTACAGACCGGGCCCTCGAGGCTGTGCAGGATCTGGCCGCGGAAGATGAACCCGATGACCGCGCCGATCAGGACCGCGAGGGCGGCCTTCATCAGGCGGTTGCGCAGTTCCCGGATGTGCTCGACGAGCGGCATCCGCGTGGCGTCGTCCGCCGAGCGCCCAGCCTTGCCTGCCACTTTACGTGCCTGCCTGTCCGTCGCGTCGGGATACAACATCCTCGGGCCTGGCCTCGACCACGCGCCGCTTGGGCAGCGGCACGTCGTCACGCAGGGCCTGCGCCTCGGACTTGAGGATACGGCGCGCGCGGCCCAGATCCCGCATCGCCCCGGGCAGCCGCCGCCAGCCGAACAGCAGCAGGCCGACCACGACGATCAGGAAGAGAGACTCGGTACGCAGCAGCATCGGTTGCGCTTCCTCACTCGACTCGCGGCCACGGCTCCGCACGGCGGCCCGACCTGGTTCTCCACTTCCAGCGCTCTCACTTTCCCGGCGACCCGGAGTCTTTGTCAACGGTGACCGGGTGAAGATTGCGCCCCGAGCCGCTCGAGCGCCTCGGTCAGCGGAGCGGCGTGTTCGCCGAGCGACTTGGCGCTCGCGCCGAGTTGGCGGCTCAGGGCCATCCCCTCGCGCCAGACCCGGAAGGCGAAGCAGCCGATCGCGACCAGGGCCAGGAAGGCCAGGACCGAGAAGACGATCACCCAGAGCATCACGGTGGACGAGCCTACCGCCTCGGACCCGTCACAGTGCTCTTCCGGCGAAGTCGTAGGCCCGCGCGTAGTCCACCACCAGTCGCGCGGTGCTTCCGGTCGGGTGCACCCGGTAAGGGCTGAACGTGTGAATCGGGATCAGCACCTTGGGATTGATGGTGCGCACGAACTCGTGCAGGTCGTCCTGGTAGGCGTGCCCGGAGCAGCCGATGCGGCGCAGCGGCACGCCCAGCCTGGCCAGCCAGTCCACGAACAGCTGCCAGCGCGGCTCGAACGGCCCGAGCGGCTCGCCGTTGGCGTGCACGAAGGCGCTGCCCGGGCCGAAGGGCAGGTCCAGCATCCCGGGCAGGTCGTCCGCGTCGAGTTGCACCACGTACGCCCCGGGCGCGGCGTGGATCTCGGCGAGCCCGACCTCGGCGAACGAGACGACGTCCGCGAACCCGGCCTCGGTCAGGAAGGCCGCGATCCGCTCGGGCCACACGATCCGGCGCCCGGCCGCGGCGGCGAGCCCGGTGAAGGCGCGCACCCGGTCGAAGTCGCGCGGGTAGAGCGAGAGCATCACCAGGTCCGGGTTGCCGGCCAGCTCGGCCTCGAACATGGCGTTCACGTCGGCCTCGGTGCGCAGCGGGTGGTACTCCTCCCAGCTGAGCGTCGTGCCCTCGGTGACCAGCACGTCGGCACCGGCGACCGCCTCGGCGAAGCCCCAGGAGCGCTCCGGGTGGTAGCCGTGGAAGCGGAAGTCGCCGGTGAACGCCAGCACCCCGTCGCTCGTGACGACGCGGTAGCCGCTGGCCCCGGGCACGTCGTGGTCCACGTCGAAGCGCTCGATCGTCATCGGGCCCACCCGCACCGGCTCGCCGAGCCCGACCGGCCGCCAGCCGCTCGCGCCGTCGAACACCCGCGGCCCGGGCAGCCCCTCGTCCGCCCGCTCCAGCGCGCCCAGCAGCGCGACCGTCGCGGCCGAGGCGTGCACCGCCACCTCCGGCCGCACGAAGCCGACCAGGCCGACGTGGTCGATGTGCGGGTGCGTGACGAACAGCGCGGTCGGCTCGGCCGACTCGCCGAGCGCGTCGCCCGGCGCCAGCGCGGCCGGGTCGAACAGGCCCGGGATCGCCGGGGCCGCGCCCACCCGCAGCCGGTCGGCCAGCTCCCGGCCCCGGCGCGGCGCGGCCGGGGCGCGGAACAGGTCGCCGTCCTTCGGAATGTCCAGGCCCAGATCCAGCAGGACGCGGTGCCCCCCGTCCCTGATCAGTACCTTGCTGGAGCCGATGACACCGACTCCGCCCCAGAACTCGACGCTCGCCGACACTGCGTTACTTCCTTCACTCGCTTGCTCGTGGACCGGTCACCCGCAACGCACCCGGCCGAATCAGCCCGACGGACGGGCGGTGGACTCGGGATCGGCGGCCCAGGCGTGGATCACGGGCAACAGCCGCTCGGCGACGGGGGCAGTGGCCGTCGCGGGGCCGTCGGCTCGGCCGAACCGATCAATGTATCCCGTCGCCGCACCGATCTCAACCGCCGGGGCGATCTCGTTGCGGTAGTGGTCGCCCAGGGAGAAGGCGCGCCAGGGTTCGACGTCCGCGTACCCGCCGAGCTCGCGCCGCAGCAGGGCCCGCATACCGGCCGGCTTGCCCGCGTCCGCGACCACCGCGTCGAAGGCCCCTGCCACGCCGAGCCGGCCGAGCAGCGGGCCGAGCCCGGGGTGCGGGCTGTTGGTGGCCAGCACGACGCGGGCGGCGCCGCGCAGCTCGGCCAGGGTCTCGAGCAGCGGGGTGACGACCTCGATCTCACAGGCCGGGTCGAGCATGTCCTGCCGGGCCCCGGCGAACGCCGCGGCCACCGCGTCCGGCGCCACGCCGAAGACCTCCTCGGCCAGCGCCGCCGCAGCGCCCCAGTGGTCCACCGACGCCCGCAGCGCGGCCGCGGCGGCGGGGTCGGCGAGGTCCTCGGCCGCGGCGACGCCCTCGGCGAGATAGCACGCGAACAGGGCCAGGTAGCGTTCGGCCGCTTCGGGCGGCAGGGTCGCGGCGATCCGGGCGGCGTAGGCGCGTACCGGTCCGTCACCGCGGTAGACGGTGCCGTCGAAGTCGACGACGAGCAGCAGAGTATTCATCTGGGGTGTGCACGTTTCCTAGGGTTCGGCCGCTATTTCACGGAGCCCGCGGCGGTCATCGCGCCGCGGATGAACTGCCGTTGCAACAGCAGGAACACCAGCATGATGGGAAGGGTGGTGAAGCACACGGCGGCGCTCATCGCGGACCAGTCCGTGCCGTTGTCGGTGGTGAACGAGGCCAGGCCCACCTCGATCGGCTGCTTGCTCGGGTCGGTGACCATGACCTGCGGCCACAGGAAGGAGTTCCAGGAGGCCACGAAGACGTTGATGCCGATCAGCAGCAGCGCCGGGCGCACCGCGGGAACGCCGATGTGCCACAGGATACGCAGCCGTCCGGCCCCGTCCACCGCGGCCGCATCCATGATCTCCTGAGGCATCGTCAGGAAGAACTGGCGCACCAGGAAGATGCCGAAGACGCTGGAGCCGAACGGCAGGATCTGGACCCAGTAGGTGTTGAGCAGGTGCAGCTCGTTCGCGATGACGAAGTCCGGCACGATCAGCGTGACCGTCGGCACCATCAGCACCGACAGGATCAGCCCCATCAGCACCTTCTTGCCGCGGAAGCGCAGCACGCCGAAGGCGAACCCGGCCAGCACCGAGGTGACCAGGCACAGCGCCACCGTGCAGGCCGCGACGAAGACCGTGTTGGCGAAGTAGCGCGGCCAGGTGTCCAGGTCCCAGGCGCGGGAGTAGTTCGCCCAGTGCCACTGCGGCACCAGGTTCAGCGGCCAGCTGGAGATCGTCGTGCCCGGCTGCACCGAGATGACGAACACCCAGTAGAACGGCACCAGGAACGCCGCCGCGAGCAGCAGCGCGACCAGGCGGCGGGTCCAGGTCCAGCCGCGCCAGGCCCCGACGGGTCCGCCGGAGCCGCGACGCGGCGCGCCGCCCCGGAGCTTGTGGCCCCGGGACGACGCGCGCGAGGTGAGCGGGAGGGTCATCCTCAGCTCTCTGCGCTCTTCTTGGAGGCGCAGTCACTCTGCGCGGTCTGCAGGGCGGAGGCGGCGTCGGAGCCGCTCAGCGCCGAGGAGACGGCGGTCTCGAGGTCGGTCTGGCAGTCGGTGGCCCAGCCGAACGGCGGGTCGACGAAGGCCGTGTTCAGGTTGCCGATGGTCTGCTGGATCCACGGGTTCGCGGACAGGTAGCTCGCGTCCATGTCGGTCAGCGCCTGCGAGGTCACCGGGTAGTAGCCGATGCCCTCGGACCAGGTGGCCTGCACCGAGGCGCTGGCCAGGTACTGCAGCAGCTCCCAGGCGGCGGCGCGCTGCTGGGTGGTCGCGCTGGTGTAGACGACCAGGTTGGCCCCGGCCATCATCGAGTCGCCCGGCAGCGCGGCGAACTCGAGGGTGTCGCCCTTGGGCGTCTCCTCGTAGGTGACGCCGGCCGAGGAGGTGATGTCCTCGGCGCCGGTGCCGCCGGTCAGCGCGTCCTCGCCGGGGTAGAGGTCGGTGGTCGAGCCGCCGACCGCGATCGCGCCCTTGGACTTCTCGGTCTGCAGGAACTTCAGCGCCTTGACCGCGGCGGCCGAGGTGAACTGCGGGGTGCCGTCGGCGGCGTAGAGCTGCTGGCCGTCGGTCGCCGCGATCTCCTCGAACAGCGTCTCGCCGCTGCCCTGCGGGTAGACGGTGATGCCGGCGTACTTGGCGTTGGCCGCCTTCTCCTTGGCGGTCACCGCCTCGAGGTCGGTGGCCCACTGGTCCCAGGTGGTCGGGGCCGCGGTGATGCCGGCCGCGGTGAACTGGGTCTGGTTGATCGCCTGCAGCTGCAGCGACTTGCCCAGCGGCCACATCCAGATATCGCCGTCGGACAGCTTCAGGTCGTTCTGCACCCCGGTGTAGAAGGTGGAGTACTCGGACGGGCTGTTGGTGCCGGCCAGGTCCTTGATCGGCACGATCTTCTGCGCGGCCGACCAGGTCTGCGCGTAGCTCTCGTAGGCCATCCCGATGGTCGGCGTGTTGCCGGCGGTGACCTCGGCGTTCTCCTTCTCGAACAGCGCGGAGTAGTTCGAGGAGGCCTGGAGCTGGACGGTGATGTACGGGTTCGCCTTCTCGAACGCGTCGACCACCTTGGTGAGCGTGGCCAGCTGGGACTTGCTGCCGTACACCTCCTGGAAGGTGATGGTGACCGGCCCGGTCACGGTCGAGAGCGGGGTGCTCGAGACGGTCGAGGCCACGGTGGAGGTGGATCCTCCGCCGGCGCAGGCGGACACCGCCAGGCCGAACGCCGTGATGAGGGCAGCCCCGGCGACCCGGCGCGGCCGGGCTCCGTCGATGGTGGCTCTGATTCGCATGGTGGGCGCGTTCTCCTTCTGAGAGATCGAGGGTTCAGGTGCCGTCGCCCCGTTGCGGACGGCGATACTGCGCGCAGGGTGGAGCCGGCGGCGGATCACGAGGCGACCGCACCGCCCCCGACGGATGTGCGCCGTCGGACGAGTGAGAAGAGCACCGTGATGGCGAACAGCACCGTCGCGGCGGCCGCGGCGTAGCCCAGGGTGGGCGACTGGCCGTCGGCGTTGAGGAAGATCAGCAGGCTGAGCGTGACGGTGGAGTTCCCGGCCCCGCGCAGCTCGTAGAACTGGGTGAAGGCCTGCAGCGAGCCGATCGTGGTGATCAGCACCACGAAGGTGGTCACCGGCCGCAGCTGGGGCCAGGTGATGTACCAGAACTCCCGCCACGGCCCGCACCCGTCCACCCGCGCGGCCTCCCCGTACTCGTCCGAGATGACCGCGAGCCCGCCGATGAACACGAGGGTGATGAAGCCGACCTCGTGCCAGAGGCTGTAGACGATCACGGCGGGCATGGACGAGCCCGGGCTGTAGAGCCACTGCGAGGTGGGCAGGTGCAGCTTGTCCAGGCCGTAGTTGAGCAGCCCGAACCGCGGGTCGAAGATCATGCCCCAGACCAGCGAGCTCGCGATCAGCGGGGTGGCGTGCGGCAGGTAGAACCCCAGCCGGGACAGTGCGAGCAGCCGCCCGCCGCGCTGCACCAGCAGCGCGAAGCCCAGCGCGATCGCGGTGCCGCCGAGGACCATGCCCACGGTGAAGTAGAGCGAGTGCCCGAAGGCGTCGAGGAACGAGGGGTCGCCCTGCTGGAACAGCTGCCGGTAGTTGGCCAGCCCCACGTACTTCGACAGGGAGATGTCGAACTCGTTCCAGTGCCAGAGCGAGATGTAGAACGTGTAGAAGGTCGGGAAGATCGTCCAGACCCCGAACACCAGCAGCGCCGGCAGCACGAACAGATACCCCCACGCCGTGGCGCGGAAGTCCCGCCGGTCCCGCGGCCCGGCCCCGGCGGGGATCCGGCCGGTCCGCCGGCCCAGGCGCGGGCCGGTGCGCGGGCGGACGGGCGAGGGCTGGTTCTGGGATACCCCGGCGGCCGGGGCGAGACTCTCTGGCACACCTGAAGTGAAGCCAGCGAAAGTGACGCGCCTGCGAACAGCTGACGAACAGTCAGCAAACTACCTTGAATTCTTCGGCGCGACCTGAAATCCTGTAATATTCGGCACCCTGTAGTCAAGTAGAGCCGCAGGGAGCCGACCTGAGGCATATCGCCCCAGGTCGGAGGCGGTTCTGGGGCGCGCTCGTGGGGTTCGGGCCCGCGCGTGGCGCGGCTCGGCCCGCAGCGTCCGTCAGGCCGGGAGGCTCAGCCCGCCTGGCTGCCGTAGCCCGCCAGCGCCGCCGACGCGGTGTCCCGCACCGCCGCCGCGAACTCGCCGGGACCCAGCACCCGCGCGCTCTCGCCGAGCCGCAGCACGAGCCGCCTTATCCGGTCCTGGTCCGGCGCCCGCAGCGCCACCCGCAGCCCGCCCCCGGGCAGCTCGCTCACGGACTCGCACGGGTAGTACTCCGGCACCCAGCGCGCGCCCGGGGCGAGTTCGAGCTCGATCAACGGGTCCTGCGCGTCCACCCGCAGCGCCGAGTGCTCCACCTCCGGCGCGTTCTTCACGTGCTCGGGCACCGCAGCCGGCTCCTCGAGCACCTCGATCCCGACCACCCGGTCCAGCCGGAACATCCGCCGGTCCCGCGAGCCGCGGCACCAGGCGTCCAGGTACGCGCGGCCGGAGAGCATCGAGATCCGGATCGGGTCCACGGTCCGCTCGGTCACCTCGTCGCGCGAGGGCACGTAGTAGCCGAGCCGCAGCGCCCGGCCGGAGGTCTGGGCCCGGGTCGCCGCCTCGAGCACCACATCGCGCGCCTCGAACGCCACCGAGAGCCGCTCGGCCGTGTCCGCGGCCGACTGCCCCACCGCGGCCTCCAGCTTCGCCAGCACCCGCTCGAGCGAGTCCCGGTCGGCCAGCCCCGGCACCTGCGCCATCGCCCGCAGCGCCACCAGCAGCGCCACCGCCTCGCGGGTGGAGAGCCGCAGCGGCCGGGTGATCTGCTCGGCCGCGTTGTCCAGGTGGATCGCGCCGCCCTCGCCCACGTGCGGCTCCATCAGGTCGTCGGCGAACCCGCCGGGCGTCCCGCAGAACCACAGCACATTGAGATCCTTGGCGATCTGGCGCTGGCTCACCCCGAACTCGTCCGCGACCTCGGCCACGGTGACCCCGGGGTGGCTGCGCAGATAGGGCACCAGGTTCAGCAACCGCTCGACCTGCTCCACCGCCGTGCTCATGACGCCGTCTCCCATTCCGCCCGCAAGTCCACCTCGTCCACGCCGTCCACCCCGTCCGCGCCGCCCGCCTCGCCGAGCCGCTGGCCCGGCACGGCCCCGCGCCCGGCCAGCGCCCGCAGATTGCGGATCACCGCGTCGCGCAGCCGCGGCGGGTCGAGTACCACCACGTCCGCGCCGAACTCCGCCACGTACCCCTCGAACCCGTCCCGGTAGGTCAGCACCAGCACGTCCCAGCCCTCGCCGTCCGGCTCGATCGCGCTCGCGGCGCGGCGCAGCGGGAAGCAGGTGCCCGAGCGGACCCGGAGCGTGGCCGTGCCGAGGTCGGCCTCCGGCCGCAGGGCGAAGGCGGCCACCCGGGAGCGCACGTCGACCTGGTCGGGCAGCGGGTGGCTGGGCGCGCGGCCGGTCAGCAGCACCGGGCCGGCGATCCGGTCGAGCCGGAAGATCCGCTCGTCGGACCGGCCGAGGTCGTATCCGGCCAGGTACCAGCGGCCGCGCCAGGAGTCGATCGTCCACGGCTCGACCTCGCGCGAGCGCACCTCGCCGTCTCCGCGGCGGTAGGAGAAGCGCACCACCTGCCGCTCGTAGACGGCCTCGAGCAGCGGCTCGAACGCGGGGGCCTCGGCCCGCACCCGCGGCTCGATGCCGACCGGCGAGACCGGCCCGACCTCCACCCCGGCGGCCTTGAGCTTGAGCAGCGCCGAGGACGCGGCCTGGGCCAGCGTCGCCTGCTGCCAGAACCGCACCGCCGCCCCGAGCGCCTGCGCCTCGTCCGTCGCGAGGGCGAGTTCCGGCAGCGCGTACTCGCCGGGCGCGATCCGGTATCCCACCTCGTCGTCGAAGTAGGCGTCGGTGGTGCCCACCTCGAGCGGGACCCCGAGTTCGCGCAGCTCCTCCTTGTCCCGCTCGAACATCCGCTCGAAGGCCTCGTCCGTGGGACAGTTGCGATAGGGCTCGAGCACGCGCCGCAGCCGTTCCTTCGGAACGAAGGTCCGGCTCGCGAGCAGGCAGATCACCAGGTTGACCAGGCGTTCCGACTTCGTCGCCGCCATGAGTGCCGCCTTCCCTCCGCTCCCGGCATGTGCGCGTCCGACGCTACCCGTTTCCGGGCGGGTTTCGCACGGACTTCCGATACCGTGGTGCCCCGTGGTCGGCTGGCTCGAAGGCACCGTGACCGCACTCGGCCGGACGTGGCCGGGAGCGCGGGAGTTGACCGTGCGCTGCGCCGGCGACGGCCGCGACGGTGGTATCGGTGGAGGGCACGAGGCCGTGGTGCGCCCGGAGCCCGCCGACGGTGTCGATCGCCGCGCCCTAGCCTACCCCGAGTTGGTGGGAGATCCGCAGGTCGGAGACCGCGTCCTGCTCAACGTCAACGCGCAGGCCCTGGGCCTGGGCACCGGCGGATACGCCCTGGTCGTGGCGATCCCCGACCGCCTGCCCGGCGCCGCCGCCGGTCCCGGCGCCACCGCGGCCTCCGCCGCCGCCGACCCGTCGCCCCCCGGCCACATGGTCAAGGCCCGCTACACCCCGCTGCAGACCGTCGTGCTGGGCGTGGACGAGCAGGACTCCCCGCACCACGAGCTCCTGCGCGACGCCGACGACCTGGCCGGCCTGCCCGTGGTCACCGCCGACCTGCACTCCGCCCTGCCCGCCGTCTGCGCCGCCGTGCTGCACGACCGCCCCGGCACCCGGATCGCGTACGTGATGACCGACGGCGGCGCGCTCCCGCTGTGGTTCTCCCGCACCGTCGCCGGCCTGCGCGCGGCGGGCTGGCTGTGCGGCTCGGTCACCGTCGGCCAGGCCTTCGGCGGCGACCTCGAGGCCGTCACCCTGCACACCGGCCTGCTCGCCGCCCGGCACGTGCTCGGCGCGCAGATCGCAGTCGTCTGCCAGGGCCCGGGCAACCTCGGCACCGGCACGAAATGGGGCTTCACCGGCGTGGCCTGCGGCGAGGCGGTCAACGCGGTCGCCGCGCTGAACGGACGGCCCTTCGGCGTGCTGCGGGTCTCCGAGGCCGACTCGCGCGAGCGTCATCGGGGCCTGAGCCACCACAGCCTGACCGCGTACGGCAGGGTCGCGCTGGCCCCGGCCGACCTCGCCCTCCCGGATGAATCGGGGGCGTTCTGGGACGGCGTGCGCGCCCAGGCCGAGGCGCTGACGCCCCGTCACCGGCTGCGCGCGGTGCCCGCCGAAGGGCTGGACGCGGCGCTGGCGGCCAGCCCCGTCGCGCTCTCGACCATGGGCCGCGACAGAGATCAGGATCGCGCCAACTTCCTCGCCGCCGCCTGCGCCGGTCGCTTGGCCGCCGCCGCGACCCGCTAGGCTGAGCCGGTCACCGGATAACGAGAGGATTACGGACGCATGGCTAAGCTTGAGAAGCCCGAAGTCGACTTCCCCGAGGGCGCTCCCCCCAAGGACCTCGAGATCGTCGACATCTGGGAGGGCCAGGGCGACGAGGCCAAGCCCGGCCACCAGGTCACCGTCCACTACGTGGGCGTGGCCTTCTCCACCGGCGAGGAGTTCGACGCCTCCTGGAACCGCGGCGAGGCGGGCTTCCAGTTCCCCCTCGGCGCCGGACGGGTCATCAAGGGCTGGGACCAGGGCGTCGCGGGCATGAAGATCGGCGGCCGCCGTCGCCTGACCATCCCCGCGCACCTCGCCTACGGCAACCAGAGCCCCACCCCGGCCATCAAGCCGGGCGAGACGCTCATCTTCGTGGTGGACCTGCTCGGCGTGAAGTGACCCGCCGCCGACCCGTCGCCCCGCGACTCGTCGCCCCGGCCCGGCCCCGACGCGCTCACCGCGCGCGGGCCCGGGCCGGTGGTTTCGGGGCGAGCAGCGCAGGCCGGCTGCCCGACAGGGGTTCAGGCTCGCGGCAGGGTCAGCCGTCGGCAGCCTCCCCAGGGCTCTTCGTCCTCCGGAACGTCGGCCAGAGGACGCACCACGCATCGGTGGCGGAGCAGGTCGCGGCGCTCTGACGGGGTCAGCCGGGCGTCACCGAATTCGGTCTCTTCATCGATGTCCGCATCCGCGTCGACATTGAACTGATAAGCATCGGCCGTCAGGTAGTCACGGCGGAAGTCGGTCTTCCACTGCGAGTTGGTGCCCCATCCGAGAGACATGTCGTAGGTGGGTCGATAACGACGCAGGAAGACCTCGTTCAGCGTCGATCGGTCCGCGAGGCCGGCCACCGCGTGCTGCTCACCGGCCCGGACGCGGACTCCGGCGCGGCTGAACAGCAATTCGCCGAGCATCAGGCAGGGCCACGACTCCTGCGCCACCTCGATCGGCGCGGCGGGGTCTTCGCTCTGCTCGACGGCCGCGATCTCATGAAAGAACGGGTCGAACCGCGCGACCTCTTCGCGCCGCATTCCCAACGCGGCGAAGAAACTCACGTATTCGTCCTCGGCGATCCTCGGCTCGCGCCCGCTCTCGGGCAGATGCAGTTCGTGCGCCCAGGGCTTCTCGATCTCGGACGGCAGCGGGCTCTGGAAGCCCAGGAGCAGCAGATCACTGACGCGGCAGAGCGCGTAGGCCTGCTCGAGCAGGTCTCCCCATACGTACTCCACACGCCGCCAACCTCCGTGGACGGCCAGCGGGGCGAGCAACTCGGCCACCGCGGCGGCGTGCCCGTCGGCCCACGGCGCGAGGACGTCGCGATGCGCCGCAGGGCCCGTATATGTGCGCAGGGCGTAGTACAGCTCGCGGATGGAGGTCGTCGTGGTCACGACGCGACAGCCTACGGTCCGGCGCCTGGGCACTCCCATCGAATTCGTGGTGCCCCACGGTAGGCGGGAATCCGGTGGCGCGGGAGCGGGTGAACGTTCGAGGATGGCCGCCATGACCGTTCAGCAGGTGACCTTGAGGACGATGACGCCCGCGGAGTATCTCGCCGCGACCGAACACCGCGAGGCCGAGTCGGTGCGGGTGCTCAGTAGGCTGATGCCGGCCGAGCTGGCGCGGGAGCGGGTCGCGCGGGGGACGGCTCGCTTTCTGCCGGACGGGCTCGACACGGCCGGGCATCACCTGCTGACGGCGCGGAACGACGCGGGCGAGGCGGTGGGCAATGCCTGGGTCGGGCCGGATCCGGCTCAGGCCGGGAACGCCCGAGCCGCGTGGCTCTACGACATCAACGTGTTCGAGGCGTTCCAGCGCCGCGGGTACGGCACGGCCGTCCTCGCCGCGGTGGAGGCGCACATCGCGCGCGAGGGCATGACGGGGCTCGGGCTGAACGTGGTCGGGGACAACGAGGCGGCGATCGCCCTCTACCGCCGCAGCGGGTACGACGTGACGTCGATGTCCATGCGCAAGGACGTCTCGGCTGCGGGCGGCTCGGAAATCGCTGTGGCTCCGGCCGAATAGCGCGTCGCACATCGCACGTCGTACGACTTCGAGCTACGGCACCCCCTGCCGTCAGCTCAGCGCGTCCACCACGTCCACCACGAACACGAGGGTGTCGCCGCCGTGGATGCCCACGGAGGGGACGCCCTTGCTGCCGTAGGCGTCGGCGGCGGGGATGACGAGCAGGACGCGGTCGCCGACGCGGTCGCCGACGAGGCCCTTGTTCCAGCCGGAGATGACGGTGTCGCTGCCGAAGACGAAGCTGGCGATCCCCCGGCCGAACGAGGAGTCGAACTGCTTGCCGGTGTTCCAGTCGACGCCGGTGTACTGCACCATCAGGCGCTGGCCGGCGGTGACCGGGGCGCCGCTGCCGTGGATCAGCACCGTGCTCTGCAGCGTGGTGGGCGCGGACCCCGCCGGGAGCCGGATGTGGACGCCGCCGGTGCCCGGGTTTCCGGCCACCACCGGCGCATCGGCGGCGCGCTGGTCCGGCTGGGTGCCGGTGATGTCGGCGTTCTTCGGGTAGCCGCCGACGACGTCGAGTACGTACACGAGGTCGTCGGTGCCCTTGATGCCGTAGGCGGTCGCGCCGCCGGTGCCGAAGGCGCCGGCGGGCGGGGTGACGATCTCGACCCGGCTGCCCACCTGCACGCCCTGCAGCGCCTGGTTCCAGGAGCCGAGCGCGGCGTCGGATCCGAGCACGAACTCCTGGGTCTTGTCCGGGCTGCCGTTCGCGCCGTAGGTGCTGCCGACGAGCTTCGCGCCGGTCCAGTTCATCAGCGTGTAGTCGACCACGACGGCGTCGCCGTCGGCGAGGGGCTGGCCGTTGCCGCGCACCAGGACGCCGGACTCCACCCGGGTCGGCGGGGGCTGATTCGTCGGGATGGCGATGACCGCCTGCTCCCCCACCGCGCCGGAGACCGTCGGCAGGCCGCTGATCGAGCCGGAGCCCGAGCCGTCGCTTCCGCCGCCGCAGCCCGCCGTGGCCAGGGCCAACGCCGTCACCGCGGCCATCGCCGCCGCGGGCACCAGGGCCCGGCGGCGTGAGGGTCGGTGACGGCGGCGGCGAACACTCACTCCGAGTAGCAGCACGCGCACAGACTACCCGGCCGCGCGCGCCTACATGGACGCGATGAGCTTATCCACCCTTTCGTCCACGGCGCGGAACGGATCCTTGCACAGCACGGTGCGCTGGGCCTGGTCGTTGAGCTTCAGGTGCACCCAGTCCACGGTGAAGTCGCGCCGCTGCTCCTGTGCCCGCTTGATGAACTCCCCGCGCAGCCGGGCCCTGGTGTTCTGCGGCGGCACCGACTTGGCCCGGAAGATGTCCAGGTCGCGTGCGGTGCGGTCGACCAGGCCGCGGCGCTCGAGCAGGTAGTACAGGCCGCGCTTGCGGCTGATGTCGTGGTAGGCGAGGTCGAGCTGCGCGATCCGCGGGTGCGCTATCGGCAGGTCGTACTTCTCCTGGTAGCGCTGGATCAGGCGGTACTTGATCGCCCAGTCGATCTCCCGCTCCATCTTCGCCAGGTCCTGCTGCTCGATCGCGTCGAGGGTGCGCTCCCACAGGTCGAGCACCCGGGCGACGGTGCCGGTCCGCAGGTCCCTGCGATCGGCGAAGTCCGCCGCCTTGGCCAGGTACTCGCGCTGGATCTCCAGCGCGGTGGCCTCGCGGCCGTTGGCCAGGCGCAGCTTCTTGCGGCCGGTCAGGTCGTGGCTGACCTCGCGGATGGCCCGGATCGGGTTCTCCAGGGTCAGGTCCCGCATCACCAGGCCGACCTCGACCATCCGCAGCACCAGGTCGGTCGCGCCGACCTTGAGCAGCATGGTGGTCTCGCTCATGTTGGAGTCGCCCACGATCACGTGCAGGCGGCGGTAGCGCTCGGCGTCGGCGTGCGGCTCGTCCCGGGTGTTGATGATGGGGCGCGAGCGGGTGGTGGCGGAGGAGACGCCCTCCCAGATGTGCTCGGCCCGCTGGCTCACGCAGTAGACCGCGCCGCGCGGGGTCGGCAGCACCTTGCCCGCGCCGCAGATCAGCTGACGGGTGACCAGGAACGGGATGAGCACGTCGGCCAGCCGGGAGAACTCCCCGTGCCGGGTGACGAGGTAGTTCTCGTGGCAGCCGTAGGAGTTGCCGGCCGAGTCGGTGTTGTTCTTGAACAGGTAGACGTCTCCGGCGATGCCCTCCTCGTGCAGGCGGCGCTCGGCGTCGTGCAGCAGGCCTTCGAGGATGCGCTCGCCGGCCTTGTCGTGCACGACGAGTTCCTCGATCGAGTCGCACTCCGGAGTGGCGTACTCCGGGTGCGAGCCGACGTCCAGGTAGAGCCGGGCGCCGTTGCGCAGGAAGACGTTCGAGGAGCGCCCCCAGGAGACCACCCGCCGGAACAGGTAGCGCGCGACCTCGTCCGGGCTCAGCCGACGCTGGCCGCGGAAGGTGCAGGTGACGCCGTATTCGTTCTCGAGTCCGAAGATCCTACGGTCCATCAGGCCCCTCCTGGGGGGTAGATGACGCTAGTTGTCGCCGTTGTCCTCGCCGCGCCCGGAGTCCTCGTCGAGGGCCTCGTCGATCAGTGCATTGGTGTCGAGCCCGGAGTCCTCGTCGCCGTCCGCTGCGGTGGCCGCGGCCGGGGCCGCGGTGTCCGTGCCCGGCTCCTCCCGCTCGGCCGCCGAGGCGCCGGCGGACTCGCCGTTCTCGACCAGCGCGGCGGCGTCCGCGCCCGGGGCGTCCTGGAGCAGTGCGGCCAACTGCGCGCCGAGCAGGCGGCGGAACTTGCGCGGCTGCTTGCGGTTGCGGTCCAGCACGGCGACCTCGAGCTGAGCCGGGCTCAGCTCGCGCGTCTCGGTGCCGTCGCGGCCGAGCGCCGCCACCGCGATCCGCAGCGCCTCGCCGAGGCCCGGGGTCTCCTGGTAGGTCTCGGTCAGCACGGCCGAGACCGCCTCGGCCGCACCGCCGATGACGACGAAGCCGTGCGAGTCCACGACCGAGCCGTCGTACGGGATCCGGTAGATCTGGTCCTGCTCGGGACGGTCGCCCACCTCGGCGATCACCAGTTCGGCCTCGTACGGCTTGGCGCCGGACTCGGAGAAGATGTTGCCCAGCAACTGGGCGTAGGCGTTGGCCAGGCCCAGGGCCGTGACGTCGCGCCGGTCGTAGAGGTAGCCGCGGCTGTCGGCCAGGCGCACGCCGGCCTGGCGCAGGTTCTCGAACTCGTTGTACTTGCCGGCGGCGGCGAATCCGATCCGGTCGTAGATCTCGCTCACCTTGTGCAGTACCCGGGAGCGGTTCTCCGCGACGAACAGGATGCCCCCGTCGTAGTGCAGCACCGCCGCGGAGCCACCGCGCGCGATGTTCTTGCGCACGAAGTCCGCCCGATCCTTCATCAGCTGTTCGGGCGAGACGTAGAACGGCGTCGTCACGTTACCTGGTCCTCGTCAGTCGTCTGTCGTCGTCGGGGGTCGGGTGGGGCGGCGGCCACGTCAGCGC
>NZ_JAGSOG010000369.1 GCF_018139695.1 Actinospica durhamensis | reverse complement strand
TTCGACGGAAAGCACACGCATCGACGCGAACTGCGGAAACAGCAACCCAAAACCCTGATCAAGACACGCCGAACAGGATCGCAGAACCAGGGCTCGCACGCCCGCAACAAGATCAGCGACAGAGCCGGCCTACATGTCCGTCACCGGGGAGAGCCTCACGTCCATTGACACCCTGGCCATCAAACAACCCAACCACCGTCAACAACGTCCAAATCGGCGGTCTCGCACTGGGCATCATCCGGCCGAAGCCGCCGGTGCAGTTCGTGCCGCGTGGATCCGACCGCCAGGCCGAACACCGTCCCGACCCCAGCTCGGCCGAAAAGGCCGAAGGCTCCCCGGCCGAGCAGGGCGAAGGCCTGGACTCGCGGTCGTGTCACAGCCGTCCGGCAGACTCTGCAGCCGCGGTATCGGATCTTGGTCGATGAGGGGGTGGCTCTCGGCCTTCGCCAGGGCGAGGCGCTGGCGCTCGGCGTGGACGACCTCGACTTCGACAGGCACATCGCTCACGTTCGTCGGCAGCTCCGCTGGGACTACCAGGGGAGGCCCTACTTCTGCCTGCCCAAGGGGCAAAGACCCGGGAGGTTCCCATGTCTCCCAACTTCGAGAAGCGGATGCTTTCGCACATTGCTGAGTTCCCGCCGGTCGAGTGCACGCTTCCGTGGCGGAATCCGGAACCTCCCACCACGGCTCTTGAATCAAAGCAGCGTAAGCCGATCACGGTCCGGCTCTTGGTCTCGACTGCCCGAGGCAATCGTGTCCAGTACCAGACGTTCAACAAGGCGGCCTGGAAGCCGGCGCTTGCTGCTGCTGGAGTAATCGAGGTGGTTGGCCGCAGGCAGGTGAAGGAGGGAACCCGGATCACGTCCCGCAGGGTCTTCGAGGATGCACGAGGGGAGATGTATCACGTGCTTCGGCGCACCTTCGCGAGCGTCCAGTCGGAGGCCGGCGAGTCGATCGTCAGCGTGTCGAAGTGGCTGGGGCCCGCCAACCCGAATGTGACCCTGACGTACTACGCTCACTTCATGCCTGACGCTGGGCGGCGGGGCATGGGAGCGATGGACGCGTGGCTCGACGACGGTCCCGAGCAAATTGTCCCTGATTAGTCCCAGAGCGCCGTCAGCAACAGCGGAGGGCCCGCTGGCGAGCCCTCGGCGGACGGCGAAGGCCTCCCGTAAATGATCAATCTCACTATGATCTTGCAACGCCATGTCCGCTGCCCTCGCGGCGGCTGGGAAGACCTCTGAGTTAACCCGCGCTCGTCACCGTCGCCTTGGCCGCGGAACGCTGTGAACAGGTACTTTGGCCCGCTGAGCTCGCCTGAGCGCACGCCGCGCCCGACGTCAGTTCGGTCAGGCTCGTGTCCGCCACACCGTGGGAAAATTTCCGTGAAAAAACTTCGCGCGCGATGTCGAGAATGCCGCGGCGGCTCCGACTACAGGGTGAGCGGGGCGAGGGACGCGCCGCCGGTGAGGAGATGTCCACCATGAAGTACCTGATCATGATGTACCCGAACGCGCAGGTCCTGGACGCGCTGTCGGAGGAGGAACGCCAAGCCGTGTTCCAGGGGCACGGGGCGTTCATGGAGAAGATCAAGGAGTCCGGCGAGTTCGTCGGGACCTTTGCATTGGGCGGGCCCGACCAGGCGTCGGTGGTGCGGGTGCGTGGTGGGGTGCCTGCGGTCACCGACGGGCCGTATCTGGAGGCCAAGGAGTTCGTGGGCGGGGCCTACCTCATCGAGGTCAAGGACCGGGACCGGGCGCACGAGATCGCGGCGATGATTCCGGACGCGGCGGTGGAGGGGCTTGGGGTCGAGGTCCAGCCGATCGTCTTCAGCGACGGCGCGGCGGGGTGATCTGCGCGCCGGGTGACGGCGCGCGCTGAGGTACGGTGGCGGCAGTATGACTGCCGTCACCGATGTCGACGCGCTGCTGCGCGAGCTGATGCCGCGCGTGGTGGGCGGTCTGGTGCGGCGCTACGGCCGGTTCGAGGAGTGCGAGGACGCCGCGCAGGACGCCCTGCTCGACGCGATCGTGCAGTGGCGGGAGGACGGTGTCCCCGACCAGCCGGCCGCCTGGCTCACGCGCGTCGCCCAGCGCAGGTTTGTGGACCGCACGCGTAGCGAGGTCGCTCGGCGGCGGCGTGAGGAGACTGCGGCGGCCATGGATTCGGCGGTGTTTCCGGGCCGCGGCGGATTGGTGGACGAGTCGGGCGAGTCGGGCGTGTCGGACCTGCCAGGCCTGCAGGGTTTGCCGGATCTCGCGCCGGACCAGGACGACTCGCTTGTCCTGCTCTTCCTGTGCTGTCACCCGAGCATCTCCGCCCCCTCTCAGTTGGCGCTGACCCTGCGGGCCTGCGGCGGGCTGACGACCAGCCAGATCGCACGCGCGTTCCTGGTGCCCGAAGCCACGATGGCCCAGCGTGTCAGCCGCGCCAAACAGCGCATCAGGGCCGCCGGCGCACGGTTCGAACTGCCGCCGCCCGACGAGCTGCCGGCCCGGCTCGGCGTTGTCCTGCATGTCCTCTATCTGATCTTCAACGAGGGCTACACCAGCACGGCCGGCGCCGATCTGCAGCGCGTGGAGCTGACGCGCGAGGCGATCCGGATGACGCGCGCACTGCGGCGTGCGTTGCCCGACACGCCCGAGGTCGCCGCCCTGCTCGCGCTGATGCTGCTCACCGACGCCCGCCGGCCCGCTCGTACGGACGACGATGGCAACCTTGTCCCGCTTGCCGAGCAGGATCGCGCGCAGTGGGACTCGGCCGCGCTCCGGGAAGGCCTCGCGCTCACCGCCGAGGCGCTCGCCGGCGCACCGATCGGCGTCTACCAGCTGCAGGCCGCCATCGCCGCCGTCCACGCGGAGGCCCCCAGCGCCGACGAGACCGACTGGCGCCAGATCGTCATCCTCTACCGCCTGCTCGAGAAGCTCGCGCCCAACCCGATGGTCACGCTCAACCACGCCGTCGCCGCCGCCATGGCCGACGGCCCGCAGGCCGGCCTCGACCTGCTGCGCCCGCTCGAGGAAGACGACAGGCTGGCCGATCACCACCGCCTGCACGCGGTCCGTGCCCACCTACTGGAGCTCGCGGGCGAGCGCGACGCCGCCCGTGAGAGCTACCGCCAGGCGGCTGACCGCACCGACAATCTGACGGAACGACGGTTCCTCGCTGCGCGGGCCGAGCGGTTGGCGGACGACTCGACAGGTAGCTGACCGATGGCTGACGGTGCGCCTAACTGCTGAGATTGTTGAGATTGTTGAGCTTCCGTACGAAGCGGTGCGTGTGTGGATCGAACTCCTCTATCGGCCCAACCAGGAGTTCGTCGAGGGAGTACCAGCGCACTCCGTCGAACTCGCCCGGGTCCGGACGCAGCCGCTCGTCCGCGTGATCGAGCTCGATGACGTACCACAAGCTCACGTCCGTGTGCCGACGCACCATCGGGCCCCGCGTCTCGGTGACCGTGACGAACAGCGGCTCAGGGCCCAGCTGCGCCAGCGCGACGGCCGGGACGCCGAGTTCCTCCACGCACTCACGTCGGACCGTCTGCCACGGCAGCTCGCCGGACTCGCAGTGGCCGCCTGGCGGGAGCATGAGGCCTGACTTGCGGTGCGCCGCCAGCAGCACCCGGCCCCGCGCCGGATCGAAGGGGACGAAGTAGCTCACCAGGTGACGCGGCGGGTAGTCCGGCGGCACGAGCCGGTACAGCTCGTCTCCCGAGGCGATCCAGTCCAGGACAGCGCTCTGATGATCGCCCTCCAGCGCGTCGACGGCCTCGAGTGAGGCGACGGTCTGGGCGATCATCTGGCGCTGCGTGTTCAGAGTGCTCACGGCCGCGGAGCCTACCGACGGCCTCCGACACTCAGACTGTTCAGACGATCCAGACCGTTCAGACGATCCAGACCGTTCAGATGATTCAGGCGGTTCAGGCCCTTCGGACAGCCAGCGGGCGCGGCCCGCTCAAGCCATAGCGCGTGCGAGCAGCCCGGTCGGGGCGAAGTGGTCCGCCAGCATCCGCACCGCACTCGCCCGCCAGCCTGGGCTCGCCTCGGCCGTCTTCGGAGCGAACGCCTCCGCCGCCAGGAACGCGACGTCCACCAGTCCGCGGCAACCGCGCCAGTACGCCAGCGCCACCGGGTCGATCGAGACCTCGCCGTAGCCCTCGAAGAACCACGCCCGCTCCTGGTCGCCGACGTGCTCGTCGCCGTAGGCACCGCCGAGGACGAACATGAGGTCCTGCTCCGGGGTGGAGAGCGCCGCGTCGTCCCAGTCGATCAGCCAGACACGCCCGGGCGCGGCGAGGACGTTGCCGAGGTGCGGATCGGTGTGGCAGACGGTCGTGGGCGTCACCGACGGAGCCAGCTCCCGGACCCGGGCGGTCGCCGCCGCGATGCGGTCGGCGTGTTCGAACCAGAGCCGCCGGGCCTCGGCCGCGATCTCGTCGCGCGCGGCCGTGTGCTCCGCAGCCCGCATCAGCGCGTCCGTCTTCTCGGCTTCGTGCACGTCCGCGCGATGATTTGCGATCGGCAGGACCGACATGAGCTCCGACTTCACCGGCAGTTCGTGCGTCGCGGCCAGCAACTGCCCGAGGCCGCGCCACTGCTCCGCGTCCAGGCCGCCCTCGATACCTCGGCGCTCGCCGACCCACGGGGTCACCGACAGCCGCAGCCCTTCGCGTTCTGATCGTTCGGAGAGATGGTCCGGACGTTCTGAATAAAGGCGCCCCTCGAGGGTACGCACCGGCGCCGCCACCCCCGTCGCCCCGCGTGTGGCAAGGGCGTCCGGCACGGCCAGTCCCGCGACCGAGCCGCCGGAGGACCACTTCACCGCGTAGGGCGCGTCCTCGGCGTGTCCCCGGAAGTTGCGCGCCGCACGGTCCACGCCTCCGTCGATCGGTTCGAGGCGCGTCAGCTCAAGGCCGAAGTCCTCCGCGACACAGGTGATCAGATACTCAAGCACGAGCGCCAGCATGTCACGTCAGGCCTGGGCTTGTGGCCCCGCGTGCCGAGGGGCGGGCTGAGGGGGAGGAATCGGACGGTCGAGGGGGGGGAGGGACCGTCCGTCAGCGCGCCGCCCGTCGGCCGCGAGGACGTGCACCGTCGTCTTGCTTCTCTTTCCCGATGCACGCATCACTCGGATAACCAGGGTGCCCCCGATCATGCGCCGCCGTCCGAGAATTTCTCGGAGATTTTCCGAACGGCCCTGCGACCTGCGGTGATCCCTCCACTATCGCAGAGTTCTTGCCAATAACCACACGCCGCCGTACCTTACTCCACGCGACGCGCGCGGCCGCCTACCCACCCTGATTCCCTCCAGGCCGGAGGCCTGTCATGCGACCCCTCAGAACCCTGCTCCGCGCCGTCCTGCCCGCCGCGTGCGGGCTCGCGCTCGTCACGTCCGTCGCGGCCCCGCCCGCGCAGGCGGCGGACCTGACCGCGACCTTCACCCCGGGTGCCGCCTGGACCGACACCGCCGGCAACCCGCTGCAGATGCACGGCCTCGGCATCATCCAAGTCGGCAGCACCTGGTACGCGTACGGCGAGGACAAGACCGGCGAGACCAGCTCGGACGCGTCGTTCCAGGACATCCCCTGCTACAGCTCGACCAACCTGAAGACCTGGACGCTCCAGGGCGACGCGCTCACCCTCCAGTCCAGCGGCGACCTGGGCCCGGACCGGGTCGTGGAGCGCCCGAAGGTCATCTACAACTCCTCCACGCACGAGTACGTGATGTGGATGCACATCGACAACTCGGGCTACTCGGCCGCCGAGGCGGGCGTGGCCGAGAGCTCCACGCCCTGCGGCCCCTACACGTATCTCGGCGCCTCGCAGCCGCTCGGATTCCAGAGCCGCGACATCGGCCTGTTCCAGGACTCGAACGGCACCGCGTACCTGCTCACCGAGGACCGCGCCAACGGCCTGCGCATCGACGAGCTCGCCTCGAACTACCTCAGCGTGGTGAGCGCGGGCAGCTCGAACGGGGGAAGCGTCGCCCTGCTCGCCGACTACGAGGCGCCCGCCATGGTCCACGTCGGCAGCACGTACTACCTGCTCGCCTCGCACCTGACCGGCTGGTCCACCAACGACAACGTCTACGCCACCGCGTCCTCCCCGGCCGGCCCGTGGTCGGCGGTGAAGAACTTCGCCCCGGCGGGCACCGACACGTACAACACGCAGACCGCGAACATCATCCCCGTCACCGGCAGCTCCGGTACCACCTACATCTACGCCGGCGACCGCTGGACCACCTCGAACCTCGGCACCTCCCCGCTCATCTGGCTCCCCCTCGACATCTCCGGCACCACCGTCGACGCCGGCTGGCAGAACTCGTGGACGCTCGACCTGTCCACCGGCACCTGGACCGGCACCAGCGACCCCGCCAACGCCACCCACTACCTCACCAACGCCAACAGCGGCCAGGTCATGGACGTCAGCGGCTCCTCCACCGCCAACGGCGGCAAGGTCATCCAGTGGACCGGCCACAGCGGCACCAACCAGCAGTGGACCCTCAAGGAAGTCGCCGGCAACGTCTACACCCTGACGAACGTCAACAGCGGCCTGTGCCTCGACGTCCCCAGCGCCTCCACCACCGAAGGCCTCCAACTCGACCAGTGGACCTGCAACGGCGCCACCAACCAGGAATGGGCCCTGAACGCCGTCGGCTCCTACACCTCCTCCTCCGACGCCAGCTACGAACTCGCCAGCCTCAGCACCGGCCAGGTCGCCGACGTCAGCGGCTCCTCCACCACCGCCGGCGCCATCGTCGACCAGTGGCCGACCAACGGGGGAGCGAATCAGGAGTGGACGCTGGGATAGCTATTTCGCGTGCGTCATCGAGGTCTTACTTGAGACGATGAGGGCATGTCGGGGAGGATGTCCCGACTCTCGTAGAACTTCGCAGGTGGCGGTCCCCCACCTGAAGCCTGCCAGTTGGTAGGTATCGGGTGAATCTGCCAAGAATCATCCGAGATGAGGGACCACCGTGAAGAAGAACGT
>NZ_JAGSOG010000368.1 GCF_018139695.1 Actinospica durhamensis | reverse complement strand
GGTTCGCGCCGGGGGTGGTGGCGGTGGCGATCACGGTGTCAGACCTCCGAGTCCAGCTGACGCGCGCGGCGGATGGTGACGTCGCCGAGCTTGGTGCCGGCGTGGACCTCGACCCGCTCGACCGGCTCGTCGGCCGTGGGGGCGTCGGTGGACTCGAGCTCGTTGTAGACGCGCCCGACCCCGGTGCTCAGCTCCAGCCAGGCCGCGCTGCCCTCGCGCACGCCCACCTCGACGCTGCCGTTCTTCGAGCTGGCCGAGACCTTGCCGCGCACGACCTCGCCGATGCGCACCGCGCCGTTGGAGCTGGTGGCGGTGATGTCGGACAGCGCCCGGTCCACGCTCAGCGAACCGTTGGCGACCTTGAGGTTCGCCGGGCCGGTGACCACGCCCACGCTCACCTTCCCGTTGCTGCTGGAGACCTCGGCGGCGCCGTCCACGGAGCCGATCCGGATGTCACTGGAGGCGCCGTGCACCTGGGCGGTGCCGCTGACGGCCTCGACGCTGATCCGGCCGACGCCGCTGCGCAGGTTCAGCGGTCCGGTCTCGGCCAGCTGGACGGCGCCGAGGTCGGTCTTGAGCACGACGGTGCCGAGGGCGCCCACGGCCTCGAAGTCGCCGAGGTCCGCCTCGCCGCGCACGTCTGAGTCGGTGGGCAGCTCGAGCACGACGTCGATGGACTCCGGGCGCTTGCTGCTGAAGTTGACGAACCGGGTGCGGGGCTTGCGCGAGACGATGCTGAGGGTGCGGGTCGCCTCGTCGTACTCGACCCGGGTGTTCTCGGCGGCCTTGACGTCGGCGGGCTTGTCCGGGTCGCTCGGGCGCACGTCCACGGTCGTGTCGGCGCGGTCGGACGCGGTGAAGCGCACGTTCGCGACGTACAGGTCCAGGGTGACGGAGATCGGGGCCGGGGTGGTGAAGGTCGAGAGGGACATCTCGGAATTCCTTTGCTGGGAGCGGTGCGCGGTGACGGACGGGTGGTGCGGCGGTTCATGGGTTCCTGTGCGGTGGTGCGGGTGCTGCGGGTCGGTGCCGGCGGGCGTGGTCATCGGGCCCAGCCGCTGTGGCTCTGGCCGACGGCCCGGTCGGACTGCACCGGGGCGGGCCGCGCGGTGAGCCGGCCCTCGGCGGCCAGGCCGGCCGCGGCCGCCCGCACGATCCAGGCGTTCACCGACAGACCGCCGCCGGCGGCCGCGTCCTCGATCAGGGCCTTGAGGTTGGCCGGGAGGCGCAGGTTGATCCGGACCATGGTGGCCTCGTCGCCCTCGGCGAAGGGCAGCCGGACCTCGCGTCCTGGCGCCGCCTCCGCGGCGGCCTGCGCGCTCGGCGCGGGCTGGGTGACCACGAATCCGGCCGCCCCGCCGCGCAGCCGCACGTCCACGGAGCCCGGCGCGAGCTGGGCGGAGATCTCCTCGGCCGCGGCCGAGAGCGCCTCAAGCAGGGTCAGCCGCACCGCGGCGTCGAGCGGCGGAAGCAGCCGGTCGGCGAGCGCGCGGGCGTCCTCGCCGCCGACCTCGGCCGCGGTGGTGAGCTCGCGGCGTAGGTTTTCGACGTACTGGGTGAGTTCCATGGCTCTAATGTGGCACCATTTTGGTGCCAGCGCAAGCCTTTATGGCTCAGAATGGCATCCATGCTGGTCGGAAGTGGTGCCACTGGGTGCATCGGATGGTGCCATAGGGCGTGTCGGATGGTGCCATGGGGCGTGTCGAGTGGTGCCACGTGGTGCCGAGTGGTGCCACGCGGTGCCAGGTGTCGATAAAACGCGCTCGCCCGGCCTCGGCACGCGCGGGGATGATGGCGCACATGCGGATCGCCACGTGTCGCGCCGAGGACATCGCCCTGCTGGACCGGCACCTGCCCTCACCGAGCGCGACCTCCTACCACGCCCAGCGGTACGCGGCCCAGGTCGCGGGACGCAGCACGTTCCTGGTGGTGTGGGTCGAGGATCGCCCCGTCGCCACCGGTGAGATCCGGTGGGACGGGTGCCGGGCGGCGGAGGTGCGCGCCGTGGTGGCGGACTGTCCAGAGATCAACGGCCTCGAGGTCGTGGAGCCGCTGCGCTCCCAGGGCATCGGCACCGCGCTCGTCCGCCACGCCGAGCAACTCGCCGCCGGGCGCGGCGTGCCGACGATCGGCCTGGGCGTCGGCGACTACAACCACCGCGCGGCGGCGCTCTACGCGCGGCTGGGCTACCTTCCGCGCGTCTCCTACCTGGACCGGTACACCTACACGGACGACGCAGGGATCGAACATCCCGTCGAGGACGCGTGCGTGTTCCTGTCCAAAGAGCTCAGCTGACGCTGCCGACGCCCTCGATGCCGTCGACGCCGTTGATGCCCTCGACGCCGTCGACGCCGTTAATGCCGTTGATGCAGAACTCGTTGCCGCCGGGGTCGAGGAACTCCCCGGGCTCCCGCTCCGGGTTCGTCACCTCGAGGCGCACCCGGTTGCGGCCGTTCTTCGGCGCGGCGGGCGGCCCGAGCACGAGGCAGACGCGGTCGGCGGGGGAGCGGCGCAGACGGTCGGCGCGCGGGTGGTAGTCGATGCTGTGCCAGCCCGACTCGGCGGACCAGAACGCCAGTTGGCTGAACCGGTCGGGCTCGGCGACGTCCAGGCAGATCTGGGCGAGTCCCCGCTCGACGCGGATGCCCGGGTGGCCGGGGCGCATGACGCAGAACTCGTTGCCCTCGGGGTCGGCGAGCACGTCCCAGGGGACGTCTCCCTGGCCGATGTCGGCGCGGGTCGCGCCGAGGGCGAGGAGGCGCTCCACCTCGGCCGACCAGCCGGGTCCGCCGGCGAGATCGAGGTGCAGCCGGTTCTTGCCCGACCCGGCCGACTTGGCCGACGGCGCGGACGTCGGCGCAGCCGTCTCGACGAAGCGCAGGTTCAGCCCGGACGTCTCCCCGCGGGTGGCCTCCCGCCAGAAGGCCTCCAGCGCCGCGGCGTCACGTGCGTCGAACACGATTCCGGTCAGCATCGGAGCCGATTCTAGAGCGGACGCCCCGGGCTGCGACGTGGTACCGGGGCGGCTGGACCGGACACCCGCCCACCACATGATCGTGCCCTGTGGTCATATCACTTATATCAAGGCTCACGACACTCCCGCCGAGGAAGATCGAATCGGGTGACGTGCTGGATACCCTGCGTGCGTAACGCCACCCACGCAAGGGAAGATTCATGCGACGCACGCTCAAGACCACCTGCGGCACGCTCGTCGCGGCCGCCGCCATCGCGCTCGGCGCCGCCCTGCCGGCCTCCGCCGCCGTGATTCCGCACGCCGCCGAGACCAGCCCGGCCTACTTCGAGATGACCGACGTCACCGGCTCCAAGTTCGTGGTCAAGATGACCGACGGCGAGGACATCGAGCACGCTCGGGCCCTGGTCGAGGGCCGGACCGACCAGATGCCGCACGTCCTCGGGCGCATCATCAAGCGGTGGCAGCCCTACAACCACCGATGGAGCTACACCATCGACCCCGCCAGCGTCACCTTCTTCGACCAGAGCATCGAGGTCTGCGACGCCACCATCCCGTACGTCGAGGAGCACCTCGACGAGGTCGGAGGCGCGTTCCTGCCCGGCAACTGGTGGTGCGGCTGGTCCACCCGCCTGGTCCGGGAACTTCCGAACCCGTAGCCCGCTTGAGAATCGTGTGCCCGCGCAGGTAGTCGCCACTACGCGCGGGCACATAATCTTTCTCATCTTTTCTCTCCACCCTTTATCAACCCCGCCAGGGCCGAACGGGCGAAGACCCGCGGGTCGCGGGCGTGCTGGCACCGGTCGACGGATGCGATCGAGGGCACCATGGAGGGCGGTGACCGGTAGCCGCGCGAGGAAAGAGGTCCGCCGATGAGTGAGCCGCAGCCGGTCGTGGGCGAGCTGACCTCGGCCGCGGTGATCGTGGTGGCCACGATCGAGCCCGGCGGCGAGGACGCCGTGCGCGAGGCGCTGGCCGACTTCGGCGACCTGGAGGACTCGGTCGGCTTCGGCTCTCCCCTCGCGGAGCTCTCCTGCGTGACCGCGTTCGGCTCGGACGCCTGGGACCGGCTCTTCGGCGGGCCCAAGCCGCCCGAGCTGCACCCCTTCGTCCCGCTCGACGGCCCGCGCCACGCCGCCCCGGCCACCCCCGGCGACCTGCTGCTGCACGTGCGCTCGGAGAATCAGGGCCTGTGCTTCGAGCTCGCGCACCGGCTGCTCGACCGGCTCGGCCCGGCCGTCACCGTGGTCGACGAGACCCACGGCTTCCGCTACTACGACCGGCGCGATCTGCTCGGCTTCGTCGACGGCACCGCCAACCCGCACGGCCGCGGCGCCCTCGACGCGGCGCTGATCGGCCCCGAGGACCCCTTCGCCGGCGGCAGCTACGTCATCGTGCAGAAGTACCTGCACGACCTCGCCGCCTGGAACGCGGTCAGCGTGTCCGAGCAGGAGCACGTCATCGGCCGCTCCAAGCTCGAGAACATCGAGATGTCCGACGAGGCCAAGCCAGGGGACTCACACGTCGCGGTCAACACGGTCATCGGCGAGGACGGCGAGGAAGTCGACATCATGCGCTTCAACATGCCGTTCGGCGAGCTCAAGTCGGGCGAGTTCGGCACCTACTTCATGGCCTACGCCGCCTCTGCCGCGACCACCGAGCAGATGCTGCGGGCGATGTTCCTCGGCACCGCCGACGCGCCGCGCGGCGACCGGATCCTGGACTTCTCCACCGCCCTGACCGGCGGCCTGTTCTTCGCCCCGCCCGTCGAGTTCCTGGACGACCCGCCGCAGCCGGGCGTGAGCGCGGCCGAACTGCTGCCGATCACGGCGGACGCGGTCCCGGTGGCCTCCCCATCCGACGGTTCCCTGCGTATCGGCAGCCTGAAAGCGAGCATGTCATGAACAACCTGCACCGCGAACTCGCCCCGATCAGCGAAGGGGCCTGGGAGCAGATCGAGGAGGAGGCCCGGCGCACCGCGCTGCGCTACCTCGCCCTGCGCCGCGTCGTGGACGTCACCGGGGCCGAGGGCTCGCTGCTCGCCGCCGTGAGCACCGGCCACCTCGGCGAGATCGGCGGCGGCCAGCCGGGCATCAGGGCCCGGATGCGCGAGTCGCAGGCACTGGTGGAGCTGCGGGCCCCGTTCACCCTCACCCGCGCCGCGATCGACGACGTGGAGCGCGGTTCGCAGGACAGCGACTGGCAGCCGGTCAAGGACGCGGTGCGCGATCTCGTCTTCGCCGAGGACCGGGCCATCGCCGACGGCTACCCCGAGGCCGAGATCACCGGGATCCGCCCGTTCTCCGCGCACGCGCCGGTCGACCTGCCGGACCGCATCCAGGACTACCCCTCCGCCGTCGCCCAGGCGGAGTCCAAGCTGCGCCTCGCCGGTGTGGAAGGCCCCTACCACCTGCTGCTCGGCGCCAAGGCCTACACCGCGCTGACCGAGACCGTGGACCACGGCTACCCGGTCACCACGCACGTCAGCCGCCTGATCGACGGCGAGATCATCTGGGCGCCCGCGCTGGCCGGGGGCCTGCTGCTGTCCACCCGCGGCGGCGACTTCCAGATGCACCTCGGCCAGGACCTCTCGATCGGCTACGACTCGCACGACGAGGACGAGGTCCGGCTCTACATCCAGGAGACCTTCACCTTCACCCCGTACACCGCCGAGGCCGCCATCGAGCTGCGCGACGCGGACGGAGCGAGCGCGGCGTGACCCGGGTGCGGCCGTCGCCCGGTCACTGCACCGTCATCAGGAAGTGCGAGTCGCCGTCCACGCGCTTGCGGAACTCGGCCGCGCCGATCGGATGATCGGCCAGGGTGTAGTCCTTGCCGCCGGTCACGAAGTCGAAGTACACCAGCGCCTTGACGGTCTTCGGATGCTCGGCGGCGAAGTCGAACAGCAGGTCGATGGCCGCGGCCGTGTCCGGCTGGGGGAGCGCGGGCGCCCACTCCGCCACCATCATCGGCTTGGCGTGCTGGGCCGCGAAGACCTCCTGGTCGTCGAGCCCGCCCGCCCCGGTCAGGATGAAGGACTCCACCGCGCTCTGCGGGTAGGCGTCCACGCCGATCCAGTCCACGTACTGGTCGCCCGGGTACCAGGCGCTCGGGCTCAGTCCGCCCGGGCCGTCCCACAGCGTCGGGCACCACACGAACGCCGCGTTCGTCGCACCCTCCTG
Source organism: Actinospica durhamensis (assembly GCF_018139695.1). GTDB lineage: Bacteria > Actinomycetota > Actinomycetes > Streptomycetales > Catenulisporaceae > Actinospica > Actinospica durhamensis. The sequence goes on along the minus strand of NZ_JAGSOG010000368.1, from coordinate 883 downwards.
CTGGAAGATCCCGTACACGTGCTGCCAGGCGGCTATGAACTGGCTCGGGCTCACCCCCGGCTCGTTCCAGTCCGGGTACCAGTCCGCGTTCATCTCCCAGTCCAGCCGGATGAACACCGGCTTGCCGTACGCGTGCACCGCGTCGGCCTGAGCCTCGATGTAGGAGTCCTTCGACCCGTCGGTCACCGCGCCGCCGGTCAGGTCCAGGTTCCAGGACACCATCGGCGTCATGTCCGGCTTCTTCCGGCTGTTGGCCAGCGTCGGCGCCATCGCCCCGTCCGGCGTGGTCCACTGGTCGTAGATGGCCGGGTGCGCGCCTATCCCCGCGGTCTTGTCGAAGGTGTCCAGCCTGCCGATATCGGTGGACACCCCGATGTACACGTCCCCGTCGGTCGGCGCGAACTTCGGCCCGCTCTGCTGCGGCCTCGCGGCATACGTCCACACCCCCGCTGCCAGGCCGGCCATCGCCACGACGATGATCAAGGACCTGATTCTTTCCCGGCGTCCTCCCACCCGCACATTGTGCCCTAACCGGATCCGCTTCTCCACGCCCCGGATTCGCCCGCGTACGCCCCGGAAACGGCCGGTGGGCCCGGCGGCCGCGACAGTGCGCGGCCCGGACCCACCGGTTGTTCGTTCCCGTTGTTCGTTCCCGCTCAGGTCCGCGGGTCGCGTACCGCCGCCCGTGCTGCCTCGAGCCGCGCCACCGGCACCCGGAACGGGGAGCAGGAGACGTAGTCGAGTCCGACTTGGTGGAAGAACTGGACGGATTCGGGGTCGCCGCCGTGTTCGCCGCAGACGCCGAGTTTGAGTGCGGGGCGGGCGGCGCGGCCTTCGCGGGTGGCGAGTTGGACGAGGCGCCCGACGCCGTCGCGGTCGAGGG
>NZ_JAGSOG010000367.1 GCF_018139695.1 Actinospica durhamensis | reverse complement strand
CGCCGTCCCCCGCGTCCGCACCGCCGCCCGGTTCAAGGTCCCGCAAGGCCCGGCGGCGGCGTACGGTGCACTCGCCGGTATCAGCACCGTGCTGCTGGCGCTCGTCCCCTGGTTCCGCGAGCCGCCCGGGGACACGCTGTACGCGCTCAAGTACCACAATCTCAATGGGCTGTTCATGGCCGCTTTCTGGTGCATGCTCCTGGCGACGGTGTTCGCGCTCGTCGACCGGCTGCCGAGCCGGCTGGTCTCGGCCGGGTTCGGCTGCGGCGCGTTCTTCTCCTCAGGGATCGGTTACGACCGGATGGAGGGGATCTTCGACACCCAGGCCGTGCATCCCCAGTTCGGGCTCTACCTCTGCCAGATCGCGTCCGTGCTCGTGATGTCGAGCGTCGTGGTGACTCCGGTGTGGAAGGCGACGCATTCGGTACGCGGGTGAGAGCGCGCCCGGATCGCCACTGTGCGCGGGGGCCGCGGGGTGCTAGGTTGGCCCGGTCTCCCCGCGCACAGCTCTGCACAGTCCCCATTTCTTGGACCGCGTCCACGAGGTCGGAGTTCGATGAGCGAGGATACCCGTGCCCTGACCAGCCCGGCCGCGCTGCGCGTGCCGGGGCCGCCCGCGCCGCACAGCCGGAGCACGGCGGCCGCGCCGTCGGCGTCGGCCGCGGCGGTGCCGGAGGCTGCCGGGGACGGGCAGGGCGGGCCGCCGGCGGAGGACGAGCCGTTCCTGCCCGGGGTGCAGCTGCCGTCCGGGGGCGGCGCGATCCGCGGGATGGGGGAGAAGTTCTCGGTATCCCCGTCGCGCGGGACTGCTTCGTTCTCGGTGCCGCTGGGCCTGAGCCGCGGGCGCGCGGGCGTGGGGCCCTCGCTCTCGCTGGGCTACGACTCCGGCGCGGGCAACTCGGCGTTCGGGCTCGGATTCGACGTCGGCGTGCCGCGGATCACGCGGAAGACCTCGAAGGGCGTGCCGCGCTATCCGGACGCCGCGGGCGACGCCGGGACCGACGAGCCCGACGTCTACCTCCTGTCCGGTGCGCAGGACCTCGTCCCGGCGCTGGTGGAGCAGCCGGACGGCTCGTGGCTGCCGGACGTGGCGAACGAGACGATCGACGGGGTGGCCTGCCGGCTGGAGCGCTACCGGCCGCGGGTGGAGGCGGGCTTCGACCGGATCGAACGCTGCGTCGTGGTGGACACGGGCGACGCGTTCTGGCGGACGGTCTCGCGCTCCAACGTCACCGGCTTCTTCGGTCGGGCGACTTCAGCGCGCGTGGCCGATCCGGCCGATCCCACGCACGTGTACGAGTGGCTGCTGGAGCAGACCGCTGACGATCGCGGCAACGTGACCGGATACACGTACAAGGCCGAGGACCTACCGGGGGCCAGCGCGCCGGGATATGCGCAGAAGTATCTCAAGCAGGTTACCTACGGCAATCTCGGCCCGGGCGTCGCGACCCCGTCGTGTTTCCTGGTGGTCTTCGACTTCGGCGAGCACGACTTCGCGCCGGACGAGGTGCGGGCCTGGCCGGTGCGCGAGGACCCGTTCTCCTCGTACCGGTCCGGCTTCGAGGTGCGCACCGGGCGGCTGTGTCGGCGAATCCTGATGTTCCACGCCTTCGACGAGCTCGCGCCGGGTCCCTCGCCCCGCCTGGTGCGCTCGGTCGACCTGGGCTATGCGCCGGATCCGGCGGTGACGCAGCTGGCCTCGGTGACGCAGACCTCTTACCTGTGGGACGGCACCGCGTACCAGTCCCAGAGCTCGGCGCCGGTCGAGTTCGAATACACCGTCTCCGGCCCCGACGCGGTGGTGCGGGAGGTGCAGGTGCCGCCGGTGCCGGACGCGGCGACCTCCGGCCCGTACTGGATCGACCTCGACGGCGAGGGCATCGCCGGCGCGCTCACCCGCACCCCCGGCGGCTGGTGGTACCAGCGCAATCTCGGCGGCGGCCTGCTGGACGCGCCGGCGGCGGTGGACGTCGCGACGCCCGGCCTCGGCGGCCGGATCCGGCTGGCGGACCTGGCCGGGGACGGGCACCTGAGTGTGATCGACACCGCGCCGGGCACCGCGGGCAGCGTGCAGCGCGAGCCGGACGGCGGCTGGGGCCGGTTCACCCCGTTCCTGTCCCGGCCGGGGCTCGACTTCGACGATCCCGGCCTGCGGCAGGTGGACCTGGCCGGGGCGGGCCTTTCCGACCTGCTGATCGGCGAGGGCGACCGGGTCCGCTGGTCGCGCTGCCTGGGCCGGGAGGGGTACGGGCCGGTGCGCGAGGTCGTGTTCGCCGGCGCCTCGGGCGCGGGCACCGAGGCCCGCGAGGAGGCCGCGCCGCCGCTCGGCTACCTGGACCCCACCGGGGTGACGATGCTGGCGGACCTCTCCGGCGACGGGGCGTCCGATGTGGTGCGGGTGCGCAACGGAGAGGTCTGCTACTGGCCGAACCTGGGCCACGGCCGCTTCGGCGGCAAGGTCGTGATGGACGCCGCGCCGCAGTTCGACACCGTGGACCGGTTCGACCCGCGCCGGGTGCGGTGGGCGGACCTCGACGGCTCGGGCACCTCCGACCTGCTGTATCTGGGCCCGGACACGGTGCGGTGCTGGGTGAACCGGTCCGGCAACGGCTTCGGCGCCGAGATGCGGATCGACCTGCTGCCCTCGGTCGACGCCCTGGCCTCCATCGCCGTCTCGGACGTCCTGGGCACCGGCACGCCGTGCCTGGTGTGGTCCTCGCCGGTGCCGGGCACGCCGGTGTGCTACGTGGACCTGGCGCGCGGGACGGCCGACGGCATCGACCCGGCCGATCCCCGGCTGGCCGGCTGGAAGTCCCGGCTGCTGCGGCTGGTGCGCAACAACGCCGGGGCCGAGACGGTGGTGGAATACGCGTCCTCGACGAAGTACTACCTGGCGGACCGCCTGGCCGGGACGCCGTGGGTGACAAGGCTGGCGTCCCCGGTGCGGGTGGTCGCGGGCTCGACCGCGACGGACGCGGTCTCCGGGTCGAGCACCGCGAGCACCTACTGGTACCGGCACGGGCACTACGACGGGATCGAGCGCGAGTACCGCGGCTTCGGGATGGTCGAACGCACCGACACCGAGGCGTACACCGGCCCTGACGCACCGGGCCCGAACGACCTGCCGCCGGTGCGCACCCGCAACTGGTTCCACGTCGGCTCCGGCCTCGACGTGCTCACCGACACCTTCGGCGGCGACGCGGCGGCCGTGCCGCTGGGCACGGTGGAACTCGGGCCGTCCTCGGGCCGCGAGTACCGCGAAGGGCTGCGCGCGGCTGCGGGGCGCCCGCTGCGCACCGAGCTGTACGCCGACGACGGTACGAGCTCTGCGACGCTGCCGTACTCGGTGGCCGAGCACCGCCACCACGTGACGATACTCCAGCCCTCCCGGCCGGGGCGGCACGCCGTGTACCTGGCCTACGAGCTGGAGTCGGTCACCTGTCAGTACGAGCGCAACGCGGCCGACCCGCGGGTGAGCCACCAGGTGACGCTCGAGGTGGACGCGTACGGCTCGACGCTCTCCCAGGCGGCGATCGGCTACCCGCGGCGGGTGCCGGCGATCCCGGAGCAGGGCGTGACCCACGCGGCCTGGACCCTCAAGACCGTCGCCAACACCGACACCGCCGACACGCGCCTGCTCGGCGTCGCGGTGGAGACGCGCACGTACGACGTCACCGGGCTGTCCGCACCCGACCCCGCGACGGGCCGCTACGACGTGGCCGCCCTCGCCGCGCAGCTCGCGTCCGCGACCGACATCCCCTTCGAGTCCGTCTACACCGCGACCGCCCCGGCCACGTCCCCGACGCGCCGCCTGATCGCCGACGTACGGGCGCGCTACTGGGCCGACGACCTGTCCGCCCCGCTGCCGCTGGGCCAGCCCGGGCTCAGGGCTCTGCCGTGGCAGTCCTACAAGCTCGCCCTCACCCCGGGTCTGCTGACCGCGGCGTACGGCGCGGGCTTCGACTCCTCGGTGCTCACCGCGTCCGGCGGCTACCTCGCCGAGGACGGCAACTGGTGGGTACCCAGTGGCATTCACGGCTACGACGCGGCGCACTTCTACCTGCCCACCACGCAGACCTCGGCGTTCGGGAACGTCGCCTCGATCCGGTACGACGCCTACGACCTGCTCGCCCTGTCCGCCACCGCCTCCCAGACGGCGCCGTTCGACCAGCTTGTCACGAAGGTGGCCAACGACTACCGCGTGCTCGCCCCGGCGACCGTGACCGATCCGAACGGCAACCGGCGCACCGTCGCCTTCGACCTGTTCGGACTGGTCGGCTCGTCCTGGGTGATGGGCAAGGAGGGTTCGGCCGACGGCGATCCGCAGAGCCTGCCGGGCGCGGTCTACAGCTACGACCCGGACGCGTGGCGCGGGTCGGGCGTTCCGCTCTGGGCCCTGGCGCAGACGCGCGAGCGGCACGGCGACGCCGCGAGCCCGATGCAGCGGGTCAGGGTGCACACGGACGGGTTCGGCCGGCTGGCGATGTCGAAGAACCAGGCCGCGCCGGGCCTGGCCTGGACCCTCGACGCGCACGGCGACGCGGTGCAGACGGACACCACGCCGAACCCGCGCTGGGTGGGCACCGGCCGCGTCGTGCGCAACAACAAGGACCTGCCGGTGGAGAAGTACGAGCCCTACTTCTCCGCGACCTCGGACTACGAGAACGCCGACGCGCTGGTCAAGCAGGGGGTGACCGCCGTCCTGCGGTACGACCCGCTGGGCCGGGTCATCCGCATGGACCAGCCGGACGGCACCTTCAGCCGGGTGGAGTTCGACCCCTGGCAGCACGCCGACTACGACGCCGGGGACACGGTCCTGGAGAGCACCTGGTACACCGTCAACAACGGCGCCGGAGCCAGCCCGGCGCAGCAGCGGGCCGCCACGCTCGCCGCCGCGTACGCGAACACGCCCGCCGTCTCCGTGCTCGACACCCTGGGCCGTGCCGTGCGCGCGCGGGCGGACAACGGCCCGGACGGCGTGTACGAGACCGTCGTCACCCTCGACCCGGTCGGCGGGCTGCTGAAGGTCACCGACCCGCGCGGCGTCGTCGCCGCGACGCAGATCCTGGACCTGGTCGGCAGGGTGCTGACGATCCACTCCGCCGACGCCGGGCCGCGCGGCTTCGTGCTCGACGCGGCGAGCCTGCCGATCAGCCGCACCGACGCGGTCGGCAGCCGGGTGAACTACTCCTACGACCTGCTGCACCGGCCCACCGAGACCTGGGTGACCGGGCCGGGGGAGAGCACGGCGCGGCTGACCGACCTCGCCGTCTACGGTGAAGAGCATCCGCAGGCCGTCCAGCTCAACCTGCTCGGCGCGGTGCACCGGCGCTACGACCAGGCCGGGGTGGTGATCGCGCAGTCCGCGGACTTCAAGGGCAACCTCATCTCCGCCTCGCGCCGGCTGGTCCCGCTCGCCGCCGCGTCCTCCGGGACCGGCCCGGACTGGTCGCCGCTGCACGGGCAGCCGCTCTCGGCGCTCGACGGGCTGAGCGCGGCGCTGCTCGACACCGAGACGTTCACTACGAACGTCTCCTTCGACGCGCTCAACCGGCCCGTCGTCAGCACCCTGCCGGACGGCACCCGGATCCAGCCCTCGTACGACGCGGGCGGCCTGTTCACCGCGGTCGAGGCGTACCTCGGCGCGGCCACCGCCGTCACGCCGTTCGTCACCGCGGTCGAGCACGACGCGAAGGGCCAGCGCCAGTCCATCGCCTACGCGTGCGGCGCGACCACCTCGTTCTCCTACGACGCGGAGAACTTCCGGCTCACCGGCATCGAGACGAACGTGCCCTCGGGCACGCCCGCGCTGCTGCAGGCCCTGGCCTACACCTACGACCCGATGGGCAACATCGTCGCGGTCGACGACGCGGCGGCGCAGGCCGCGTACTTCGCCGGCACCGTCGCCGCACCCGGCGCCACCTACACCTACGACCCGGTCTACCGGATCCGGTCGGCCTCCGGCCGCGAGCACGCGAGCCTGGGCGTGCAACCCGACAGCGCGGAGCCGCTCTACGCGCCGCTGCCGCACCCCAACGACGCGCAGGCGATCCGCCCGTACACCGAGACCTACACGTACGACGCGGCCGGCAACATCCTGAGCCTCGCCCACGCGGCGGGCGCCGCCGGCACCTGGACCCGGCGCTACACCTACGACACCGCCTCCGACCGGCTGCTGTCCCACACCCGCCCCGGCGACGCGTCCTCCAGCGCGGGCTCGGCGGTGTTCACCCACGACGCGAACGGGCGGATGGCGCGGATGGCGCACCTGCCCGGCGCGCTCACCTGGGACCACGCCGACCGGCTCACGGCCGTGGACCTCGGCGGCGGAGGCACCGCCGCCTACGCCTACGACGCCACCGACACCCGGGTGCGCCGCGTCACCGGCCACAGCGGCGGCCTGCTGGAGGAGCGCGTCTACCTCGGCGCGTACGAGATCTACCGCAGGTATCAGGGCACGACGCTGGTCTACGAGCGCCGCAGCGTGCACGTGACCGACGCGGTCAACCGCATCGCCCTGGTCGAGACCGTCACCGTGGACAGCGCGGACGCGGGCTTCGACCGGAGCCCCGCGATCCGCTACCAGCTCGGCGACAACCTGGGCTCGTCCAGGACCGAGCTCGACGATCAGGGCTCGGCGATCTCCTACGAGGAGTACCACCCGTACGGCTCCACGGCGCTGTGGATGGCCCGCGGCGCGGCCGCGGTGAGCACCAAGCGCTACCGGTACACCGGCAAGGAGAAGGACGAGGAGACCGGGCTGTACTACTACGGCGCGCGCTACTACGCCTGCTGGCTCGGCCGATGGACCTGTCCCGACCCCGGCGGCGCGAAGGACGGGCCCAACCTCTACATGTACGTGCGCGGCAACCCGGTGCGCCTGCTCGACCCCAACGGGCAGGAGGGCAAGGAGAAGAGCACCGAGCAGATCGCCGCCGACCAGATCCGCGCCGTCGCGCAGATGGACCCCTACGACTTCATCCTCACCCTGAACAAGGGACCGCTGAGCGCGCAGTTCGTGCGGGACGCGATGATCCAGACCGGCCTGCTCAAGGCCGACGGCAGCCCGGCCAGACAGGCCCCGCC
>NZ_JAGSOG010000366.1 GCF_018139695.1 Actinospica durhamensis | reverse complement strand
GGGAGGGCGGGCTCGAGCAGCTGCCCGGCTTCCTCGCCCGCCGGACCGAGGCCGAGCGCCGGCACCGGCTGTCCGGCGGGACGGTCAAGATGATGCTCGACGGCGTGGCCGAGAATCACACCGCGGCGATGCTCGAGCCCTACCTCGACCCGCACGCCGCAGGCTCCGGCAGCGCCGCCGCGGGCGCGTGCGGCTGCGGGCAGCGCGGCTCGGGGCTCGACTTCATCGACCCGGCGAAGCTGCCCGAGTACGTCGCGGCGCTGGACGAAGCCGGCTTCCAGGTGCACTTCCACGCGCTGGGCGACCGGGCCGTACGCCACGCCCTGGACGCGGTCGAGTTCGCGTCGGAGCGCAACGGCCGGCGCGGCAACCGCCACCACCTGGCGCACCTTCAGGTCGTGCACCCGGACGACGTGGCGCGCTTCACCCGGCTGGGCGCGAGCGCCAACATGCAGCCGCTGTGGGCCTGCCACGAACCGCAGATGGACGAGCTGACGATCCCGTTCCTGGGCGAGCGGCGGGCCGGCTGGCAGTACCCGTTCGGTTCGCTGCGGGCGGCCGGCGCGATGCTCGCGGCCGGGTCCGACTGGCCGGTGAGCACCCCGGACGTGATGGCGGGGCTGCACGTGGCGGTCAACCGGCGCGACCCCGGTGCGGACGGCCCGGCGCTGCTGCCGCACGAGCGGATCGACCTGGGCACCGCGATCGCCGCGTACACCGCGGGCACCGCCCGGATCAACCACCTGGACCGCGTCACCGGCTCGATCGAGGTCGGCAAGTACGCCGACCTGGCACTGCTCGACCGCGACCCCTTCGCCGCCCCGTCCGAGGAGATCGCCGCGACGCGCGTGCTGCGCACGTACGTCGAGGGCGAGGCGGTGCACCTCGCCGAGTAAGGGCGCTGAATACCGGCTCCCGAGAATCCTTCCGCGCATTCCCCTTCCCCTCGAGAGGATCGAGATGTCACGAAACGCAACACGGCGTGCGGGCGGCGTGTCCGGCGCGATGGCCCTGTGTCTGGCGCTGAGCGCGTGCGGCGGCGCGAGCCACGCCGGCTCCGGCGCCGGGGCGAAGAGCAACTTCAGCCTGGCCGATCTGACCACCGGCACCGCGCACGGCGCGGTCGGCGACCTGACCTGGTACGGCGACTACCGTGCGCCGTACTCGGAGGACCCGCTCAAGACCGCCGACTACCCGGAGGAGACGATCCTCGGCAACGTCTGCGAGCCGCTGCTGCGCACCGCGGCCGACTACAGCCTGCACGCGGGGATCGCGCAGTCCTGGTCCCAGCCCGACGCGCTGCACCTGGTGTTCGACCTCGACCCGAAGGCCACCTTCAGCGACGGCCACCCGGTCACCCCGGCGGACGTGGTCTACAGCCTGCTGCGCAACACGGACCCGAACGAGGCGAGCAACTTCGCCGACTCGTACATGTATGTCAAGACCATCACTGCGACGGGCCCGAAGCAGGTGACGGTCACCTTCAACCGGCCCGACTACACCTTCGTGCAGAACATGGGCATCCTGGCCGGGGCGATCGTGGAGAAGTCCTTCGCCGAGAAGGCCGGGCAGAGCTTCGGCAGCGCGCAGGCCGGCGTGATGTGTTCGGGCCCGTACACCATCGCGTCCTTCGACGGCACGAACACCATGGTGCTCAAGGCGAACCAGGACTACTGGGACAAGACCCAGCAACCGCTCGCGAAGTCCATCACCTTCCGCTTCCTGTCCGACCCCTCGGCCATCTCCAACGCGCTCAGCTCCGGCACCCTCGACGGCGCCTTCGACCTGCCGCCCTCGGTCGTCCCGGCACTGAGCAAGTCCAGCACCGGCAAGCTCTACATCGGCGGCCAGGGTTCGACGACGCAGAACATCGACCTGATCATCTCCAGCCTCACCGGCGGCTTCTCCGACGCCCGGGTGCGCCAGGCCCTGTCGGACGCGATCGACCGCTCGGGTATCGCCAAGAGCATCTTCGACGGCGCCGCCGATCCGCTCTACGCGGTGGCCGGCCCCGGTTTCTGGCAGACCAGCTCGGCCAAGCCGGTGTATCAGGCCGCGTACCAGAATCTGGCGCAGTCCCCTGACATCGCGGCCGCCACGAAGCTCGTCCAGCAGGCGGGGGCGACCGGCAAGAGCGTCAGCATCGCCTACGCCGCCGACAGCCCGATGACCGCGCAGATCGCGCAGGTGATCCAGCAGGCCGGCGACCAGATCGGGCTGAAGGTGAAGATCGTGGGCCTGCCCGACCAGCAGTACGGCAGCCTGTTCACCGATCCGAAGGCGCGAGCCGGGTACGACGGGTTCCTCACCATCAACTACCTCGAGTTCCCGGACGCGGCCGACATGTACGCCAGCTACGCGACCCCCGCGGGCTCGCAGAACTTCAACGGCTACAACGACGCCACCGTCACTGCGGACCTCGCGGCCGCCGTCGCGACGCAGGACCAGGCCAAGCGGGCCGCACTGGTCACCGCGGCCCAGACGATCCTGGCCACGTCGCTGCCGTGGATCCCGATCGTGGCCCCGCGGGCGCTGGTGTACGAGAACAAGTCCGTCACCGGCGCCCCGCTGAGCTTCTCCTACATGGACAGCGCCTGGGCCGCGTCGGTGGGAGCGCCCTGATGACGCGGATGGTGATCAGCCGGCTCGGCGGGCTGGCCACGACGCTGCTGCTGGCGAGCGTCGCGATCTTCGGGAGCCTGTACCTGGCCCCGGGCAGCCCGGAGGACGTGCTGTTCGGCACCCGCCAGCCGTCCCCGGCCGCGCGCGCCGCGGTGGAGCACCAGCTGCACCTCGACCAGCCGCTGCCGGTGCGCTACTGGGACTGGCTGACCGGCGTGCTGCACGGGAATCTGGGCACGTCGATGGTCACCCAGCAGTCGGTGGCGAGCCGGGTCGGCTCGGGCCTGGGCACCACCGCGACGCTGGTGCTGATCGCGGTGCTGTTCGTGGTGGTGTTCGGGATCGCCCTAGGCGCGGTGGCGGCGCTGCGCCCGGGGGCGGTGGACGCGGCGGCCGGCGCGGTCACGTCGGTGACCGTGACGATCCCGCCGTTCGTCGCCTCGACCGTGCTGATCACGGTGTTCGCGGTGCGGCTCGGCTGGTTCCCGTCCTCAGGGATCGGCACGGGCTTCGGCGGGCGGATCCACGGCCTGATCCTGCCGGCCTGCGCGCTGGCGATCATGAACTGCGGCTTCCTGGCCCGGGTGACCCGCAACGCGCTACTCGACCAGCTCGGCCGGGAGCACGTGCAGACCGCGGTGGCGCGCGGACTGCCGCGGGCGATCGTGCTGCGCGACCATGTGCTGCGCAACGCGCTGCCACCGATCTCGACCGCGGCGGCGCTGCTGACCTCGGGCATGTTCGCCTCGACGCTGATCGTGGAGACGGCGTTCGGCGTGCCGGGGATCGGCCAGCTGACCATCACGTCGGTGGCGCAGAAGGATTTCCCGGTGGTGCAGGCCGTCTCGCTGCTGCTGGTGGCCGCGTTCGTGGTCTGCAACGCGCTCAGTGACCTGCTTCAGGCGCTGATCGACCCGCGGCTGCGTTCGACGAGCGGGAGGATGGCATGAGGATCCACATCCTGGGAAGAATCGCGCGGGCGCGCGCGTCCCTCGGCCCGGCCGGGACAGTGGCGGCGGTGTTCCTGCTGCTCGTCCTGCTCATGGCGGTGCTCGCGCCGCTGGTCGCGCCGCAGGACCCGAACCTGCAGTCGCTGCTCGACGCGTACTCCGGCCCGTCCGGCGCGCACCTGCTCGGCACCGACGGCCTCGGCCGGGACATCGCGTCCCGGCTGGTCTACGGCTCGCGCACCAGCCTGCTCGGCCCGACCCTGGTGGTGGCCGTCGCGCTCGGCGTCGGCGTGCCGCTGGCGCTGCTCGCGGCCTGGTACGGCGGCTGGGTGAACGCGGTGGTCGCGCGCGTGTTCGACCTCGTCTACGCCCTGCCCGGGCTGCTGCTCGCGGTGCTGGCCGTGGCGCTGTTCGGGCCCGGCCTGATGCCCGCGGTGGTGGCGCTCTCGATCGCGTACATCCCGTTCCTCGCCCGGATCGTGCTGGCCGCCGCGCGCCAGCAGCGGGTGAGCCCGTACGTGGACGCCCTCGCGGTGCAGGGCTTCGGCGTCGTGCGGATCACCGTCCGCCACATCCTGCGCAACATCGGCCCGGTGGTGCTCGGACAGGCCGCGATCGCGTTCGGTTACGCGCTGCTCGACCTGGCCTCGCTCTCCTACCTGGGCCTGGCCGTGCAGGCGCCCACCGCGGACTGGGGCGTGATGGTGAGCGACAGCAATGCCCTGCTCCAGGGCTACTGGCTGCCGGTGCTCGCGCCCGGCGTGCTGATCGTGTGCTGCGTCCTGTCGCTGACCGTGCTCGGCGCCCGGATCAGCGGCGAACGCCCCCAGCCGTACCTGCGCACGCGGCGCCGGGCCCGCACGACGGCCCGGACGCAGCCCGCGGCCGTGGACCAGAACGGAGCGGCCGCATGAGCGCCGACACCCGCGCCCTGCTGGAGATCGAGAACCTGACGGTGCGTCTGGCCGACCCCGCCGCCGACGACGCCCCGAAGCCGCTGCTCGAGGGCATCAGCCTGAGCCTGGCCCCCGGCGAAGCCCTCGGCCTGGTCGGCGAGTCCGGCTCCGGCAAGTCGATGACTATACGCGCGGCCACCCGCCTGCTCCCACCGCGGGCGAGCGTCGAGGGTGCGATCCGGTTCGAGGGCACCGACGTCACCCGCATGTCGGGCCCCGCGCTCCGGGCGTACCGGGACACCGGCGTCGGCATGGTCTTCCAGGACCCGCGCGCCCACATCAACCCGACCCGCCGCATCGGCGCGTTCCTGACCGAGGCCCTGGTGCGCAACCGCGGCGTCGGCCGGCGCGAGGCGACCGCGCGCGCGGCGGCCGTACTCGGCGAGGTCGGCATCGACGACCCGGCCCGGCGCCTGCGCCAGTACCCGCACGAACTGTCCGGCGGCATGCTCCAGCGCGTCATGATCGCCTCGGTGCTGCTGGCCGAGCCCCGCCTGATCCTCGCCGACGAGCCGACCACGGCCCTCGACGTGACGATCCAGTCCGAGGTCGTCGGCATCCTCGACCGGCTGCGCCGGGACCGCGGCATCGGCATGGTCTTCATCACCCACGACCTGGACCTCGCCCTCGCGGTCTGCGGCCGGGTAGCGGTGATGTACGCCGGCCGGATCGTCGAACTGCGCGACGCGAAAGACCTGCACGAGCGCGCCGCGCACCCCTACACCCTCGGCCTGCTCGGCTCCCGCCCCTCGATCGACGTGCGCTCCGCCCGCCTGACCGCGATCCCGGGCCGCCCCCGCGGCGCCTTCGAGTCCGGCCCCGGCTGCGCCTTCGCCGACCGCTGCGCACACGCCCAGGACGTATGCCGCACCACGCCGCCCGAACCGGTCCGCTTCCGCGACGGCGACGTGCGCTGCCACCTGCTCGACCAGATCCACAGCGTGCCCACCGCGGCACGGGAAGGCGGTGCCGCGTGAACCCGAACGAGACGGCGGCGGCAGGGGGGTTGGCTGCGGCGGCTGCGGCGGCTGGGGCTGCATCGACTGCGGCTCCGGCGGCTTCGGCTCCGGCCGCGGCTACCGCTCCGACTCTCGATCCGGCTGCGGCGTCTGCTCCTGCTCCTGCTCCTGCTCCTGCTCCTGCTCCTGCTTCGGCGGTGAGCGTCAGGGACCTGACGAAGATCTTCCCCGGACGCGGCGGCGGACACAAGGCCGTGGACGCGGTGAGCTTCGAGCTCGAACCAGGCGGCGCCCTCGGCATCGTCGGCGAGTCAGGCTCCGGTAAGACCACCATCGCCCGCATGCTCATCGGACTCGAAAGCGCGACCGCCGGCAGCATGAGCGTCCTAGGCCGAGACCGCTCCCGCCCCGCCCGCGGCGCGGCCGAACGCCGAGCACGCGCCCGCGAACTGCAGATCGTGTTTCAGGACCCCTACACGTCCCTGGACCCGAGCCAGAGCGCCCGCGCCGCCGTGGACGAGGTGCTACGCCATCACGCGGCAGGCGCGGCACGCGCGGCACGCGCGGACGCGAGCACGAGATCGAGATCGAGATCGGGACCGGACCCGCGCTCCGCCCCCACAAAGGCCACAGGCCCCACCTCGGGTTCCGACCCGGCCATCGACACCCGCCCCGACGCGGATTCCAACACGCGCCCCGTCACAAGTCCCAGCACGAACGCCGACCCGAGAGACGCCCGCGCCCGCCAGACCCGCCTAGAAGAACTCCTCGACCAGGTCGGCCTCACCGAACGCCAGTCCCACGCCCGCCCACGCGACCTGTCCGGCGGCCAACGCCAACGCGTCGCCATCGCCCGCGCCCTGGCCGCCGACCCCGCCGTGCTGATCCTGGACGAGGCGGTCTCCGCCCTCGACGTGTCCATCCAAGCCCAGATCCTCAACCTGCTCGTGGACATCCGTGCCCGAACCGGCATCGCCTACATCCTGATCTCGCACGACCTCGCCGTGGTACGCCAACTGTGCGACAGCGCCCTAGTCCTCCGCAGCGGCCGCGTGATCGAACAGGGCTCCTGCGCCGACATCCTCGACAATCCAGCCGAGGACTACACCCGCGCCCTACGCGCCGCCGTCCCAGTCCCAGGCTGGCGCCCACCCCAGCACTGACACGAGCAGACAACGCCAACACGGCGTCGCCGTCCGCCCCCAGCCCCGGCCTGATCCCCCACGATCAGACCGGGGCCCTCGCGTACCCCGAGACGTGATCAGCCCGTGCTTCACCGGACCACGCCGGCACCACACATTCAATTCAGTCACGCGCTACTTCAGTATTCGACCTCAACATTCGATAAGCCAGCAAGATAATACTCCAGTCGTAGATCGTTACTGACGTGAAGTCAGCTACGTTGCGCTGCAATGGATCTACGGTTGGCGACTGCCTTGGCGTCGGGTGGGCGCACGCAGGCCGCCCCGTGATCATGGTGTTGTGACGCAACATGACATGGAGGCGGCCTGCGCCGTCATTGTAGATCCCGAGCCGGCGGACGCGGTATTCGCGGAGCTCACAGCGGGGCTGGCGCCGTCTTTTCAGCGCCGTGACCTGCGGG
>NZ_JAGSOG010000365.1 GCF_018139695.1 Actinospica durhamensis | reverse complement strand
CGCCCTGATCACAGCACTCGAAGAAACCACCCGGACGGAGCACGCCGACAAGCCCGTCAAGCAACTGCGCGCCGCATAGAATCAACCCAGACCGTCACCGAAGATCCACGAGACTCGGGACAACCTCGTCCGGCCGCCTGGCCACTGGCTGCGGAGAACTGATTGCGGCTCAGCGAAGGTATCCGAGTTCGTCTACGCTTCGAGTTGGGGTGCCAAGGAGCACGTCGGGCGAGGCCGGTAGTCCGTAGCAGACGTTGAAGGTGTCCAGGCGGTAGGACCACTGGCCGCCTGAACTGCCGATGAGCCTGTAGTTAATTCGCCACCGCAGCCACTGCCCGCGAGCGAGCCGGACCGCGGGCGGTCGCCGGTTCCGCCGCGGCATGCTGAAGAAGGATGTCACAGGCGGACTCACTCGAAGCGTCCCGTCGAGCTCGCGCAGCGATAACCCGGAGTCTGACATGTCCCCTCGGCGTGTCTGCGGGCTGAATCCGGTGCGTTCCGAGATCAGGACTTCGTGCAGGCCGGAGGTGAGGTCGGGCGGCAGGGCGAAGGATGCCGGGGTCGCGTTGCGCACCGCGGCTGCGGGCCCTCCACGGGACTCCTTGGTCCACGACGTGCGCACGCGCTGAACGACAACATCCATACAACCGATGATGGCGCAAGGACAGGCATTGCCGCGAGGGCATTTCCTTCATATCCGGCAACCTCGCAGCACGTGCGAGAACTCGTTGTTCGAAGGCTTTCGCGCCCCCGTGCCGATGCTGACGAAGTCCACTGGCACTGCCATAATTCAGCCAGCGCACGCGGTCGTCCCCCCATGCGGAAGGGATCGAGGGTGGTCTGGAAGGTACCCGCCGCGACGGAGGTCGAAGGGCCGCTGTACGGCGACGAGCACGCGATGTTGCACGGCTTCCTCGACCACCACCGGGCTCGGTTTCTGGTCACCTGCGCCGGTCTCAACGCCGAGCAGCTCGCCCGCCGCGCTTGCCCGCCCTCGAACCTGTCCATGCTGGGCCTGGCCCGGCACCTGGCCGACTCCGAACGCGTCTGGTTCCGCCGCCGCTTTGGCGGCCAGCGGGTCGAACCGCATTTCGCGCCCGCTCCGCGGCGCACCTGGCTGCTGCGCCGACTCGGTGGCTTGGGTGGAGAGGACATCGAGCCTCGCCACGCCCCGTCGGAGCATCGCGACGGCGCGTTCGAACACGCCGAAGCGGCCCACGCGGAGCACGACTGGGCCGTGCTGCTCACCGAACAGCAGGCCGCCCGGGACGCGGTCGCGCGGCTGCCGCTCGACGCCCAGTATCACACCGAGAGCTACGGTGAGGTTACCCTTCGCTGGGTCCTGATCCACATGGCCGCCGAGTACGCGAGCCACAGCGGGCACGCCGAACTGCTCCGCGAGCGTATCAAGGGACGGACTCGAACCGCGGCCGCGCCGCGTACGCCGAGAGCGGGTGGCGCCGAGCGTGGGGCCGAGGGCAGCGGTGGTACGGGGGCGAGGACCGGTGGCGGCAGGGCCAAGGCAGCGGACTCCAAGACGGCGGGCACGAAAACGGCGGGTTCCAAGGCGCCTGGTCCCAAGACTGCGGGCGCGAAGACGGGCACCGCCAAGACGGGCGCGAGCGGTGGCGGGGCCATGACCGGCGGAGGTGGTACGCGGGGCACGGGCGACTCCAGCACGACGCGCAGGGCCCGTCCGACGAAGTCGGCAACGACACCGAAAACGTCCACGGGGACCGCCACACCGAACCTGAACCCGAAGTCGAAGCCAAAATCGAACCCGAAATCGAACCCGAAGCCGACGCCCAAGCGGAGCTCCACGGGCACCGCTGAACCCTGATCCGAGTCCGGAGAAGTCCCGTGCCACCACGTGGTCGTGGTCGCGGTCGACGAACCGGGACATCAACGTAAGAACAATATGAGCCCGCTGCCCCGGGGCGTGGCCTCGAGTCGAATTCGCGGACGGGGCGGGGCGGCGAAACGGACAAAAGGCCGCCCCACCTGCCGAGTACTTCATCCCTACTTCGCCGTCCGGTCATCTCCGCGGTGCTTCCACGGCCTCACTAATTCGCATTAGTGACCTAGCCTCCGGCCCATGAACACTTCTTCCCGCCTGAACCGCGGCGGCGCGCTGCTCGCTGCCGCCGCCCTCGTCGCCGGCGGCGCCGGCACTGCCGTCGCCGCGAGTGCGCCTGCGCAGCCGGCCGCGCACAGCTCCGAGCTCGCCAGCGCCTTCACCTCCGTTCCGTTCAGCTCCGCCGACGTCGTCGCGGGAACTTCGGCCGGCACCCTCTCCGTGACCTGGTCCGCCCCGCACCCGCTCGGCGTCGTGGCCGTGTTCGCCGGCACCACCGCCAAGACCCAGACCCGCTTCCTCGGGTTCGGCAAGACCACGGACACGCTGACGGTCACCGCCAAGTACGGCGAGTGGATCAAGCTGGTGCCGGCGATCGGCCAGCCGCTCGTGCTCTCCGTTCGTGACCTCGGGCTGGCCAGCGACCCGAACCTGCGCGACGTCGGCGGCTACCGCACGACGGACGGCCAGTGGGTGCGCATGGGCTCGGTCTACCGCTCCCAGGCGCTCTCGCTCAGCTCCGGCGACCTCGCCGTGGTCGACACCCTGGGCATCACCAACGACTACGACCTGCGCACCACCAGCGAGATCGCCGCGGGTGCGGACGTGGTTCCGGCCGGCGCCACCTACACGAACCTCAACGTCATGGCCGACATCTCTCTGACGCCGACGCTGACCAGCCCGGCCTCGGCCGAGCAATACATGCAGCAGCTCGAGCAGTTCTTCGTCACCGACGCCAACGCGCGGACCCAGTTCGGCACGCTGCTCAACGGCATCGCCGACAGCAAGGGCGCCACGCTCTTCCACTGCACCGCGGGCAAGGACCGGACCGGCTGGGCCACCGCCGTGCTGCTCACCCTGCTCGGCGTTCCGCAGGACACCGTCATGCAGGACTACCTGCTGAGCAACACCTACTACTACGACTCCCCGGCGATCCAGGCCGAGCTCGCCTCCATGCCCGCGGCCGAGTCCGCGATCT
Source organism: Actinospica durhamensis (assembly GCF_018139695.1). Lineage (GTDB taxonomy): Bacteria > Actinomycetota > Actinomycetes > Streptomycetales > Catenulisporaceae > Actinospica > Actinospica durhamensis. The sequence continues at coordinate 4,059 of NZ_JAGSOG010000365.1, read as the reverse complement.
ACGCCCCGATGCTGCAGGTGCAGGCCTCTTACCTGCAGGCCGGCCTCGACCAGGTCACCGCCAGCTACGGCTCGATGTACAACTACGCCGTGCACGGGCTTGGCCTGAGCCCGCAGACCATCGCGAAGCTGCGCGCCAAGCTGCTCGTCGGCTGACCCTGGTCCTGCCGCCGATCGACACTCGAGGCCGGGGACGGACCGCCGCGCGCGTTCCGCCCCCGGCCTCGACGCGTCCCGCCCGATCGGCGCTAGAGTTGAGGCCCCACGAACGAGGAAGCGATGCGACGAGCCCCCAGCCGGATCACCAGCAGCGACGTGGCACGGGAAGCCGGGGTATCGCAGACCACGGTCAGCTTCGTGCTCAACGGCACCCGCGGACAGACGATCCCCGAGGAGACCAGGCGGCGGGTCCTGGAGGCGGCCAAGCGGCTCGACTACCGCCCGCGTGCCTCCGCCCGTTCGCTGGCAGCCGGCCGCAGCGACGTGGTGCTGCTCGCGCTCCCGGGCGTGCCGATCTCGGCGAACCTCTCGCGTTTCATCGAGCAGTTCGCCGCCGCGCTCGCGGAGTACGGCCTGTCCCTGGTCACGCACCTCGCCGAGGGCCGACCACTGCCGGACCTGTGCGCCGCGGTGGACGCCTCGGCCGTGGTGAGCCTGATCCCCTTCGATGACGAGACGGCCCAGGCGTTGCGGCGCGCGGGCGCCGAAGTGGTGCTCGGGGCCGGGGAACAGGGCAGCGCCGGACTGCAGGAGATCGGCCGGCTTCAGGCCCGGCACATCATCAGTCTGGGACGCGACCGCCTCGGCTACGCGCTGCCCGGGGGGCACGCGAGCCAGTGGCGGGTTCAGGAGCGGCTGCGCGGCGTCGCGGCGGAGTGTGCGGATAGCGGGCTGGCCGAACCCGTCGCGCGGGAAGTCGAGATGGACGCCGAAGCCGCCGCCCTAGCCGTGGACGACTGGGTCGCCGAATCGGTCACCGGAGTGTGCGCGTACAACGACGAGACGGCCATCGCGGTGCTCGCCGGCCTGCACCTGCGCGGCCTGCGGGCCCCGCAAGACATCGCGGTCATCGGTGTCGGCGACGTCGCCACGGCGCGGGTGAGCATTCCGGCGCTGAGCACCATCGGCTTCGATTACGCGGAGCAGGGCCGGGAACTGGCGCAAGCCGTCGCGGCCCGGCTGGACCTGGTGAGCGAGCCGGTCCCGGCGGTGGAGGGCATCGCACGCCCCCGACTCATCCTGCGTGCGTCAGCCTGACCGCAAGCATCCCGCCACGGGGCGTTCACCTGTCCCTTCTATCGTCGCGGGAATGGATGAGTCAGTAGTTGAAGAATCAGCCGAGGCGGGCACGGACGAGTCCGGGTTCTCCCGGCGCGGCTTCCTCGCCGGCGCGGCCGGTATCAGTGCCGTGGCCATCGTCGGCGTGGGTGAAGGCGTCGTGCTGCCCGAGGACGCGCTGGCCGCGAGCGCGCCGGCCGGGCCGCCGACCACCACGCTGCCGCTGCCCACGACCACGGAGCCCGAGCAGCTCCTGCTGACCTGGGGCGCTGACCCGGCGACCTCGGTGACCGTGTCCTGGTCGGCTCCGGGCACCGTCGCGCAGCCCGCGCCGACGCTGGCCTATTCGACCTCGCCGATCACCGCGCACAATCGCGGCCACCTGGTGAAGCTGCCCGACCCGGCGCCGCTCGACGTGGCCCGCCGGTACGAGAAGGCCTCGGCGGTGAGCTTCACCGACGGTCTCAACGGCCAGACGACCTACTTCTACCACGTGCAGCTGGGCGGTCTGGAGCCCGGCACCACGTACTACTACCAGGTCAGCGACGGTGCGGCCGAGGAGTCCACGGCTGGGGCATCCTTCGAGACGGCTCCGTTCGGCCGGGCGAAGTACCGCTTCTCCAGCTACGGCGACCTGTCCACCCCGTCCTGGGATCTGAACGCCTCGGGCAACATCTGGCACGAGTCCTGCGACAACTCGTACTACGCCGTGAGCGCCATCGAGAACCCGGGCGACGGCGGCCCCGCGCCGCTGTTCCACCTGCTCAACGGAGACCTCTGCTACGCGAACCTGGACATCGAGAACGCTCCGGGGGTCTGGCGCGACTTCGGCGTCAACGTCGCGCGCTCGGCCGCGAACCGGCCGTGGATGCCCGCGCTGGGCAACCACGAGACCGAGTTCGGGGTCTGCGACCACTCCGGACACGCGGGCCAGGCGCCCGGCGGCGTCGCGGCGCAGGGTGCGGCCGGCAACTACTGGAACGGCCCGTACGGGTACGGCCACTACCTGAGCCGGTTCCTGCTGCCGGACAACGGCGTGACCAACTGGGACGGCAACCACCTGCGCGGCAACTTCTACAGCTTCCAGGTCGGCACGGTGAAGTTCATCTCGCTGGACGCCGACGACGTGATCTACCAGGACGGCGGCTCGGCCTACCTCAACGCGGCCGCCGACGCCGTTCCCGAGACCACCTCGTCGGGCGCGCAGATCCCCAACGGCACGGTCACCTACAACCACGGGTACACCGGCGACCTGGAGATCGTGGCGCAGGACAACTCCGCGGTGCCGGACCACTCGGACGGAACGCCGAACCTGCAGACGCAGTGGCTCGAGCGGACGCTGGCGGACGCGCGCCGGGACCCGGACGTGGACATGATCGTGGTGTTCATGCACCAGTGCGCGCTGTCCACCTCGCTCCCGGGCAACGGCTCGGACCTCGGCATCCGCCGGGCCTGGCTGCCGCTGTTCGACCACTACCAGGTGGACCTGGTGCTCTCCGGCCACGAGCACGACTACGAGCGCAGCTACCCGGTCCGCGGCTACGACGCCGGCGCGCACGGCACCGTGGTCTCGCCCAACCCGGGCCAGACCGCCGGCGACGCGGTCGACACCCGGCGGCCGGCGGTCGCGACGACGCAGTACTCCACCGTCGACGGCGTCCCGGCCTGGGACACCGCCACGGGAACCGTGTTCCTGGTGCTCGGCGGCGGCGGGACCAACGGCCCGACCAACACCTACGGCGAGGACACCGCGACCAGCGTGCCGCAGGCCAAGGTCATCACCCAGCGCAACGCGATCACCGGTTCGCAGGCCGCCGGCTTCAAGCGCAACGCCGCCGACTCGATCGAGGACGCCCCGTGGTCCGCGTCCCGCAACGCGAGCGACGCGTACGGCTACGCGATCTTCGACGTCGACCCCGGCAAGCGCCGCGGCGAGACGACCATCACGATGCAGTACTTCGCGGTTCCGGCCGTGAGCAACGAGACCGGTTCCGCGCACGACGGCACGACCACCATGCCGACGGCGCCGTTCGAGAAGTTCGTCTTCGGCCGCCACATCTCGCGCTAGCTCGATGTCCCGCTAGCGGTAGTTTGTTGACTGGGGGTCCGTTCCGCAGTATGCCCTGGTAGAGGCGTTCTACGATGGGGGTGCGATGACAAGGCGGCAACCGGTCCCGGCGGCGCCGGGACCGTTGGAGGGGTACGCGGCGCGGTTCGATGACGTGTTCCGGTCCCTGGCGCAGCGCCGCGGGTTTCGCGAGTACCTCACGGGCCTGCTTGCACCGAGGGATCGGAACAAGACGTTAACTGCTCTGGCCGGGGCGGAGCCGGTGGCCGGCGCGCAGCACCCGGCGGTGCAGCGGCTGCAGTTCTTCCTCTCCGAGGCCCGCTGGGAGCACGAGCAGGTCAACGACCGTCGGCTCGAGCTGCTGCGCACCGGCCCGGCGACCGCGCCGCACCCCGGCGGGGTGCTGGCGATCGACGACTCCGGGGACCGTAAGGACGGCACCAAGACCGCGCACGTGGGGCACCAGTGGCTGGGGCGCTATGGCAAGACGGACAACGGCGTGGTCACCGTCACCACGCTCTGGAGCGACGGAAACCTCTACTACCCACTGCATGCGGATCCTTACACGCCCGCCAAGCATTTCGACAAGGGGAAGAACGACCCGGGGTTTCGCACGAAGCTGCAGATCGGGGCGGAGCTGGCACGCCGTGCGGAGGCGGCCGGGTTCCCGTTTCGCGCGGTCGCGGCCGACAGTGCCTACGGCGACCAGGACGG
>NZ_JAGSOG010000364.1 GCF_018139695.1 Actinospica durhamensis | reverse complement strand
AGATGTTTATAAGAGACAGGCCCTCGGCGGTCCAGGTGTGCACGTGCGCGGCCTGCGGGAAGTGCTCGGCGAGCAGGCTCAGGTTGGCGAGTTTGGCGAGCGTGCCGAGGCCGCGGCCGCGGTGGGCGCGCAGGACGAAGGTGTTGTCCTGCAACACCTCCCGGTTCGGCCCGCCCATCACGAACATCGTCGTGTACGCCACCGGGTCCCCCTGCGTGTCCCTGACCAGGGTCGTGACCAGGCCGTATCCCTGCTCGATCAGCCGCTGCTGGATGTGCAGGACGCGCTCGCCGTCGTAGACCACCGGGGTCCGCGTCAGCTCGCCACTCGGGACGTCGGCGTCCATCAGCGTGTGCAGGTGCGCGAAGGGTTCGAGCACCTCCAGCGGCGGTATGCCGGTCCAGCCCGTGACGTCGTACTCCCCCGCGCGGCGCCGGACCTTCTCAGTCAGCTGCGTCAACTGCGCCTCCGGCACCGGCACGTCGAGTACCAGCCGCAACTCGCTGTGCTTGGACGCGAAGCCGCAGGCGAGGGCGAATCTGCCGCCCGGACTCGCGCTGAGGGTGTGCGGCCCCACGCCGGCCGCGTTGACCTCCGCCGCGATGACCGTCCTGCCCTCCTGCCGCGCCGTCTCGCGCAGCCGGGCGAACAGGGCCTGGCCGACGCCGCGGTGGCGGGCCTGCGGCGGGACGCATATCTCCACCTCGGCGAGGTGGGTGTTCTCGCGGCGCGGCAGGTCGATCAGCGCGGTGCCGACGCACTCCCGCCCCTGCCAGGCGCCGTACCCGCGGCGGTCGTAGTTCGGGTTGGCGGCGTTGCTGCGCAAAGAGGTCAGCAGGGCGTCGCGTTCGACCACCACGGGGGCGACGCGGTCGGCACCCGCGGCCGCGCGCATCGCGGCGTACCACACCTCGGTCTCGTCGGGGCTGTGCAGATCAAGGGGGCGGATCTCCATTCGGCCATCATCATTCGCACATCCGTGTGATGCAACGCAATTTGTTCGAACATCGCGTGAGAGGCGGATGAGGACCGGTGGCACGCGCGCGCCGCCCGCAGTACGCTGGCGCGGCCTCAGGCTCGCCCGGCGCGGCCGCCAGGGCGCGGGGGCATACATCAACATCACGAATATGAAGGTATGGGGGTGGGTTCGGTGCCGTCTGCGCCGTCCGAGGAGAAGCGTGCCTGGCATATGCCGGGGATCCTGTATTTCCCGATAGCCCTGGTCTGCCTGGTGATTCCGCCGCTGGGCATCTTCCTGTTCCGGGGCCTGGTCGTGGTGCGGCCCAACCAGGCGGTGGTGCTCACCCGGCTCGGCAAGTACGCGGGCACGCTGCGCAAGCCGGGCTGGTTCGCGGTCAACCCGATCTCGCAGAAGCAGTCGGTCTCGCTCAAGATCCGCACCAACGACAGCGAGTACCAGAAGGTCAACGACATGGACGGCAACCCGGTCGAGGTCTCGGCCATGGTCGTCTGGCAGGTCCAGGACACGGCGCGCGCGGTGTTCGACGTGCTCAACTACGACGGCTTCGTGGAGCTGCAGACGCAGGCCGCGCTGCACCACATCGCGTCGCGGTTCCCGTACGACAGCCACGGGCAAGAGCGCCTCTCGCTCAGCGGCGACCCGAGCGCGGTGGCCGACGCGCTGCGCGCCGAGCTCGGCTCGCGCCTGGTAGCCGCCGGCATCGACGTGCTCGACGTTCGGCTGCGGCGCATCGCCTACGCGCCCGAGGTGGCCGGGAACATGCTGCGCCGGCAGCAGGCCTCTGCGGTCGTCGGCGCCCGCTTCAAGATCGTCGAGGGCGCCCTTGGCATGATCGACACAGCCCTCGAACACCTGCAGACGCGCGGCGGGGTCACGCTGGACGAGTCGCGCAAGGCCCAGCTGGTCTCGAACCTGCTGGTGGTGCTGTGCAGCGAGCAGCAGGTGCAGCCGGTGCTCAACACGGGCGCGGTGACGGAGTAGGACGACGCGGTCCGCCGCGGGCGGCGTGGATGCCGCCCGCAGCGGGCCGTTATACGTGCTGGGCTCCGGCCCGCTACCAGCCGCGGCCGTGCGGGCTGGTGCCACGCTGGCTGCGGCGCTCGAGCTGGCCGCCGAGGGTGGTGGCGGCGAAGATGAGCGCGAGGTGGGTGAAGGCCTGCGGGAAGTTGCCGAGCTGCTCGCCGGTCGGGCCGATCTCCTCGCCGAACAGGCCGACGTGGTTGGAGTACGTCATCATCTTGTCGAAGGCGTAGCGGGCCTGGTCGAGGCGGCCGGCCCGGGCCAGCGCGTCAACGTACAGGAATGTACAGAGATTGAACGTACCCTCGCTGCCGCGCAGCCCGTCCGGCGAGGCGGAGGGGTCGTAGCGGTGCACCAGCGAGTCGGTCACCAGGTCCTGCTCGATCGCCTCGAGGGTGCTCAGCCACAGCGGGTCGCGCGGGGAGATGAACCCGACGATCGGCATGAACAGCAGCGAGGCGTCGAGCACGTCGCCGTTGTAGTGCTGCACGAAGGCGTTGCGGCGCGGCGAGAAGCCCCGCTCCATGACCTGTTGCAGGATCGCGTCGCGCGCCGCCGTCCACGCGGCCAGGTTCGCCGGACGCGCGTAGGTGTGGGCCAGCCGGATGCCGCGGTCCAGCGCCACCCAGCACATCAGCCTGCTGAAGGTGAAGTCCTTGCGGCCGCCGCGGGTCTCCCAGATGCCCTCGTCCGGGCGGTCCCAGTTCTCGGTCAGCCAGTCCAGCACCCGGGCGAGCGTCTGCCAGCCCTGATACCCGGAGATCTCGGCCAGCTCCCGCGACTGTGTCAGGGCCCAGATGGCCTCGCCGTAGATGTCCAGCTGGAGCTGGTCGGCCGCGGCGTTGCCGACCCGCACCGGGGCCGACTTCTCGTAGCCCTCGAGGTGGCCGAGCTCCTCCTCGAGCAGCAGCGGCTCGCCGTCCACGCGGTACATGATCTGCAGCGGCTCGGTGCCCGGATGCGCCCGTTCGCGCAGCCGTTCGCTCAGCCAGTGCCGGAAGGCGTCCGCCTCCTCGATGAATCCGAGCTCTGCCATGGCCCGCGAGCTGAGCGCGCCGTCGCGCACCCAGCAGTAGCGGTAGTCCCAGTTGCGCTCGCCGCCGATCTGCTCGGGCAGGCCGAAGGTGGCCGAGGCGATCGGGGCCCCGGTCGGCGCGTACGTCAGGAGTTTGAGGGTGATGGCGGAGCGGTGCACCATCGTCTGCCAGCGGCCGCGGAAGGCCGAGCCGCGCAGCCAGTCCTGCCAGAACCGGGTGGTGCGCTCGTGGTCCTCCTCCAGCTGCTCGACCGTGATCGGGGTCGGCATCCAGCCGGGCTCGGTGGTGTCGAGCACGACGGCGGCGGTCTCGCCGAGCCCGAGCGTGACCGTGCCGACCACGTCGTCCCCCTCCCGCCGGAACGGGAAGGTGGCCTGCAGGTGCAGGTCGAGCTCGGGGCCGCGGAAGACGGCGGCGTGCTCCCCGCGCATGGTCAGCTCGTGCCCGGCCCTGGCGTAGTCGAACCGGGGCCGGCACTCCAGCACGAAGCGCACACTGCCGCGCACCACTCGCAGGATCCTGATGATCCGGCGGCGGGAGGAGGCCCGCTCCGGCCGGTCAAGCGGCATGAAGTCGACCACCTCGCCGACGCCGTGGTGTGACAGGAAGCGGGTGACCAGGATCGCGGTGTCCGGCAGGTAGAGCTGGCGGACCTTGGCCGAGTCCCCGCCGAGCTCGGAGTCGTCCGCGGCGAGCCGCACGTAGCCGCCCTTGTCGTGGTCGACGAGCGAGGCGAACAGGGACGGGGAGTCGAAGCGGGGGGCGCAGAAGAAGTCGAGTACCCCGTCCGAGGAGACCAGCGCGCAGCTCTGCAGGTCTCCGATCATTCCGTGCTCGCCGATCGGGGGGTAGCGTCGCATGCCGGGTTCCCGTGCCCTTTCAGTCGTGTCCGCCTCCGCGCGCGCCCGGGCCGACCCACGGCCCCGCCCCGCACGTGGTCGCGTGCCGCGGGCCACGGCGGGTGCGCTCCAGGGTGGGCGCTGCCGGGCCGCTCGGCGGCACGGCTCGCCGGGGCGCGCGCCGGTGTCCCCCGGTCGGCTCAGCCGACCGCGCGACCCGATCCCGACAGACGTCCGATCTTCGTGTCGGCTCACCCTAACGGGTGAGGGCCGGATACTCCACCGGGTGGCAGCCGGGCACCGATTCCAGGGCCTGGCCACGGAAGAAGCGCTGCAGCAGCCCGGCGAGTTCGTCGGGGCAGCGCAGGTGGACCGGGTGGTCGGCGTCGCGCAGCCGTACGAACGGGGACCCGGGGCAGGCGGCGGCGAATTCGCGGCAGTGGCGGACCGTGGTGAACGAGTCGTGCTCCCCGACGCCGAACAGCAGCGGTCCGGCGGGCGCCGGGAACGGGTCGAAGGGCTCGGGGGCGAGCAGTCGCAGCGTGTTCTGCTCGTACTGCGCGGCCTCCTTCGGGCCGAGGCCGTGGAAGACGGTGTAGAGGATGCGCTCGACCGCGCCGCGCCGGGCCAGCTGGATCGACGGGTCCTGATTCAGCATGGTGGCCAGCACCTCCCGGGCGAAGCGCTCGCGCCGGCCGGAGCGCAGGTGCCCGATCGTCTCGACCATCCGCCCGTGCAGCCCGTGCGGGATCCCGCCGAGCGCCCCGAACAGCGCGGTCCGGCCGAGCAGGTGCGGGTGGCGCTGGGCCAGCCGGTAGGCCACGGCGCTGCCGTAGGAGCCGCCGAACATGTGCACCGTGCCGACCTCGGCCGCGCGCAGCACGGCGGCCAGGCAGTCGGCCAGGAAGCCGATGCCGTAGCGGGCCGGGAGCACCTCGGCCCCGCCCCAGCCCGGCAGGTCCACCGTGACCACGGTCGACTCCCGGCGCAGCACACCCTCGAACCGGCCCCAGCCCTCCTTGCGCTGCATCGCGCCGCCCACCAGAAGCACCGGGCCGAGCCTCGGCTCGGGGTGCGGATACACCCGGCCGTAGGCCCGATAACCGCGGTGTACGATCTCGAATACGCGTTCGTCCGACAAGGCAACCTCCATATCTCAATTACTTTTCTTTATGGAGTGTGCCTCATCGGACCTGCCGGATCCCCGCAGTTCAACGAGGGCTCACCCGTACGCACACGCGTGCGAGCGGGGGTTTCACCGGGACGGCCGTCACCTGATGGGCCGTCGGGAACCGGCGCGAAACCGTTACGGCGGGCGGTAGGCTGCAATACCATGCGACACGGGAGCACCCGGAGGCAGCGGGTCGCTCCACCGACGTGGGAGGCGATCATGGCCACAGCACCGTCCGCTCCCGCCCCGGGACCCCGGGGACGGACCACCGGGCGCGGCGCCCTGCCCGGCGAGCAGCCGGCCTCACCGTGGGACGCGGTGCTGATCGGGCCGAACGAGCCGTGGACGCCGATCGAGGTCGACCCGGACGTGCCGCATCCGATCCGCATGTGGGACTACATGATCGGCGGCAAGGACAACTACGAGTCGGACCGCGGCGCGGTACGCCACCTGCTCACCCTCTGGCCGGACGTCATGGTCAACGCCCGCGCCGCCGAGGCCTTCGCGCACCGGGCCAGCTCCTGGATCGCCGACGGGCACGGGCTCGACCAGTTCCTGCAGATGGGCACCGCGATCCCCATCATGAACAGTACGGACGGGTTCGTGCGCGAACGGGCGCCGGAGTCCACCTTCGTCTACGTCACCGACGACCCGATCACCGCCGCGCACGCCCGGGCCGTGCTGGCCGCGCGCGCCCCCTCGTACACGCTGCACGTGATGCGCGGGGAGTTCCGCGACCCCTGCCCGGTGCTCACCCATCCGTGGTTGCACGGGAAGATCGACTTCAGCCGTCCGGTCGGGGTGCTGCTGCTGGGCATGCTGGACTACACCCGCAGCGACGTACGGCTGCGTCGGGCCCTGGAGAGCATCACGGACGCGCTGGTTCCTGGCAGCCTGATCGTGGTGATGCAGTACCTTGATTTCCCCGACGAGACGGTGGGCGAGGTGGTGGACTCCCTGCTCGGGGACAACCAGGCCGAGTTCACCCCGCGCTCGCGCGAGCAGACCGACCGGCTGCTCGAGGGCTTCGAGTTCCTCCCGCCCGGCCTGGTCCGGCTGACCGACTGGCACCCCGACGGCAACGGCCCCGGCGCCGACCTGCAGGACCGCTGCCACATCGTCGGCGGCGTCATCATCATCAAGCGCTGAATACGGCCGGACCGCAGGGCCCGGCCGTACCCATACCCGCCGTACTCAGCAGCCCGGTGCCGTCGTTCCGGTCGCCGAGTGTCCGCCGGACTGCGCCGTGAAGGTGAACATCGTGCCGCAGTAGGCGCTGTTCGCGATCGGGACGCTGAACGAGTACGTCGTCTGCCCGGACAGCGTCCAGTGCTGCGACTCCGGCGTGCGGTGTACGGAACCGTCCGCGCCGTAGTAGCTGCCGGTCACCGTGATCTGCCCGGTGCCGTCGGTGGTGACCGCGATCAGCACCGCGATCTGCGGCACCGACGCGCTGCCGCCGAGCAGTGTGACCCGCACCGACTCCACCCCGGCCGCGTTGGCCGCGGGCGCGGCGGAGGACGGGGCCGCGGACGGCGCGGTGACAGAACCCTGGGACAGGCTCTGCTGCGCGGCCGGAGACGTCGGCGCCGCGCCGGCGGAGGCGGACGCGCCGCCCCTGGCACCCGGCGTCGCGGACGCGGCCGGGGCGCTGTGGCCGGTGCCGGTGGCCGAGGTGTTCGTGTGCCCGCTGCCGCCGAGCGTGTAGATCGCCCACCAGCTCAGCGCGCCCACCGCGACGACCACCGCCCCCGTCTGCAGCAGCAGCCGCCGCTGGTGCCGGCCGAGGCCGAACGGGACGAGGCGGTCGGAGGAGCGGTCCGCGTCGTCCTCGTCGTAGCGCGAGAGCGGGGCCGGGGCGTAGTGCGGATCGATGTCCCGGCCGAGCCCCGGCGGCGTATAAGGATCCTGTGGAAGCCGGCCGCCCGGATACCCCGGCCCCAGCCGCCGCGGCGGCGCAGCCGAACCGCCGACCCGGGGCGGCATCCCCGCCTGCGGGTACACCGCCCCCGGCGGCGCGGGCGCGATCCGGTGGCTCCCGCTGTCGAAGTCGTAGGC
>NZ_JAGSOG010000363.1 GCF_018139695.1 Actinospica durhamensis | reverse complement strand
CCACCATGCCACGCCGAACCCCCGCCACCCCCGCCGCCGTCACCACCCGCACCGGCGAGGTGCGCCTGCTGCCGGACACCGACCTTCCCGACGCCCACCTGCTCACCGTGGACGGCACCCCGCAGTCCTACGTCGACCTCGAGGACCCGACGCACCTCGAGTTCGAGTACGTCCGCCGCCTCGCCCACCTCGCCGACCTGGCCCTGCCGGCCGCGCCCGCGGCGGTGGACGCGCTGCACCTCGGCGGCGGCGCGCTGACCCTGCCGCGTTATCTCGCTCACACCCGGCCCGGCTCGCGCCAGCTGGCCGTCGAGATCGACCCGGAGCTGACCGAGTTCGTGCGCACCCACCTGCCGCTGGACAAGCGGGCCCGGCTGCGGGTGCGCGCCGCCGACGCCCGCGAGGCGCTCACCACCATGAAGCCGCAGGCCTGGGACCTGCTGGTGAGCGACGTGTTCGCCGGGGCGCGCACCCCCGCGCACCTGACCAGCCTGGAATACGTCCAGCTGACCGCGCACACGCTGCGCGACGAAGGGGTGTACGCGGCGAACCTGGCCGACGGCTCGCCGCTGCGCTTCGCCCGCGCGCAGGCCGCCACCGTCCAGGCCGTCTACCCGCACGCGGTCCTGATAGCCGAGCCCGCCGTGCTGCGCGGCCGCCGCTACGGCAACCTCGTGCTCGCCGCCTCCCGCCACCCGCTGCCGGTGGCCGAGCTCACCCGCGCCACCGCCGCCGACCCCTTCCCCGCCCGCGTGCTGGCCGGCGAGGAGCTCGCCGCGTGGACCGGCGGCGCCGCCCCGGTCACCGACGCCACCGCCGCGGACTCGCCCGAGCCGCCGCCGGGGACGTTCACGGTGTGACGGGGCGGGGGCGCGCCCGTCCCGTGGCCGCGGGTGGCCCTTGGCCGCGGGTGGCCCCGCCGCGTTGACACCCCCATCCTTCCAATGATTCGATGAATCGCATGAATGAAGGCGAGCCGCGCTACCTCACCGGTTTCGGCAACTCCCACCAGAGCGAGGCCGTCCCCGGCGCGCTGCCCCGGGGCCAGAACTCCCCGCAGCGCGCGCCGCTCGGCCTGTACGCCGAGCAGATCAGCGGCACCGCCTTCACCCAGCCGCGGCACGTCAACCGCCGCACCTGGGTCTACCGGATCACGCCCTCGGCCCGGCACAGCGCGTACCACCGGATCCCGAACGGCCACCTGCGCTCGGCCCCGTTCACCGAGACCGAGCCCACACCGAACCGGCTGCGCTGGAACCCGCAGCCGGGCGCGGACAACCCCACCGACTTCGTCGACGGGCTCTACACCATCGGCGGGAACGGCAATGCCCTGACGCACACGGGCATCGCCGTGCACACCTACCGGGCCAACCGGTCCATGACGCGGCGTTACCTCGTCGACGCCGACGGCGAACTGCTGATCGTGCCGCAGGCCGGCCGGCTGCACCTGTTCACCGAACTCGGCCGGCTGCACGTCGCGCCGGGGCAGATCGCGCTGATCCCGCGCGGCATCCGGTTCCGGGTGGACCTGCCGGACCCGGCCGCGGCCGGCTACGTCTGCGAGAACTACGGGGCCGCCTTCACCCTGCCCGAGCGCGGCCCGATCGGCGCCAACGGCCTGGCCGACGAGCGCCACTTCCAGGCCCCCGCCGCCGCGTACGAGGACCCGGCCGAGGTGGCCGCGCCGGTGCAGCTGGTGCAGAAGTTCGGCGGCAACCTGTGGGCCTCGGAGTTCGACCACTCCCCGCTCGACGTGGTGGCCTGGCACGGGAACTACGCGCCGTACCGCTACAACCTGGCCGACTTCACCACCCTGGGCACGATCAGCCACGACCACCCGGACCCGTCCATCTTCACCGTGCTGACCTCGCCGAGCGACACCCCCGGGCTGGCCAACGCCGACTTCGTCATCTTCCCGCCGCGCTGGCTGGTGGCCGAGCACACCTTCCGGCCGCCGTGGTTCCACCGCAACATCATGAGCGAGTACATGGGCCTGATCCACGGGGTCTACGACGCCAAGGCGGAGGGCTTCCTGCCCGGCGGCGCCAGCCTGCACAACAGCTTCACCAGCCACGGCCCCGACGCCGAGACCTACGCCAAGGCCTCCACCGTGCCGCTGGCGCCGCAGAAGGTGGACAACACCCTGGCCTTCATGTTCGAGACCCGCTGGCCGATCACGCTGACCCGGCACGCCCTCGACGCCCCGCACCGCCAGGGCGACTACGACGCGGCCTGGGACGGACTCGCCCCGCGCTTCTCCCCCGACGCCGACGCCGACCCGGACGCCGGCTGACGCCCGGCGCGCGCCGCCCGGACGCGTTCGCGATACGGTCAACCGCTATGTCCGCGCCCCGCCGACCGCAGCTGCCCGCGCCGCCGCCGCGCACCCCGCAGCTCCCGCTCTGGTACCAGGTGACCGAGGCGCTGCGCGCCCGCATCCTCACCCGCACCCCGGCCGACCCGCTGCGCCTGCCCACCGAGGCACGCCTGGCCGAGGAGTACGGCGTCGCCGTCAGCACCATCCGCCAGGCGCTGACCACGCTCGAGTCGGAAGGCCTGATCACCCGGCGCCGCCGGCACGGCACCTTCATCGCCGACGACGCCCCGGCCCATCCGCCGATCCACGTCCTCGGCACCCTCGACACGATCCTGTCCCAGCAGGCCGGCGACGACGTCGAGGTACTGCGCCGCGAGCCGGTGCCGACCCCGGCCCTGCTCGCCGCCCACTTCCCGGACGTCCCGGACCTCGTCGTGTACGAACGGCTGCGCCGCCACCACGGCGAACCGCTCAGCCACGCCGAGAACCACCTGCGCCCCGAACACGCCGTCCGGATCACCGAGGCGGACCTGCGCACCGCCCCCATGACCAAGCTGCTGCGCGACCACGCGAAACTCCCCATCGCCCGCATCGACAACATCGTCGAGGCCTGCGCCGCCCCGCCCGCCATCGCCACCCTGCTCGGCATACCCCTGGCGAGCCCCGTGCTGCGCTCGACCAACCTCACCTACGCCGCCGACGGCACCGTCGTCGACGCCGCCGTCATCCACTACCGCGCGGACCGCTTCCAGTACACCGTCAGCCTCGACCTGACGTGACGTGACGCGACGCGACGCGACGCGACCTGACGTGACGTGACGTGACGTGAGCCGTGGGCCGGGTGCGGCTGTCCGTGCCGCCGCACGGGCGGCCGAACTCCTCCCGCCAGACTGCGGTGGCGCCGTCCTCGACACGGCCGCCGACGTTCCCTCGCCGCACTGAAGCGCGCCAGATCCGGCCATCCGCCGCACGCGCCCGGCGCATTGCCCGCCCTGCCACCCGGTTCTACCGTGGTCCTACCTGAGTAGCGCGCGTGTGGGGGGATGGGGCGCATGGCGGACACCGACGCAGCTGGGACGGCCGACCCGGCCGTCGTCATCGCAGCCCGGCTCGAGCGGCTGCGCCGGGCCGGGGCGTGGAGTTCGTCAGGGCCCGTATCGGACTTCGCCGCGACCAAGGTCTCAGGGTTCGAACCGGCGGGCCAGGTGTTCGCGGCCACGGTGCTGCACCTGGGGTACACCACCAGCCGCGCCCGCTGCACCGGATCCTGGGCCTACACCCCGCGCACCGACCTGGCCGGCTCCGGCGGCCCCTTCCACACCCTGCTGCGCCGACAGTACGGCGCGCGGCGCACCGTGCTGGCGCGGGCCGTCGCGGAGTGCGAAGCCCTCGGCGCGGACGGCGTCATCGGGATACGCATAAAGACCGAGGAGTATCCGGCCGGCGGCACCGCGATCACGCTCGAGGGCCTGGCCGTGCGCGCCAGGTCAAGCACTCGCCCGGCCAGGCCGTTCACCACCCACGTGACCGCCCAGGACTTCGCCCGGCTGCTCGACCAGGGCTGGATGCCGTTCGAACTCGTCACCGGCATCGCCATCGCCTCCCGCCACGACGACAAGAACACCCGGCAACAGACCCGCCGCGGCCTCGGCCTCGAGGCCAACCGCGAGATCACCGGCTACTCCCACCTCGTCAACGACGCACGCCGCGACGCCAGAAACCAGCTGCGCCTGGCCGTCGAGGCCTGCGGCGGCGACGGGGTCGTGGTGGGCGCGATGACGCTGACGATCAGCGAACGCGAATGCCCCACGAACGAAGGCCAACACGACCACATCGCCAACACCACCGTCGCCGGCACCGCGATCGTCCGGCTCCCCGCGGACCTCGGCACCCCGCCTCGCAGACCCCTGACGATCATGCGCCTCGACCCGCGCACCCGGCCGGACCCGGTCGTCGTCGCCCACTCCCCCGCCGTCCCGACCGAGAACGAAGCGGCCACGGCGAGCAACGCGCCCGATGCGAACGACGGGGAGTCCCTGATCACCCGTGACGAGAAGGCCCCACTGACCGACCGCGTGGCCAACCGCATGGCCGCCCGGCAGCGCAGGAAGGACGTGTTCAGGTCCGATAACACGGACTGACGGACCCACCGTCGCCGCCGGGCCCCGGCGTTTCCGCTCTTCGCGTAGCCGCCCAGCTGGCGAGGAGTTTGAGCCGGTCTTCTGACGCGGTGCCGGGTTCGGCGGTGTAGACGACCAGGTCGTGCACAGCCCGGCCCGACAGGGGAAGGTCGAGGGACTGGAAGGTCAGTTCCAGCCGGCCGACGTCAGGGTGCTGCAGCCGCTTGACGCCGTCGTGGCGCATCAGGACGTCGTGCGCGGCCCATCGGCCGCGAAACTCGGGGCTGAGGGTGGACAACTCGCCGACGAGTTCGCGCAGCGCCCGGTCGCGCGGGTCGCGCCCGACCTCGGCGCGCAGCAGGGCCGCGGTGGCGATGGCGGCGGCGTCCCAGTCGACGAAGAAGTCGGATGCACCGGGGTCGAGGAAGATGTAGCGGGCGAGGTTGGGGCGACCGCGTCCGTCGGTGGTGGCGCTGCCGAACATCGGCGCGAACAGGGCTCGGGCCAGGGCGTTGCCGGCGACGATGTCCGTGCGGCCGTTGCGTACGAACGCCGAGGACGTCGTGATGGAGTCCAGCAGCCACTGCGCCCGGGGCGGGACCTCCACATCCCTGCGACGCGGCGGCGTACGACTCTCCTGCCGCGATGAGCGGGCCAGGTCGAACAGATAGGTGCGTTCGTCGTCGTCCAGTCGCAGGGCGCGGGCGACCGCGTCGAGGACGTCCTCGGACACGCCGCCGATGTGGCCCTTCTCCAGCCGCGTGTACCACTCGGTGCTCACCCCGGCGAGAACGGCGACCTCCTCGCGCCGCAGCCCGGGCACCCGGCGCCGGGCGCTGGTCGGCAGTCCGGCCTGCGCCGGGGTGATCTTGGCGCGACGGCTGGCCAGGAAGTCCCGGATTTCGCCGCGGGCTCCGCGGGTTCCGGGCGGTTGGTCCATGCCGTTCATGCTAGCCGCTGGTCACGGCACGAAGGGGGTTGAGCTTGTACCCCCATAAGCGCGACCTTCCCCGGTGGCGGAGATCGCGGTCTGCTGGGGGTCGGACGTTCCGACACGGTCACACGAACAGGCAACGGAGATAAGACATGACGAGTAAGGCGCTGACTGTGCCCGCGGTGGCGTTGGGCACGTGGGCCTGGGGAGACAGCGGAGAGGCGGGCGAGGGTTACTTCGGCAGTCGGCTGAGCGAGTCCGGTCTGCGGGAGGTCGTCGAGAAGGCGCAGTCGAACGGGTTCACCTTGTGGGACACCGCCGTGGCCTACGGCATGGGCCGCTCGGAGACGGTCCTCGCCCGGGCACTGACGGGCCGTGACCGCAGCGAGTATCAACTCTCGACGAAGTTCACGCCGCAGATCGCGGGCGACGGCGATGATCCGGTCGCGGACATGCTGGAGCAGAGCCTCGAGCGCATGGGCACGGACTACGTGGATCTGTACTGGATGCACAACCCCGCCGACGTGGCCCGGTGGACGCCGCTTCTGATCCCGCTGCTGGAGAGCGGCAAAATCAAGCATGTCGGCGTCTCGAACCACAACATGGCGCAGATCGCTCTCGCCGATCAGATCCTCGGCGCGGCCGGCTTCCGGGTGGAGGCGGTCCAGAACCACTACAGCCTGCTGTACCGCGGCTCCGAGCGCGCGGGCATCCTCGAGTACTGCCACGAGCACGACGTGCGGTTCTTCTCCTACATGGTCCTCGAGCAGGGAGCGCTGACCGGCAGGTACGACCCGGCCAATCCGTTGCCGGAGGGCAGCAGCCGGGCAGCCGTGTACAACGGCATCCTGCCCCGACTGCAGGCGCTGACGGACCGGATGGGCGCCATCGGCGAGAACCACGGCGCGTCCGCCGCCGATGTCGCCACCGCCTGGGCCATCGCCAAGGGGACCACCCCGATCATCGGAGTCACGAAGGCGGGTCACATCGACGGCCTGGTCCGAGCTCGCGGCATCGAGCTCGCCGAGCAGGAGATCGCGGAACTGCAGGCGCTGGCGGATACCGCGGACGTCGACACGCGCGGCTGGTGGGAGCAGGAAATGTGACGTGCGAGCAGACCGCTCCGAGGGGAGGCCATCCCGATCCGCGCCCGATCCTCCACTGGCGTAAGAGTACGGCCGTGCGGGTGATCAGATGGCCAGGCAAAATGATCAAGAGTGATCAAGTGGATACCCTGCGTAGGCACATTGATCCCCGCACCAGAGGAATCCCATGCGACGCACCGTCACGGCCGCCTTTGCCATCCTCGCTTCCAGCACAGCCATCGCCCTCGGCGCCGCACCGGCATCAGCAGCCGTCCACACCGACGCCCCCACTCAACCGGCCTACTTCGTGATGACCGACATCACGCACGAGCACTTCGTGGTCAAGCTGACCGACCCGATGGACATCGCCCACGCCCGGGACCTGCTCAGTGGCGAGACGACCGACCAGCCCCATCTCATGGCCATCATCAAGCCGGACACGGCGCCCTACAACCCCCGGTGGAGCTTCCACACCAGGCCGGACACCGTGGAGTTCTTCGACTTCGCGACCGAGGTCTGCGACGCCACCATCCCGTATGTCGAGGAGCACCTCGACGAGGCCGGCGGCGCGTTCCTGCCCGGATACCGGTGGTGCGACTGGAGCTCCCGGCTGGTCCGGGAAATCCCGGCACAGTAGAAGGACGGGAGGCGCCCCGGGCCGAGAGGCCCGGGGCCGCGTCTTACCCCGAGCCCCGGTGCCGCCGCCTTCCTCCGTCCCGCCGTGGCCACCGTCGCGCTGCGGTGGGCCTGTTATCTACGGTGCCGCCC
>NZ_JAGSOG010000362.1 GCF_018139695.1 Actinospica durhamensis | reverse complement strand
TCCCCGTCCCCCGCCCCGGCCGCGTCGTCGGCGGGACCCTGCTCGGCTGGTTCATCGTTGAAGTGTGCTGCGCTCATGACGGGGCACCTCCGGTTTCTACGACGTGGGTTCCGCGCACGTGGTCGACGTGCACGTTGGCGGCTGCGAGGTAGAGCGCGCCCTTGACCTGGAAGACGGTCATCTTCGGGTACTTGGACAGGATGCGCGCGCACAGCCCGGCGATGTAGGGGGTGGCGAAGCTGTTGCCCGTGGTCCGCAGGGTGGAACCGCCGAGCCAGCCGACCTGGACGTTGTTGCCCTTGGCGAAGAACTCCACCGGCGGGTTCGGGTTGTACAGGTGCAGGTCGGCGTCGTCCTCGCCGTGGCTGCCGACGGAGATCACCGAGGAGAAGCGCCACGGGAAGGATTCGACCGGGGTGTTGTGCGCCGAGGCGACGATCACGCTGCGCTGGAAGAAGGCCTGGTCGGTCAGCGCGCGCAGCTCGTCGGCGTATCGGGTGCGGGTGGTGGACAGGCTCATGTTGATCACGTCGAAGCCCTGCTCCACGGCCCAGCGCAGGCCGGCCAGCAGCATCGCGCCGGTGCCGGAGAACCGCTCTCCCAGTACCTTGACACTGTAGATCTCGCACTCGGGCGCGACCCGGCGCACCACGCTGGCGCAGGCCGTGCCGTGGCCGCAGGCGTCGTGGTGCTCGACCGGGCGCACGGCGAGCTCGGTCCCCTCCTTCACCACGGCCCAGGAGCCCTTGATCTCGCCGACCAGCGGGTGCTCGCCCTCGACACCGGAGTCCACGATGCACACCCGCACGCCGCGCCCGCGCGCGCCGCTGAACGCCGGGTCTGCGGCGCGGCTGAGCTCCTCGGCGGAGATGGGGATCTGGCCGTGGCCGCGCTCGAGCAGACGCCAGGTCAGCTGCGGGGCCGGGCTCAGCGCCGCGGCGCGGGTGGTTGCCGGGCCGCCCGCCACGGGCGTCGCAGTGGTCGAACCCGCTGCGGCCGGCGCGGGCGGGGCCGGGGGCGCCGCCGTGGCCGCGTGGGCTGAGGTCGACGGCGCGGCGGGAGGCGCCGCATCGGTCGGCGCGGGCCGCGGTTCCGCCATGCTCACCGTCTCGCTCCTCTCGCCGGGCGCGGCTCGGCCGCGTCCGCGGTGAAGGTGAAGTCCTCGAAGTCCTCGAGCCGCGCGTGGAACCGGTCCACGGAGCGGATGCCGGGCCGGTGGCCCTTGGCCTCGTAGCAGGCGCGGGCGCGGGCGATCGAGGCCTCGGCCTTGGCGCGCTCGCCGAGCCGGGCCAGGACCTCGGCCTCGTCGGTGGCGGCGACGGCCGCGAGCACCGGCGAGTCGGTGGACGCGGCGGCCCGCACCGCGCGCCCGGCCAGCGCGCGGGCCGTGTCCGCGTCGCCGGCGGCCGCGGCCAGCCGGGCGTGCAGGCCGTCCAGGTCCACCGCGTCGGATCGCAGGAGCCTGTCACCGCCGTCGGGCGAGCCGTCCGGGAGGCCGATCAGCTCGGCCGCCTGCTCGACCCGGCCGGCGTCGAGCAGCAGCCGGGCCGCCTCGCGGTCGATCAGGCCGACCTGGCCGCCGGCCCCGAGCCGCCGGGCCGCCGCGCGGGCCTGGTCGAGCAGCTCCAGCGCCCGCTCGGGTTCGTGCGCCGCGCCCTCGACCGCCGCCGCGAACATCGGCAGCACAATCTCCCCCTCGGCGAAGCCGAGGGACGCGGCGAGGGCCTGGGCCTTCGTCAGAGTGGCGCGGGCCGCCTCGAACCGGTCGTCGAGGGCGAGCAGCACGGCGGTGGGGCAGCTGAGGGTCAGCCGGGCGGCCGGGCGCGGACCGCCGTGTTCGGCCAGCAGGGCCTGGCAGCGCGCGAGGGCCGGGCCGACCGGTTCCGGGCCGCGCCACAGCGACATGCCGACCGCGCCGAGGGCCAGCGCGCGCTCGGGTTCCACCGCTGCCCGGGCCGCGTCGGCGAGGGCTTCCAGCAGCAGGTTCCCGGCCTGCGCGTGCTGCCCGAGCAACTGCTGTTCCTGGGCGATGCGGATCCGGGCGCGGGCGAGGCCGAGCCCGTCGTTCGCGGCCTCGAACACCGGCAGGGCCGCGCGGGCGGCCGTGGCCGCCGCGTCCACCGCGGCCTGCGGGCCGGTCGCCGCGAGCACCAGTTCGGCGTGGGTCGCCTGCAGCCGGTCGGCGGAGGTGAGCACCGGTCGCAGCAGCGCCCAGCCCTCTTCGGGCCGGCCGAGCGCGATCCGGGCCTCGCCGAGCTGACGGGCCGTCGCGTCCCGGCCGGGCTCGCCCTCGGCGAACAGTTTCAGGGCGCGCTCGAGCAGGTCGGCGGCCCAGGCCAGGTCGCAGCGCAGCAGGGCGCGGGCGCCGGCCGCGGCCAGGGCGCGGGCCGCGTCGGCGCGCAGCACCTCGTCCGCGTCCTCGGTCACGCCGAGTTCGGCGCGGTAGCGGTAGGCCTGTTCCAGGTGGCCGCCGACCGCCGCTGTCCACTCCGCCTCCGGGTACGTCGCGAGCACCCGGGCGGCCCGCTCGTGCCGCTGCGCCCTGGTGCGCTTCGCCATGGCCTGATACGTCGCCTCGTGGACCAGGCCGCTGCTGAACCGGAAGGAGTCGTTGCGGCGCGGGCCGGGGTCGGCGAGTTCCACCAGGCGCCTGCGGCCGAGCCGGGTGAGTGCGGGCAGCACGGCGCCGGAGTCGGCGGCGGTGCCGGGTTCGCCCGCCAGCGCGGCCAGGTATTCGACCTCGAACTCCCGGCCGAGGATCGCGGCGAGGTCGAGCGCCTCGCGCTCCTCGCCGGCCAACGCGTCGATCCGGGCGCCCAGCAGGGCCTGCAGGTTCGGCGGCAGCTGCGTCTCGTCGTCGGCCTCCTGCGCGGCGGCCAGCAGCTGCTCGAGATGGAACGGGTTGCCGCCGGCGGCCTCGAGCAGCGCGGCCCGGTCGCGCCGCGGTTCGACGCCGCGGTCGGCGAGCAGGTCGAGCAGTGTTCCGCAGTCCGCGCGGGTGAGTGCGGGCACGACGAGCAGCCGGTGGCCGCCGGACCAGCCGGGCCTGCGGTCGAACAGGTCGTGGCGGGCCAGGCAGACCGTCAGCACCGCGGCCCCGCGCAGCACGGACGGGAGCCCCTGGTCGAGCAGGTCGAGCAGCGGGTCGCTGGCCCACTGGCAGTCCTCGAACGCGAGGACCACCGGCGCCTCCCGCGAGACGGCGTGCAGCACCTCGCCCACCGCGGCCCGGGTGGCCTCGGGCGACGCGCCGGGCGTGCCGTCCTTGAGCAGTCCGGCTTCGAGCACTGCCAGGGCCTCGAGACCGTGTGCGGCTGCCGCGCCCGGGCCTTCGAGGACCCGGCGCAGGGCGTCGGCGAGCGGCGCGAGCGAGCCCTGCTCGCCATAGGACCGGCAGCGGCCGAGGCCCACCGCGAGCGGCCGTCCGGCCTGCTCCAGCCAGGCGCGCAGCAGCCGGGACTTGCCGATGCCGGCCTCGCCCAGCACCGTGACGGCACGCGGCCCGAGCCCGCCGCGGACCTCGTCGAGATCCGAGCGCAGGTGGGCGAGTTCGGTCTCGCGGCCGACGAACGGCAGGGTTTCGCGGGTCTCCGGCTCGGCCAGCGCGTCGCGGTCGCGGGCGAAGCCGAGCAGGCGGTAGGCCTCGACCGGCTCCTGTTTTCCCTTCAGCCGCAACGGTCCGGCGCTCTCCACCTCCATCGCCGTGCCCAGCGCGGCCCGGGTGAGCGCGCCGACGAGGATCTCGCCGGGGGCGGCGTTCTGCTCCAGCCGGGCGGCGACGTTCACCGTGTCGCCGGAGACCAGCGCCTGCCCGGCGGAGTAGTCGGAGCCGGCCACGGCCGGGCCGGTGTTCACGCCGATGCGCACCCGCAGCCGCACTCCGAGGGTGGGCTCGAGCCGGCTGTTGAGCTCGGCCAGCGCCTCGAGCATGCCGAGTGCGGCCGAGGCGGCGCGCTGCGCGTCGTCCTCGTGCATCACCGGCACGCCGAACACGGCCATCACGGCGTCGCCGATGAATTTCTCCACCGTCCCGCCGTGCCGGTCGATCTGGGCGCGCATCGCGGTGAAGTAACGCAGGGTCGCGCCACGCAGTGTCTCCGGGTCGAGCCCCTCGGCCAGTTCGGTCGAGCCGACCAGGTCGCAGAACAGGACGGTCACCAGCTTGCGGGCGGCCGGGGCGGCGGCGCTCGGCGCCGGGGCGCCGCAGGACGGGCAGAACCGGGCGCCCGAGGGCATCGCGGCTTCGCAGGACACGCAGTTCATCGGTCACTCCTCCTTCCCGTCCGTGGCCGCTCCGGCGCCGAACGGCGCAGAGCCCTGGTTCGCGTGGTACAGAACCCTGACCGGCTCAGAACAGGGTGGCGCCGGCCAGTTCGCCGTGCGCCTGGACCTCCGGCGCGGCCTCGTCCATCCGGCTCTTGATGTCGGCCAGCAGCTCGAACTCCTCCTCGGTGAGCTCGAGCAGGACCTCGCGCTGCTCGTCGGAGAGCAGGCTCAGGTCGAATCCGGCGGCGATCAGCTGCGTCTCGGTGCGGCGGCCCTGGGTCATCGCGTGTCCTTCCATACGTGGGCGGTCCGGAGGATGTGCTCGTAGAGGGCGATCAGACCGTGGGCGGTGTGCAGGCCGCTGAGGGCGACGGCGCGGGCCTGGCCGTCGGACAGGGGGAGCGCGTCGAGCAGCCGCAGGACCGCGTCGGTGTGCCCGGCGTCCAGTTCGACGTGCTCGCGCAGCGTGCGCAGGGCCGCGTCGGGCACCTCGGCGCAGGCGGCGATCCGGCCGGGGACGCCGGAGCGGGGGGCGGTGGCCTCCATCACGGCGATATATCCGAGCACTGTCACGGGGTGGTAGTGCTCCAGCCAGTAGTACTGCGGGCCGACCAGCCGGGCCACCACCGCCGGGGGCGGGGCTTCGCGGTCGGGGGCGGCGCCGAGCAGCTCGAGGTCCTCGCGCAGCCAGTCGTCGTGCCCTGATTCCTCCCGGGCGTGCGCCTCGAGGTAGCGGCGCAGCGGCACGGCCACCGGATCCCCGTCCGGCGCATGCGCGCACAGCGCCGCGGCCCGGAGCATCAGCGGCACGGAGGAGCGGGTCACGTCGTACATGACCTCGAGGTAGACGCGGTAGCGCTCGGCCAGTCCGTCGGTCTGCCACAGCCGTGCGGTGACGGCGTCGAGGGCGGGCCGGGCCAGGTCGAGCCGGGCGCGCAGCAGCGTGGAGGCCGACGGCGCGGCGCGGCGCGCGGTCGCGTGGGCCATGGTGGTCACCGCGCCCTCGCGTGCACGAGCGCGGCGTGCCGGCCCGAGGCGTGCCGGCGCAGGAAGTCCTCGGCCCCGGCCTCGACCTGCCGCCGCGCGGACTCGAGGTCGAGCAGCCGCCCGGCCGGGCCCGCGGCCAGGCGCACGGCGTCGTGCCCGGCCAGCTTCGCCGGGTCGAGCGCGCGGCAGGAGACGCAGTGGCCGAGCGGGAGGTCCGCGCTCTCGCGGGGTGCGGTCAGCCGGGCGAGGTATTCGGGTCCTGTCGTGCGGATCAGCCGGAGCATCGGCGAGGCCAGCGCGGCGGCCTCGATCCGTTCCCAGCCGTCCTGCGCGATGTGTCCGAGCCGCAGGTGCGCGGGCACGGGGCGGCGGTCGACCACGATCTGGTTGCAGCAGGCGAGCACGGTGCCGTCGGGCGCGACGACCGGCCAGGCCGCCATGGCGCAGGGCAGCGTGCGCGGGCGGGTGGTGGCCGGTTCCGCCGAGACCCACAGGGCGGCGCGTCCCACCGGACGCAGCGTGCTCGCGAGGATCGGCACCGCGCCGTCGAACGCACGGTGCACGTCGTGCGCGAGTTCGTCCAGGTATCCGTCCTCGGATGTGGCTCCGATCGCGTGGATGCTCGCGGCCGTCCCGCGCTCGAGGACGCGGTGGAGCAGGCGGAACGCGCTCGCCCTTGGCACCTCGCGTTCGTGGAAGGCGTCGATGCTCACGGAGAAGTGGTCCACGGCGTCGATCACGTCCCGGATCGGGTCGGCCAGGCCCTCGCGCACGGCGAAGAACGCGCCGGTGAGCACCGCGGTGCGGGTGCCCGCGGCCTGCGCGCGCCGGGCCAGCTCGACCACCAGTCCGGGCCGCAGCAACGGTTCCCCGCCGGTCAGCATCATCACCCGCGGCGCGTGGCCGGCCTGGAAGGACCCGACGAAGCCGGTCAGCGCAGCGGCATCAGGCTCCTGACCCGTGGGGGTGGAGGAGGCGGAGCAGTGCGCGCAGCCGAGCGGGCAGCGGTTGGTGACCGTGACGAGCAGGCCCGCGCCGGGAACGGGCCGCAGCGACACGAGTTCGTCGAGTTCCATCGGCCCTCCCTGCGAGGCTGTGGGCGTCCGCCGGACGCGGTCGAGCGGCCCGTTGCGATCAGTGTGCGTGGGTCTGCTTGCGGTCCGCTTAGGCACCGGTTCGGCAGCGGTAAAACGGCAGCTCACACCCGGGTTCGCGGAGGGCGTCGAGGGGCCGGCGGAGCGTGCGCGGGCCCCGCGGCGGCGGCGCGGCGCAGGCCGAGGGCCCGCGGCCCGCGCTGATACCGCCCTCTTACCGGCGGCGAACCGCTGCGACGGCGCCCGGCCTTAGCGTCGGAGACGTCAGCGTCGAGGGCGGCACCCCGCCCGACGCTCGAGACCACACTCGAGACCAACCAGGAGGTCCCTCATGAGCAAGGACATCGAGCCCACCGAGCAGCCCGAGGCCGAAGAGGGCGCGGAGCAGGTCCTGCCGCTGCAGGAGACCGAGGAGTCGGACGTCGAGGCCCACTCGGCCGTCAGCGAGGCGGGCAGCACCGTCAGCCTCGCCGCCTGCGCCTGATCCCGGGTCTCCCCCACCCGGCGACGAACGCGAGGAGGCCGCGATGGGCAACGAGAACGAGCCCGCCGAGCAGCCCGCTGCCGACCAGGCCGCGGACGAGGTCCTGCCGCTGCAGGAGATCGAGGAGGACGACGTTTCGGCGCACTCCATGAGCACCTCGTCCGTCGCGGCCTGTGAGATCACCACGGCCTGAGCCGGCCTGAGCCGGACCGAACCGGAACCCGCCGTCCCCGCACACCCAGCCAGGAGGCCGCGATGAGCAAGGACATCGAGCCCGCCGAGCAGCCCGCTGCCGACGAGGCCGCGGACGACGTCCTGCCGCTGCAGGAGATCGAGGAGGACGACGTCGCGGCCCACTCGGTCGTCGTCAGCACCTCGAGCGTCGCCGCCTGCCAGGTCGACTAGGCCTGAGCCGGACCCGCCTTCCCCTTCCCCGCACACCCACCCATCAGGAG